>NZ_JBUDXE010000004.1:0-353174 GCF_054956735.1 Ramlibacter sp. bp-362
CGACACCGACAGGCGATCCACGACGCGCTTCAGCCGGGGTTATTTCGGTGACCCGAAGGGTTTCCGGACAGCAGTGCAGCAGAAGGGGCCCAACGGGCCCCTTTTCACTTCTGCTTGAACAACTCGTCCATCGCCTTCTGCTCGTCCGAGGCCGACGGCATCGGCTCCGGTACCGGCATGGCGCCGGCGTCGGGCGTCGGGCCCGGCTGCAGGTTGGGCGGGGGCGCGAACGGGTCCACCGGCGGGCCGAAGTTCGGCATCTCGATGGGCATCTCGATCTTCACCTTGTCGAGGTCGATGTTCAGCGCCTTGTCGTGCGCCACGATCTGCGGGAAGGCGATGATCAGGCTCACCATGACGACCTGGATGATCACGAAGGGCACGGCGCCCCAGTAGATCTGCATCGTCGAGATCGGCGCCACCGGCTTGTGCGTGACCTTGTCGATGTACTCCTTGTCCGGCGCGACGCTGCGCAGGTAGAACAGCGCGAAGCCGAAGGGCGGGTGCATGAACGAGGTCTGCATGTTCACGCCCAGCAGCACGCCGAACCAGATCAGGTCGATCCCCAGCTTCTCCGCCACGGGCGCCAGCAGCGGCACCACGATGAAGGACAGCTCGAAGAAGTCCAGGAAGAAGGCCAGGAAGAAGATCAGGATGTTCACCACGATCAGGAAGCCCGTCGGGCCGCCCGGCACGCTGGTGAGCAGGTGCTCCACCCAGCGCGGGCCGTCCACCCCCTGGAAGGTCAGGCTGAACACCGTGGAGCCGATCAGGATGAAGACCACGAAGGACGACAGCTTGGTCGTGGTGGTCAGCGCCTGCTTCAGCAGCGAGAACGACAGGCGCCGGCGCGCGACCGCCATGACGAAGGCGCCCAGCGCCCCCATGGCGCCGCCTTCGGTGGGCGTGGCGATGCCCAGGAAGATCGTGCCCAGCACCAGGAAGATCAGCAGCAGCGGCGGGATCAGCACGAAGGTCACGCGCTCGGCCATCCGCGACAGCAGGCCCATGCGGGTGACGTTGTTGACCACGGCGACCAGGAAGGCCAGCAGCACGCCGGCGCACAGCGAGACGACGATGGTCTCGTCGGTCGGCACCGAGGTGACTTCCGTGCCCTTCCACCAGCTGACGACGTTCGCCCAGTGCTCGCCCAGCGTGACGGCCGCGATGACGGAGATCACCGTCAGCACGAACAGCGAGGTCAGGCCGGCCTTGCCGTTGTCCTCGCGGATCGTGCGCGCCTCCAGCGGCAGGGCCGGGGCCCAGGACGGCTTGAAGATCGCGCAGCCGATGACGTAGGCCGCATAGATGCCCATGAGCATGAAGCCGGGGATGAAGGCGCCCTTGTACATGTCGCCGACGCTGCGACCGAGCTGGTCGGCCAGGACGATCAGCACCAGCGAGGGCGGGATGATCTGCGCCAGCGTGCCCGAGGCGGCGATCACGCCGGTGGCCAGGCGCCGGTCGTAGCCGTAGCGCAGCATGATGGGCAGCGAGATCAGGCCCATCGAGATCACCGAGGCGGCGACCACGCCGGTGGTGGCGGCCAGCAGCGCGCCGACGAACACCACGGCCAGGGCCAGGCCGCCGCGCACCGGGCCGAACAGCTGCCCGATGGTGTCCAGCAGGTCCTCGGCCATGCCGCTGCGCTCCAGGATCAGGCCCATGAGCGTGAAGAAGGGGACGGCCAGCAGCGTGTCGTTCTGCATGATGCCGAAGATCCGCAGCGGCAGCGCCTGCAGCAGCGACTCGGGCAGCACGCCCATCTCGATGCCGATGAAGCCGAAGAACAGGCCGCAGGCGCCGAGGCTGAAGGCCACCGGGAATCCGAACAGCAGGAAGCAGATCAGGCCCACGAACATGATCGGGGCGAGGTTTTGGGCGATGAACTGGGTCATGGCGTGCTCCGCGTCAGGCCTTGCCGGCGCGTTCGGCCTGGCGGCGGATCTCCTCGGCCAGCTCCTCCTCGGCGCTGCGCATCTGCACCTTCTCGGTCGGGTCCGGGATCAGCCCGCGCAGGAAGGCGATGCGCTTGACCAGCTCCGAGAGGCCCTGCAGGAGCAGGAGCACGAAGCCGATGGGCATCATCAGGTACACCGGCCAGCGGATCAGGCCGCCGGCGTTGTTGGACATCTCGCCCGAGTGGAAGCCTTGCAGGAAGAAGGGGATGGCGAAGTACAGGATCACCAGGCACATGGGCGTGAGGAAGAAGGCGAAGCCGATCACGTCGATCCAGATGCGCTTGCGCTTGGACAGCCGGCTGGACACCACGTCGATCCGGACGTGCTCGCCGTGCAGCAGCGTGAAGCCCGACGCGAGCAGGAAGGCCGCCGCGAACAGGTACCACTGCACCTCGAGGTAGGCGTTGGAACTGGTGTTGAAGGCCTTGCGCACCATCGCGTTGACGCCGCTGATGACGGTGGAGCCGAGGATCAGCCAGATCACCCACCTGCCCACCTGTGCGTTCAGCCAGTCGATGGCGCTCGAGAGCCTGAGTAGGAAGCGCATGCTTGTTTTCTCCGTCTTCGGGGCCGAGCAAAACCCGTGATTGTCCGCTAGAGTTGGATATAAGAAGGAAATTCTAAGATCCTTCGTCATGAACGCCACATCCCCCAGCATCGACACGCCCGACATGCGCCGCGCGAGCCGCGAGCAGCTGTCGCTGGCCCTGATGGACGCGCGCAACTACACGCTGCAGCTGCTCGCGCGCCTGGAGCAGGGCCTGGGCCCCGCGCTGCGCGTGCCGCCTTCCGACGAAACGGTGCCGCCGCTGTGGCTCGCGGGGCACGTGGCCTGGGTCGCGGAGTACTGGATCGGCCGCAACCCGCAGCGCGGGCTCGGTCCCCGCTGCCCCGCGGACGGCGTGCGGCTCGCCTCCGTGGAGCCCGAGGCGGACCAGTGGTTCGACCCGGGGCTCGCGCCGCACGCGGCGCGCTGGTCGCTGCCGCTGCCCGGCGCGGAGGCGATCCGCGCCTACCTGCTGGACACGGTCGAAACGACGCTGGAGCTGCTGGAGCACGCGCCCGACGAGGACGACGCGCTGTACTTCTTCCGCATGGCGCTGTTCCACGAGGACCTCCGCGGCGAGGAACTGGTGACGATCGCCCAGACCGTGGGCGCGCCCCTGGGGCTGGTGCTGCCGCAGGGCGCGGCGCTGCGGGAGCCGCTGCTGCTGCCGGCGGCGCGCTGGCACCTGGGCTGGTCGGACGATGCGAGCTTCGCGCTGGACATCGAGCGCGGGCACGAGCCGGTGCAGGTGCCGGAGTTCGAGATCGACGCGCAGCCCGTCGCCTGGTCGCAGTACGTGGAGTTCATCGCCGACGGCGGCTACGACCGGCCCGAGCTGTGGGACCCGCGCGGCTGGGACTGGCTGCAGCGCCAGTCGGCCGAAGGCCGCCGCGGCCCGCGGCACGTGGAGCAGATCGGCGTGGCCAGCGGCGCGGTGCTGCAATCGGTGTTCGGCAAGCCTACGCGCATGGGCGCGACGCAGCCCGTGATGCACGCGAGCTGGTGGGAAGCCGACGCCTGGGCGCGCTGGGCGGGCCGCCGCCTGCCGACCGAAGCCGAATGGGAGATCGCGGCGCTGCAGGCGGGGCGGCGCGGCTTCCGCTGGGGCGACGTGCGCGAATGGACCGCCGGCACGCTGCGCCCCTTCGCCGGCTTCCGCGCGGATGCGTGGGCGCCGCAGGCGGAGCTGGATGCGCAGGCCTTGTTCGGCACGGCCCGCGTGCTGCGCGGCGCCTCCTTCGCCAGCCGCTCGCGCATGCGGCATCCAAGGGCGCGGGCGTGGGCGGTGGCGGAGCGGGATGATGGGTTTTTCGGGTTCCGCACTTGCGCGATTTGAAGACGGTGGGGTTCGCTGCGCTCACCGCCCGCGGCCGCAGCCGCGCCACCCTACGGGAAGAGCTGGGGTTCGCTTCGCTCACCACCAGCCTACGAGGGCGGAGGGTTCCCGTAGGCTGGTGGTGAGCCGCAGGCGAACCCCAGCAAACTATCCTGGTCGTAGGGTGGCGGTGAGCGGAGCGAACCCCACCGAACTCACCGCTTCGGCGGCAACTTCCACCAGGGCAACTGCGCCTTGAGACTTAACACCTCGCCGCTGCGCCACGGCGCATACCCCGCCAGCGCCGCCAGTTCCCGCTGCCACCCCTGCGCCTGCAACATCTTCCGCAGCGTCGCGATCGGCGGTTCGTCCAGCGCGTCCTTCAGGCACACGAGGTAGTACCGCTCCTGCAGCAGCGGCACGAAGCCCAGCCCCCGCGCCCGCGCCGCCGCCTCGATCCCCAGGGCCGCGTCGGCGCTGCCCGATGCCACCGCCTGCGCCACCGCCGCGTGCGAGGGCTCCTCGCGGTCGTAGCCGGGGAGGTCCGAAGCCGCGATGCCTTCGCGCTCCAGGAGCTCGTCGCACAGCAGCCGCGTGCCGCTGCCCGGGCGCCGGTTGACGAAGCGCGCCTGGCGCCGCACGAGGTCGGCGAAGGACCGCAGGCGCATGGGATTGCCCTCGGCCACCATCAGGCCCTGGCTGCGTTCGGCGAAGCCGATCAGCTTGTGCCGGCCCGGCTGCAGCAGCGGCTGGTAGGCCCGCTGCGTCTGGCTGCCCAGGCCCGGCTGCTCCGAGCTGTGGAAGCCCGCCAGCGTGCAGCGGCCGGCGTTGAGCGCCGCGATGGCGTCCACGCTGCCGCAGAAGCGCACGTCCAGGTGCAGCTGCGCCTCCCGCGCCGCGTAGCCGCGCAGCAGCGTCAGGCCGTCGTCGTGGCTGGCGAACAGCGTGAGCACCTGCGCCGCCTCGTCGAAGGCGACGGCGAAGGCGCGCTCCAGCTCCGCCTGCAGCGCCTCGATCTGCGGCGCGAGCCGCGCCTGCGCCTGGCGCTCGGCCCACAGCAGCTTCTCGCCCAGGGGCGCGAGGCGCGCGCGCTGGCCTTTCTCCCAGACCAGCAGAGGGTGGCCCAGCTTCACTTCCCAGCGCCGCAGCTCGCCCCAGACATGCCGGTAGGAGAAGCCCAGCACCTTGGCCGCCCCGGAGATCGAGCCCTGTTCCTGGACGGCGTGCAGCAGGTCCACCAGCGCGTTGCGCACCCAGCCGTCGTGCCGGCGCGGTGCGAAGTCGTAGGAGAGCTCGACGTGGCGCATGCGGCGAGTATGGAGCACGTCGTGCCGGACACCGCGCCTTCGGGATGGCGGCCGCGTCCTACACCGCAAAGGGGGCAGATTCGCGACAGTAGGGCCCCCCGCGGAGCCACCATGACCGAGACCCACATCACCATCAGCGAAGAAACCGACAGCGAGCGCGCCGGGCGCGCGCTCGGAGCAGCCATCCGCCAGGCCTTCCGCGGCACCGCGGCCGACGCCGTGGCCGTGTTCGCTTCCGCGCAGCACGATTACGCCGCCCTGCTGGCGGGGCTGGCCGAGGAGGCCGGCACGGAGACGATCGTCGGCGCATCCTCGGCCGGCGAGTTCACCCAGAGGAGCCGCCGGGAAGGCAGTGTCTGCGCCATGGGCCTGCGCTCGGACAGCATGCTGTTCTCCGTCGGCCTGGGCAAGGGCGTCAGCGGCGACGCCCGCACCGCGGCGGCGCAGGTCGTGCAGGGGTTCCGCGGCGTCGAAGGCGCGTCCCTGCCGTATCGCAGCGCGCTCGTGATGACGGACGCGCTCGCCGGCCACACCGATCCGCTGGTGGAGGAGCTGACGCTGCGCACCGCCGGCAACTACACGTTCTTCGGCGGCGGCGCGGGCGACGACGGCCGCTTCCAGCAGACCCACGTGTTCGCCGGCCGCACCCCGCACACGGATGCCGTCGTGGCGCTGGAAATCCTGTCGGCCCGGCCGGTGGGCGTCGGTGTCGCGCACGGCTGGGAGCCCGCGGGCCCGGGCATGCGCGTCACGGAGTCCGTGGGCAACCGCCTCGTGGGCCTCAACGGAAGTCCGGCCGTGCATGCCTTCCAGGAGCACGCCGAGCGCGCCGGACAGCGCTTGAACCTGAAGGATCCCCTGCCTTATTTCCTGCACAACGTGATCGGGATCCGCAGCGGCGAGGCGTACCGGCTGCGGGTGCCGCTCAGCGTGGAAGACGACGGTGCGATCCTGTGCGCGGCGGCAGTGCCCGAGGGCGCGGTGGTCCACATCATGAAGTCCTCGGCGTCTTCGGCGGCCCTGGCCGCGCGCCAGGCGACCGGCGAGGCATTGCGCGGGCTGGCCGGCGCCGCACCGGCCGCGGCCTTCGTGTTCGACTGCGTCGCCACCCGGCTGCGCCTCGGACCCGAATTCGAAACCGAGCTCGATGGCTGCGCCCGCCTGCTCGCCCCCGCCGGCTTCGTCGGCTGCAACACCTACGGGCAGATCGCCCGCGCGGAAGGCCAGTTCAACGGCTTCCACAACTGCACGGCCGTCGTGTGCGTCCTGCCGGAGTGAGCGCGGGGGCACCTCGCGCCGAACCCCTGCTGCACGCGCTGGCGAGCCCCGGCGAGCGGGCGAGTGCCGCGCAGGCACTGGCCGAGGCCCTCGGGGTCGCCGCGGTCCTGCTGTACGTGAAGGACCCGCAGCTCGACGTCATGCTGCCCGCTTGCGGGATGCCCAAGACGCTTGCCGGCGGGCCCCGCTGGCGCGAGTTCCTGCGCCGCTGCCTCGTCGCGTCCGAGCCGGCCGGCACCGTGGACCTGGGGCCGGGGGAGGAGGTCGCCGCGCAGGCCATCGTGCGCGGCGGCGCCGCGCTGGTCCTCCTCGGCGGGCCGCCGGACGCCGGGCTGCTGGCGCAAGTCGAGCGGGAGCTGCCGCTGCTGTCCGCCGTGCTGGTGGCGCAGGAAGCACTGCGCCTCGAGCGCGCCGAAGCCATGGAAGCGCGCGGCGCCGCCGCGCAGGCGCACGAGCTCGCACGGGCGCTGGACCGCGCGCGCGCGGCCTCGGCGGAACTGAACCTGCAGCTGCGACAGGAGCACGAGCGCAAGGACGAATTCCTCGCGATGCTGTCGCACGAGCTGCGCAATCCGCTGGCGCCGCTGGTCCACTCCGTGGAACTGCTGCGCTTCGGCGATCTCGAGCGCGCGGTCACCATGCGCCAGCTGGACGTCATGACGCGCCAGCTGCAGCAGCTCACGCGGCTGGTGGACGACCTGCTGGACGTCTCGCGCGTGAGCCGCGGCTTGATCGCGCTGAGGCGCGAGCAGGTGCTGCTGCAGGACGTCCTGGACGATGCGGTCCAGGCGGCGCTTCCGCTGCTGGAGGAGCGCCGCCACGCGCTGGTGCGCACGCCGGCGCGGCCGGTGCAGGTGAGCGCGGACCGGGTCCGGCTGACCCAGGTCTTCGCGAACCTCCTCGAGAATGCCGCCCGGTACACGGACCCGGGCGGCCGCATCACCCTGTCGATCGTGCCTGACCAGCACCGGGTCTCGGTCGTGGTGCAGGACACCGGCATCGGGATCCCGCAGGACATGCTGGCGCGCGTGTTCGACATGTTCACCCGGGTCGCGCCACGGCAGGACCATCGGGTGGGCGGGCTGGGCATCGGCCTCACGCTGGTGCGCCGGCTGGTGGAACTGCATGGCGGCCGCGCCTCGGCCTACAGCCGCGGCCCCGGGCAAGGCAGCACCTTCACCATCAGCCTGCCGCTCCTGCACGTCGTCCACGGCACCCGCGCGCCGGGAGCGGCACCCGCCCCGGCCCCGCCGGCCGGCCCCATCCTCGCGCAGGGCGCGCGGCCGCGGGTGCTGGTCGTCGACGACAACAAGGACGCCGCCGAAACCATCGCCGCATTGATCGGACGCCTCGGTGCCGACGTGCGCATCGCCCACGACGGCCCGCGGGCCACGGAAATGGCGCCGGCCTTCGAGCCGCACCTGGTCCTGCTCGACATCGGCCTGCCGGGCATGGACGGATACGAAACGGCGCGCCGCCTGCGCCAGGCCGCCGGGCTGGAGGCGCGGCTCGTGGCGCTCACCGGCTATGGTTCCCCGCAGGATCGCGAGCGGGCGCTCGCCGCCGGTTTCGAAGAGCACCTGGTCAAGCCGCTCACGCTGGCCGCGATCGAGGAACTCCTGCGCAAGGTCGTGGCTATGCACGCGCCTTCATAGCTCGCAACACCCGAGGGCGCGCCCGCGCGCGAGCGCATAGGATCGCCCGCCATGAACACCTTCCAGGAGAGCTTCGCGCGCGCCCTGCGGCTGGTGGCGGACGCGGACCCCCTCCTGTATTCCATCGTCGGCCGCTCGGTCTCCGTGAGCGCCACGGCCACGGTGATCGGCTGCGTGCTGGGCCTCGTGCTGGGCGGCTGGCTGGCCGTCGCGCGCTTTCCCGCGCGCGGGGCGCTGATCACGGTGCTCAACACCTTCCTCGCGGTGCCCTCGGTGGTGGTGGGCCTGGTCGTCTACCTGCTGCTTTCCCGCTCGGGGCCCTTCGGCTTCCTGGGCTGGCTGTTCTCCTTTCCCGCCATGGTCGTGGCCCAGGTGCTGCTGGTCCTGCCCGTGTGCACCGTGCTCACGCGCCAGGTCGTGGAGGACGCCGACCGCGCCAACGGCGAGCAACTGCAGTCGCTGGGCGCCGGCGGCGCCTTGCGCAGCCTGCTGCTCGCCTTCGACGAGCGCTACGCGCTGCTCACGGTGCTGCTCACCTGCTTCGGCCGCGCGATCTCGGAAGTGGGCGCGGTGATGATCGTTGGCGGCAACATCGAAGGCTTCACGCGGGTGATGACCACGGCCATCGCGCTGGAAACGAGCAAGGGCGACCTGCCCCTGGCCCTGGCGCTGGGCCTGCTGCTGCTGGGGATCGTGCTGGTGCTGAACGCGGCGATCGCGCTCGTCGCGCGGTGGCGCGGCGCGCATGCGGAGGGTGTGGTGCTCGCGGGAGCCACGGGATGAGCGGCTGGGTGCAACTGAAGGGTGTGGACCTGCGTTTCGGATCGGTCGCGGCGCTGCGCGGGATCGACCTGCGCATCGCCGCCGGCGAGCGCGTCGCCCTGATCGGCGCCAACGGCAGCGGCAAGAGCACGCTGCTGCGGGTGCTGCATGGGCTGCTGAAACCGGGCGCCGGCTCGGTGCTGCGCGACGGCGGCATGCGCCAGGCCATGCTGTTCCAGCGGCCGTTCGCGCTGCGCCTGTCCGCCGCCACCAACGTGGCGCTGGGGCCCTGGCTGCTCGGCACCTCCTGGCGCGAGGCCAGGGAGCAGGCGCTGCAGGCGCTGGCTCGCGTCGGCCTCGCCTCGGTGGCGCTGCGCAACGCGCGCACGCTCTCGGGCGGGCAGCTGCAGCGCATGGCGCTGGCGCGCGCCTGGGCGCTGCGGCCGCACGTGCTGCTGCTCGACGAGCCCACGGCCAGCCTGGACCCGCACGCCAAGCGCGAGGTCGAGGCGCTGATGGAGGAGTTCGCCGACGCCGGCATGACGCTGGTGTTCGCCAGCCACAACCTCGGCCAGGTCAAGCGCCTGGCCACGCGCGTGGTCTACATGGAGCAGGGCCGCATCCTCGCGGACCTGCCCGTGCAGGCCTTCTTCCAGGGCCCGCTCGGGGAAACCTCGCGCGAGGCCGCGCTGTTCGTCAAGGGAGAACTGGGATGAAGTTCCGCCACCGGCTCTGCATGGGCCTGCTCGCGTTGGCCGGCGCCGCCGGCGCCTTCGCGCAATCCATCGTGATGGCGTCCACCACGTCCACGGAGCAGTCCGGCCTGTTCGGGCACCTGCTGCCCGCCTTCAAGGCCGCGACCGGCATCGACGTGAAGGTCGTGGCCGTGGGCACCGGCCAGGCGATCGACATGGCCAGGCGCGGCGACGCCGACGTGCTGTTCGTGCACGACCAGGTGGCGGAGGAGAAGTTCGTCGGCGAGGGTTATGCGGAGAAGCGCTACCCGGTCATGTACAACGACTTCGTGCTGGTGGGCCCCAGGGCCGATCCGGCCGGCGTGGCCGGCAAGGACATCGTCGCGGCGCTGAAGAAGCTCGCGGTGCACGACGCGCAGTTCATCTCGCGCGGCGACAAGAGCGGCACCAACGCGGCGGAGCTGCGCTACTGGAAGCTGGCCGGCGGCGACAAGGGCAGCGGCTACAGGGAATGCGGCTGCGGCATGGGCCCGGCGCTGAACATCGCGTCTTCGGCCAACGCCTACGCGATCACCGACCGCGGCACGTGGCTGAACTTCCACAACCGCGGCGAGCTGAAGGTGCTGGTGGAGGGCGACAGGCGCCTGTTCAACCAGTACGGCGTGATGGTGGTGAGCCCGAAGAAGTTTCCGCACGTGAAGGCGGCGGAGGCGCAGAAGTTCGTGGACTGGGTGATCTCGCCGGCGGGGCAGGGGGCGATCGCGGCGTACAGGATCGGGGGGGAGCAGTTGTTCTTCCCGAACGCGAACCAATGACGGCGAATTTGTCATCCCGGGCTTGACCCGGGATCCATGGCGGCGTGGCACCACGCATGCAGTGGATTGCGGGTCAAGCCCGCAATGACATGGAGGGGCCGCGCCGCAACACGTCAGGAGACGAGCGCGGCCGACTTGATCTGCGCCCAGACGCTGGCGCCCTCGGACAGCTCGAGCGCATGAACGGCGCGCGCCGTCACCCGCGCGAGCAGCAAGGCGTCGCCGCAGGCCAGCTGCACGAGCGCCTGCGAGGGGTGGGCGCCCGGCGCGATGGCGCGCACGGTGCAGGGCAGGGCGTTCTGGATGCTGCTGCGTTCCGGCGCTGACGCCGCCAGGCTGACGTCGCGGGCGAGCACGCGCACGCGCACCGCCTGGCCCTCGGAGAGCCCCGCATCCGCCAGCCACAGGGCGCCGCCGGCGAAACGGACCTGCGCGAGGTGCCAGCGCGCGTCGCGCTCGGCCACCGTGCCGTGCAGCAGCACGCCGGCTTCCTCGCCCGGCACGGCCGGCAGGTCGGTCCGCGCCAGCGTTTCCGCCAGCGGCCCGGAGGCGCGCACCCGGCCTTCCTCCAGCAGCACGAGGTGATCCGCGAGGCGGGCGACCTCGTCGCCCGAGTGCGTGACGTACAGCATGGGGATGCGCAGCTCGTCGCGCAGGCGCTCCAGCCAGGGCAGGATCTCGCGCTTGCGCTGCTGGTCGAGGGCGGCCAGCGGCTCGTCCAGCAGCAGGATGCGCGGCTGCGTCGCCAGCGCGCGGGCGATCGCGACGCGCTGGCGCTCGCCGCCCGAGAGCTCGTGGGGGCGGCGGTGCAGCAGCGCCTCGATGCCGAGCAGGCGCAACAGGTCGTCGAGCGGCGCCGCGCTGCGCGCATGCCGCTGGCCGAAGCGCAGGTTGCCCTGCACGTCCAGGTGGTCGAACAGGCTCGCTTCCTGGAACACGTAGCCGAGCGGCCGCCGGTGCGTGGGCAGGTGCACGCCGCGCTCGCCGTCGGCCCAGGTCTCGCCGGCGACGACGATGCGCGCCTGCTGCGGCCGCTCCAGGCCGGCCACGCAGCGCAGCAGCGTCGTCTTGCCCGAGCCGGAGGGCCCGAAGATCGCGCTGATGCCGCGCGCGGGCAACAGCAGGTCCACGTCCAGCACGAAGCTGCCGCGCGGCAGCCGCATGCGCAGCGCGATCGTCTCCGCGCTCATCCGACCACCCGCGTGCTGCGGCGGTTCAGGCGGGCCAGCGCCAGCAGCACCACGAAGGAGAAGACCACCATGCCGGCGGACAGCGCGTGCGCCTGCGTGTATTCCAGCGCCTCGACGTGCCCGTAGATCTGCGTCGAGACGACGCGGGTGCGCTCGGGAATGTTGCCGCCGATCATCAGCACCACGCCGAACTCGCCGACGGTGTGGGCGAAGCTGAGGACGGCCGCCTGCACGATGCCGGCGCGCGCGAGCGGCAGCACCACCTCGAAGAAGGTGGCGAGCGGGCCGGCGCGCAGGGTCGCCGCCACTTCCAGCGGCCGCCGGCCGACGGCCTCGAACGCATTGGCGAGCGGCTGCACGGCGAAGGGCAGCGAGTAGAGGATGGACCCGAGCAGCAGGCCGCCGAAGGTGAAGGGCAGCAGCCCGAGGCCCAGGGCCTGCGTCAGCTGCCCGCCCCAGCCGAGCGGCCCGAACACGACGAGCAGGTAGAAGCCCAGCACCGTGGGGGGCAGCACCAGCGGCAGCGCCACGAGCGCGGCGACCGGCGCCCGCCAGCGCGAATGCGTGCGCGCGAGCCACCACGCGAGCGGTGTCGCGAGCAGCAGCAGGAGCACGGTAGTGGCCAGCGCCAGCCGGAAGGTGAGCCAGATCGCCTGCAGGTCGCCGGGGCTGAACGGCATCGCCATCAGGCGGCGTAGCCCGCGCGGCGCAGGATGGCGCGCGCCGCATCGCCGCGCAGCCAGGCGAGGAAGGCGGTGGCGGCGGGATTGCCCGCCCCGTGCCGCAGCAGCACGGCGTCCTGCTTCAGCGGCGGGTGCAGGGTCTCCGGCACGATCCAGCGCGAGCCCTTGGCGGCCATCAGCTGCGAAAGCGCCACGAAGCCGAGGGTGGCATTGCCCGTGGCGACGTACTGGTAGGCCTGCGCGATGTTCTCGCCCTGCACCAGTTGCGGCTCCCAGGCGGCGAGCACGCCGAGCTTCTGCAGCGTCGCGATCGCCGCGGCGCCGTAGGGCGCGAGCCGCGGATCGGCGATGGCCAGCTTGCCGCGCGGTGCGCGGCGCAGGATCGCGCCCTCGTCGTCGACCACGCCCGCCTGCGCGCTCCACAGCACCAGCCGCCCCGTCGCATAGGTGAAGCGCGAGTCCGCGACCGCCAGCCCCTCGGCCTCCATCCGGCGCGGCGTCTCCTCGTCGGCCGCCAGCAGCACCTCGAAGGGCGCGCCGTTGCGCACCTGCGCGTAGAACTTGCCGGTGGAAGCGAGCGCGACGACGGCCTGGTGGCCGGTGGCGCGCCGGAAGGCCGACGCGAGCTGCTGGATGGCGGGGCCCAGGTTCGCGGCGGCCGCGACCTGCACCTCGCCGGCGTGGGCGGCGATGGCGGCGAAGAGCGCGAGGCCGAGGAGAAGACGGCGCAGGATCACTTGCCCTTCTGCGCCAGCTTCCGGTACACCGTCGCGCGGCTGATGCCCAGCGCCCGCGCGGCTTCCATGACGTTGCCGCGCGCCTCGTGCACCGCCTGGCGGATCAGCGCGATCTCGACGTCCCGCAGCGGCGGGCGCGGCTGCGCGCCGGCGTGCGCTTCGCCGGCCGGCTGCACCAGGCAGGCGAGGTGCAGCCCGGACCACAGGGGCAGGTCCACCGGCACCTGGTCCTGCCGCCGCGCCCGGTCGAACAGCGGCTCCCAGGGCTGCGCGAACAGTTCGCTGCAATGCACCGGCGCCTGCGCGGCGTGCGCCAGGCCGGAGAGCATCTGGCGCGCCGCGCTGTTGCTGCCGGTCACCCAGCCGTCGGCATCCAGGCAGAGCAGGGCGTCGTCATCGTCGCCGAGCAGGCGGCCGGGCCAGTTCAATCGCAGCACCAGCCGGTGCGGCCGGGTCAACGCGAGCGCGTTCTCGATGCTGCGCGCCGCCTGCGCGACGAGGTGCTTCAGCTCGGGCCGCTCCGCGGTGTCGATGCCGGTCAGGTCCAGCATGCCGACGCAGCGCCCGTCCGGGCCGAACAACGGCGCGCCCGCGCAGCTGTAGCAGCCGGTGTCGTCGAAGAAGTGCTCGCCGCGATGCAGCCAGACCGGCTGCAGCTCCGCCAGCGCCGCGCCGATCGCGGTGGTGCCGACGCTGCGTTCCGAGAGATCCACGCCGACCCGCGTGATCAGAGAGGCGCGCCGGTCGCCGCGGTCGATGGGGCCGTGCGCGTCGACCACCACGCCGTCCTCGTTGGTGAGGATCGCGAAGTAGCGCGTGCTCGCGATCGCATGGCCCAGCTGCTGCAGCACCGGCCGGGCCGCGCCCACCAGCACGTGGTTGGCCTCGGCCGTGCGCCGCATGTGCTGCTCGGGCACGAGGTCGAAGGCCACGCGTTCCTGCGGTCGCCGGCCGCTTTCCAGGCAGCGGCGCCAGGAGCGCTCGATCCATGCGCCCTCGTACCAGTGGGAGACCAGCACATCCGTGAGCGAACGCCCCTCCTCCATCACGGCCCGGCGGGCCTGCGCGATCTGCAGCAGGCGATCCTGCGCGGCGGTGGCGGCGGCGAAGCTCATGCCTGCATTGTTCCATTTTGAGAATTTCCCGCCAGTGGCCGCGCCACCTAGGGTTTCGCCTAGGGAGGTGCGCGGGGACGAATTCAACAATGACCCTCCCCCGACCCACTCACGGAGAGGCACGACATGCTGGTATCACTCAAGGTCAACGGGAAGGCGGCGAGCGTCGACGTCGCGCCCAACACGCTGCTGGTCACCGCGCTGCGCGAACACCTGAAACTGACGGGCACCCACGTCGGCTGCGACACGGCCCAGTGCGGTGCGTGCACGGTCATGGTGAACGGCCGCGCCATCAAGTCCTGCAACACGCTCGCCGTCCAGCACCCCGGCGCCGAGATCACCACCATCGAAGGGCTGGCCGCGGCCGACGGCACGATGCACCCCATGCAGGCGGCCTTCAAGGAATGCCACGGCCTGCAATGCGGCTTCTGCACGCCCGGCATGGTCATGAGCGCGGTCGACCTGTGCCAGCGCATGCCGAACGCGAGCGAGCAGCAGATCCGGGAACAGCTCGACGGGAACCTGTGCCGCTGCACGGGCTACCAGAACATCGTCAAGGCCGTGCAGCAGGGCGCTGCCGCGATGGCCGCCAAGCCGTGAGGAGAACGCCATGGGTGCCAACGACACTTTCGCGAAGCTGCCGCACATCGGCGAGGCCGTCCGCCGCAAGGAGGACTACCGCTTCCTGACCGGCAACGGCCAGTACACCGACGACATCAACCTGGCGAACCAGCGCTACGCGGTGTTCGTGCGCTCGCCGCACGCGCACGCGACGATCCGCCGCATCGACACGTCCCGCGCCGAGGCCATGCCGGGCGTGGCGCGCATCTTCACCGGCCAGGACATCGCGGGCAAGGTCAACGGCCTGCCCTGCGGCTGGCTGATCACCAGCACCGACGGCACGCCCATGAAGGAGCCGCCGCATCCCGTGCTGGCGCAGGACAAGGTGCGCTACGTCGGCGACCACGTCGCCATGGTCGTGGCCGACACCGTGGAGCAGGCGCGCAACGCGGCCGAGGCCGTGGAGGTCGAGTACGACGTGCTGCCGGCCGTGGTGGACGTGCGCGATGCCGCCCATGCGACGGCCCTGCACGACATCGCGCCGGACAACCGCTGCTACAAGTGGGCGATCGGCGACAAGGCGGCGGTGGACGCGGTGTTCGCCAAGGCGGCGCACGTCACGAAGCTGGACCTCACCAACAACCGCCTGGTGCCCAACCCGATCGAGCCGCGCAGCGCCATCGGCGCCTACAGCCGCGCGACCGACGAGTACACGCTCTACGTCGCCAACCAGAACCCGCACGTCGAGCGGCTGCTGATGACGGCCTTCGTCCTGGGCCTGCCCGAGCACAAGGTGCGCGTGATCGCGCCCGACGTGGGCGGCGGCTTCGGCTCCAAGATCTACCTGTACGCCGAGGACGTGGCGCTCACCTGGGCCGCGAAGCAGCTCAATTGCGCGATCAAGTGGACGGCCGAGCGCAGCGAAGCCTTCCTGTGCGACGCGCACGGCCGCGACCATGTCACCCACGCCGAGATGGCGCTGGACAGCCAGGGCAAGTTCCTGGCCCTGCGCGTGCACACCGACGCGAACCTGGGCGCGTACCTCTCGACCTTCGCGACGGCGGTGCCGACCATCCTGTACGCCACGCTGCTGGCCGGCCAGTACACGACGCCGCAGATCTACGTGGAGGTGGACGCCTGGTTCACCAACACGGCGCCGGTCGACGCGTACCGGGGGGCGGGGCGCCCCGAAGCCACCTACCTGCTGGAGCGGCTGGTCACGCGCTGCGCCTGGGAGCTGGGCATCCCGCAGGACGAGATCCGCGAGCGCAACTTCATCAGCAAGTTCCCGTACCAGACGCCCGTCGCGCTGCAGTACGACACCGGTGACTACCACGGCGCCCTCTTCAAGGCGAACGCGCTGGCCGACGTGAAGGGCTTCGAGCAGCGCCGCAAGGCGAGCGAGGCCAAGGGGCTCAAGCGCGGCATCGGCTACAGCAGCTACATCGAGGCCTGCGGCATCGCGCCCTCCAACATCGCCGGCGCGCTGGGCGCCCGGGCCGGCCTGTTCGAGTGCGGCGAGGTCCGCGTGCACCCGACCGGCAGCGTCACGGTGTTCACCGGCGCCCACAGCCATGGCCAGGGCCACGAGACCACCTTCGCGCAGGTCGTCGCGGCGCGCCTGGGCATCCCGGTGGAGAACGTCGACGTGGTGCACGGCGACACCGGCCGCATCCCCTTCGGCATGGGCACCTACGGCTCGCGCTCCATCTCGGTCGGCGGCGCCGCGATCATGCGGGCGCTCGACAAGATCGAGACCAAGGCCAAGAAGATCGCCGCGCACCTGATGGAGTCCGGCGAGGGCGACGTCGAGTTCAGCGACGGCGAGTTCCGCATCAAGGGCACCGACAAGAAGGTGACCTTCGGGCAGGTGGCGCTGACGGCCTACGTGCCGCACAACTACCCGCTGGACAAGCTGGAGCCCGGGCTGAACGAGACGGCCTTCTACGACCCGACCAACTTCACCTTCCCGGCCGGCACCTACATCTGCGAGGTGGAAGTCGACCCGGCCACCGGCCAGGTGCGGGTGGACCGCTTCACGGCGGTGGACGACTTCGGCACCATCATCAACCCGATGATCGTCGAGGGCCAGGTGCACGGCGGCGTCGTGCAGGGCCTGGGCCAGGCGCTGCTGGAGCAGTGCGTGTACGACAAGGAAAGCGGGCAGCTGCTGACCGGCTCGTTCATGGACTATGCGATGCCGCGCGCCGACGACTTCCCGAAGTTCACGCTCGACACCGTCTGCACGCCCTGCACGCACAACCCGCTGGGCACCAAGGGCTGCGGCGAGGCCGGCGCCATCGGCTCGCCGCCGGCGGTGATGAACGCCGTGCTCGACGCGCTCAAGGACCTGGGCGTGAAGGACCTCGACATGCCCGCCACGCCCAGCCGCGTGTGGCAGGCGATCCAGGCTGCGAAGGCCTGAAGGAGACGAACCATGTATGCATTCACCTTCGAACGTCCTTCCTCCCTGGCCGACGCGCAGCGCGCGGCGCAGGCCGGCGGCGCCCGCGTGCTGGCCGGCGGCCAGACGCTGCTGGCGTCGATGAAGCTGCGGCTCGCCAATCCCGAGACGCTGGTCGACCTGGGCGCGATCGCCGAGCTGGCGGGCATCCGCCGCGAGGGCAACGCGCTCGTGATCGGCGCCATGACGCGCCATGCCGACGTGGCGGCCAGCGCGGACGTGAAGTCCGCGATCCCCGCGCTGGCGGAACTGGCCGGCGGCATCGGCGACCGGCAGGTGCGCGCGCTGGGCACCATCGGCGGCTCGCTCGCGAACAACGACCCGGCGGCCTGCTATCCGGCGGGCGTGCTGGCCATGAACGGCACGATCCAGACCACCAGGCGCAAGATCGCGGCGGACGACTTCTTCCAGGGCCTGTTCGCCACGGCGCTGGAAGAGGGCGAGCTGATCACGGCGGTGAGCATCCCGATCCCGAAGCGCGCGGCCTACGTGAAGTTCAAGCAGCCGGCCTCGCGCTTCGCGCTGATCGGCGTGTGCGTCGCGCAGACCGACGGCGGCGTGCGCGTGGCGGTCACGGGCGGCGGCAACGGCGTGTTCCGGCACCAGGGGCTGGAGCAGGCGCTCACCAAGAGCTTCACGCCGGAGGCGGCGGCCACGGTGAAGATCGATCCGGGCGAGCTGTCCAGCGACCTGCACGGGAGCGCGGAGTACCGGGCCAACCTGGTGTCGGTGCTGACGCAGCGGGCGGTGGCGAAGGCCTCCTGACTTCCTCCCTCCCTCCTGCTCCCTCTCCCCTGCGGGGAGAGGGTTGGGGTGAGGGGCAGGCGCGCCCCGACCCTCACCCCCGCCCTCTCCCGCAAGCGGGAGAGGGAGTTGGCTTGAGGGGGACAATACCGACATGACCTTCCCCTCCATCGACGCCCTCCAGGCCGCCCTCCAGTCCGCCGGCTACTTCGCCGAGCGCCGGCTCGCCACGGCGGTGTTCCTGGCCCTCAAGCTGCAGCGGCCGCTGCTGCTCGAAGGCGAGCCGGGCGTCGGCAAGACGGAGCTGGCGAAGGCGCTCGCCGTCGCCCTGCAGCGCGCGCTGCTGCGGCTGCAGTGCTACGACGGGCTGGAGCTGCGCGAAGCGCTCTACGAATGGAACTACGCGGCGCAGCTGCTGCACATGCGCGCCGCCGAAGGCAAGGAGAGCGCCGACCAGATCGAGCGCGAGGTCTACCAGGACCGCTACCTGATCCGCCGCCCGCTGCTGCAGGCGCTGCAGGCGCCCGAGCCCGGCGCCGTGCTGCTGATCGACGAGGTCGACCGGGCCGACGAACCCTTCGAGGCCTTCCTGCTGGAATACCTCGGCGAGTACCAGGTGAGCATCCCCGAGATCGGCACCATCCGCGCGCAGGCGACGCCGGTCACCATCCTCACCAGCAACCGCACCCGCGAGCTGAACGACGCGGTGAAGCGCCGCTGCCTGTACCACTGGCTGGACTACCCGGAGCGCGAGCGCGAACTGGCCATCGTCCGCGCCCGCGTGCCGGAGGCCGGCGACGCCCTGTCGAAGCAGGTCGCGGAGTTCGTCGGCCGGCTGCGCAGCCAACCCTTCGCCAACGCCTTCCAGCGCGCGCCCGGCATCGCCGAAAGCGTGGAATGGGCCAAGGCGCTGGTGGCGCTGGACACGCTGGCGCTGGACCCCGAGGTCGTCACCGACACCGCGGGCATCCTGTTCAAGCAGCGCGAGGACGTGAACGCCCTCACGCACGACATGGCCGCCGACCTGCTCAAGCCCGAGGCCGAGGCGGCCTGAAGGGCCCCGCCATGGCTACCTTGGGGGACGCCCGCAGCGGCAAGCTGGCCGACAACATCGCCGGCTTCGGCCGCGCGTTGCGCCGTGCCGGCCTGCGCGTGGACAGCGCCCGCATCGCGCTGGCGCAGGAAGCCGCGCGACTGGTCGGCGTGCACAGCAAGGACGACCTGGGCGCCGCGATGGAGGCTGTGCTGGTCAGCCGCGAGCCCGAGCGCGCCGTGTTCCGCGAGCTGTTCGAGGCCTACTTCCGCGACCCGGAGCTCGCGCACAAGCTGCTGGCGCAGATGCTGCCCACCGCGCAGGGCCAGCGCGAGCCCGGCAAGCGCCGGCCGCGGGTGAGCGAGGCGCTGGCGCCGCAGAAGCGCTTCGGCGACGCGCAGCGCAAGCCGGACAAGGAAATCGAGTTCGACGCCGCCATGACGGCCAGCGAGCTGGCGCGCCTGAAGCACGCCGACTTCAACGCGCTCACCGCCAGCGAGTTCCACCTGGTCGAGCGCCTCGCGCGCGACATCGCACTGCCGGTGCCGCAGCTGCAGATGCGCCGCATGCGCCCCGGCATGCAGGGCCCGCGCCTGCACTGGGCGCGCTCGCTGCGCCACGCCGCGCACACCGGCGGCGAGCTGCTGGTGCTGCGCCGCATGCAGCGCCGGCGCGAACCGCTGCCGCTGCTGGTGCTGGTCGACATCTCCGGGTCGATGGAGCGCTACGCGCGCCTGCTGCTCGCCTTCCTGCACGCGGCCACGCGCGAGCACCGGCGGCGCGACGTGTTCGCCTTCGGCACGCACCTGACGGACCTCACGCCCGCCTTCCGGATCGGTGACACCGACGCCATGCTGGCCGCGGCCAGCGCCGCCATCGACGACTACGCGGGCGGCACGCGCCTGGGCGCGTCGCTGGCGACGCTGCGGCAGCGGCATGCGCGCCGGCTGGTGGGACGGCGCAGCCTCGTGCTCATCATCAGCGACGGCCTGGACACCGGCGAGCCGGAGGACCTGGCGCGCGAGCTCGACTGGCTGACGCATCGCTGTCGCCGGCTCCTGTGGCTCAACCCGCTGCTGCGCTATGAGGGCTATGCTCCCCTGGCGCGCGGCGCGGCCGTGCTGCACCGCCACGCGCATGCGATGCTCGCGGTGCACAACATCGCGAAGCTGCAGGACCTGGCCGCCAGCCTCGCGGCCCTGCTCGACCGCTAGAACGAGAAAGGAACACCATGGACATGCAAGGCAGCCGCCAGTTGGCGGTGACGCAGCAGCAGGCCTGGGATGCATTGAACGACCCCGAGGTGCTGAAGGCCTGCATCCCCGGCTGCGAGAAGGTCGAGGCCACCGGCGAGAACCAGTACGCGCTGGGCATGAGCGTGCGCGTCGGCCCGGTGTCGGCGCGCTTCAACGGCCGCATCCAGCTGCAGGACGTGGTGCCCCCGGAAAGCTACACGATGCAATTCGACGGGCAGGGCGGCGCCGCCGGTTTCGGCAAGGGCTCCGCGAAGGTGCGCTTGTCGCCGCTGGCCGAAGGCCTCGGCTGCCAGCTGGACTACACCGCGCAGGCGCAGGTGGGCGGCAAGATCGCGCAGGTCGGGCAGAGGCTCGTGGACGGCGTGGCGAAGTCGATGGCCGAGGATTTCTTCCGCCGCTTCGACGAGGAGATGCAGCGGCGCTATCCGCGCGAGGAGGCGGCCGGGACTTCCGACGTGTCCCGCGCCGCGGATGCCGCCGCAATGGCCGCGGCCGCCGGCGCCGGCACGGGCGCGGCCGGCATGGACCGCATTCCCGGCGTCGCGGTGGCCGGCGCACCGCAGGGCCGCCTGCCCACCTGGATGTGGATCGTGTTCGGCGTGGTGGTCGTCGTCGCGCTGCTGCTCCTGATCCGCTGAACGATGGCCGCACCGCGCATGCTCCGTTGCAGCCGCCGCGCCCTGCTGGGCGCCGCGGCCGGCGCGGTCGCCTTGCCCGCCTTCGCGCTGGCGCAGCCGGCGAGCTATCCCTCGCGGCCGGTCACGCTGATCGTTCCCTGGCCGGCCGGCGGGCAGACCGACATCACGATGCGCATCCTCGCCGACCTGGCCGGCCGCCGGCTGGGCCAGGCCGTGATCGTGGAGAACCGGCCGGGCGCGGCCGGCACGCTGGTCGCCCCGGCGCTGCGCGCCGCCGCGCCGGACGGCTACGTGATCGGCCAGGTGCCGATCACCGTCTACCGCGCGCCGCTGCAGCGCAAGGTGGCCTGGGATCCGCTGCGCGACATCGCGCCGGTGATCCAGATCTCGGGCGTCACCTTCGGCATCGTCGTGCCGGCCGACAGCCCCTTCCGCAGCTTCGCCGACGTGGTGGCCTGGGGCCGCGCGCATCCGGCCCGGCTGACGGTGGGCTCCACCGGCATCGGCAGCACCGCGCACCTCGCCATGGAGGACGTGCTGTCGCGCGAGGGCGTGGGCTACATCCACGTGCCCTACAAGGGCACGGCCGACCAGATGATCGCCGTGGCCACGGGTACGTTGATGGTGGGCGTCAACTCCACCGGCTTCGCGCCCTACGTGGAGACCGGCAAGCTGCGCCTGCTGGCCACCTTCGACGCGCAGCGCAGCCAGCGCTGGCCGCAGGTGCCCACCATGCGCGAGCTGGGCTACGCCGACGCGGTCTACACCTCGCCCTACGGCATCGGCGCGCCGGCCCGCACCGACGCCGCGATCGTGCGCAAGCTGCACGACGCCTTCCGCGCCGCGCTGTTCGACCCGGTCCACGTGCACGAACTGGCGAAGTACGACCAGGAGCCGGAATACCTGGACACGGCCGACTACGCGCGTTCGGTGCGCGAGGTGAGCGCGCACGAGCGCGCGCTGCTGGCGCGCCTGGGCCTGGCGACGGTGCGCGGGGAATGAGCGGGGCGGACGGCGCACCGGTGCTGGCCTGCCGCGAGGTGGGCAAGCGCTATGGCCGCACGCAGGCGCTGGACGCCGTGTCGCTCACCGTCTTCCCGGGCGAGATGGTCGCCCTGCTGGGGCCCAACGGCGCCGGCAAGACCACGCTGTTCCAGTTGCTCACGGGCCTGTTCGTCGCCGACAGCGGCAGCGTGGAGGTGCTGGGCGCCGACATGCGGCGCGAGCCGGTGCGGGCGCTGGCGCGGCTGGGTGTCGTGTTCCAGCAGCCGGCGCTGGACCTGAACCTCTCGGTGCGCGCCAGCCTGCGCTTCCATGCGGACCTGCACGGCCTGCCCGGGTCCGTCTCGCGTCCGCGCATCGACGCGCTGCTGGAACGCTTCGGCCTCGCCGAGGCGGCCCGCCAGCCGGGACGCCAGCTCTCCGGCGGCAACCGCCGCAAGGTCGAACTGCTGCGCGCGCTTTTGCACGAGCCGCGCCTGCTGCTGATGGACGAGGCCACGGTGGGGCTGGATCCGGCCTCGCGGGCGCAGCTGCTGGACGAAGTACTGCGCACGCGCGCCGAGCGCGGCTTGGGCGTGCTGTGGGCGACGCACCTCGTGGACGAAGCCGAACGCGCCCAACGCGTGATCATCCTGCACAAGGGCCGCGTGCGCTGGGACGGTCCGGCGCAGGGCTTGTGCGAACAGCAGGGGCAGGGCACGCTGCAGGAGGCGTTCCTGCGATTGACCGGAGGAGAGCGACATGAGGCTTGATGTTCGGGTGCGCATGGAGCGAGAACGCAGAGGGCGCAGAGGTCACGCAGAGAACGCAGAGGAAACCCTTTTGAATTCTTTTCTGCGTTCTCTGCGCAACCTTTGCGTCCTCTGCGTTCCTCTCTTTGCACTGCACTCCCCCGCCGGAGCGAAGGACACCAACAGGATCTTCGTCTCGTCCGAAAAGGACAACGCCATGGCCGTCATCGACGTCGCCAAGGCCGAAGTGGTCGCCTCGCCGCCTCTCTGCAAGCGCCCGCGCCACATGCAGCTGTCGCCCGATCGCCGGCAGCTCTACGTCGCCTGCAGCGACGACCATCGCGTGCTCGTGTGGGACATCGCGGGCAACAAGGTCGCGGCGCGCCTGGACGTGGGCGAGGATCCGGAGATGTTCGACCTGAGCCCGGACGGCCGCATGCTCTACGTCTCCAACGAGGAGGATTCCGCGCTCACCGCCTACGACCTCGCCTCCCGCAAGAAGGCCTACGAGGTGAAGGTGGGCGGCGAGCCCGAAGGCGTGAAGGTCAGCGCCGATGGCCGCCTCGTCTACGTGACCTCGGAGGTGGAGAGCCTGGTGCACGTGATCGACACCGGAACGCGCAAGCTGGTGAAGAACATCCCCGTCGGCAAGCGCCCACGGCGCTTCCTGCTCGCGGGCGGCGAGCTGTGGGTGAGCAACGAGCTCGATGGCAGCGTGAGCATCATCCGCACCAGCGACCACACGGTGCAGGGCACGGTGCGCTTCCTGCCGCCCGGCATGCGGCCCGAGAACGTGACGCCCGTGGGCATGGTCCTCTCGCCCGACGGCAAGACCGCCTACGTGGGCCTGGGGCGCGCCAACCACGTGGCCGTGGTGGACGTGCCCACGCGCGAGGTGAAGGGCTACGTGCTGGTCGGGCGGCGCGCCTGGGGCCTGGGCCTGTCGCGCGACGGCCAGCGCCTGTACGTCGCCAACGGCCTGTCGGACGACCTCACGATCGTCGACACCGGCCGCATGAAGGCCACCCGCACGATCCGCGTCGGCCGCGTGCCGCATTCCGTGGTGGTCGATGACTGAGCGCCGCCTGCCCCTCACCCGCCGCGCCCTGCTGCTCGCCGGCGCCGCCGCGGCCGCGCCCGTGCGCGCCCAGGACCGATCCTTCGTGCTGGGCCTGCTCACCCAGGCCGACGACCCGCGCTACGACCCGCAGACCCTGCTGAAGGGCTTCCCCGACGGGCCGTCCGGACGCTCGCTGCCGGCCGCGCAGATCGCCCTGAACGACAGCGCCTTCCGGCTGCAGATGTCCGGCTGGACGTCCACGCACCTGCAGGCGGTGGAAGCGGCCGACGCGGCGGCGCTGCCGGCGGCCTTGCAGCAGCTGCTGCAGCAGGGCGTGCACCACATCGTGCTGGAACTGCCGGCGGACAGCGTGGCCGCCGTCGCGGACGCGGCGCGCGGCAAGGACGCGATCCTGTTCAACGCCGCGGCCCCGGAAGACGTGCTGCGCGCCGCCGAGTGCGCGCCCCACCTGCTGCACACGCTCCCCAGCCAGGCGATGCAGATGGACGCCATCGCGCAGCTGCTGGTGGCGCGCAAGTGGAACCGCCCGCTGCTGCTGTACGGGACGACGCCGGCCGACGCGCCGCTGCTGGCCGCCTTCCGGCGCAGCGCGAAGCGCTTCGGCCTGAAGCCGGTGGCCGAACGCGCCTTCAAGCTGTCCAACGACCCGCGCGAGCGCGAGCAGGGCAACGTGCGCCTGCTCACGTCCGAGCGCGACTACGACGCGGTCGTGGTGCTCGATGCGCAGGGCGAGTTCGCGCGCGACGTGCCCTATCGCACCGTCGCGCCCCGCCCGGTCCTGGGCAGCAACGGCCTGGTGGCGCAGGCCTGGAGCCCGTACTACGAGCGCAACGGCGCGCCGCAGCTGTCGCGCCGCTTCGAGCGGCGCGCCGGGCGGCCCATGGGCAGCTACGACTGGGCGACCTGGGTGGCCGCGCGCGCCGCGGCGGAAGTGGCGGGCGCCTTCAACAAGGCGACCGTCGCGCAGCAATTGCAGGCGCTGCGGCAGGGCGCCGTGGGCCTGGACGGCTACAAGGGCCAGCGCCTCAGCTTCCGCGGCTGGGACGGCCAGCTGCGCCAGCCGCTGCTGCTCGCCTTCGGCAACGGCGTCGCGGACATCGCGCCGCTGGAAGGCTTCCTGCATCCGCGCAGCACGCTCGACACCCTGGGCTACGACGCACCCGAGAGCGGGTGCAAGGCCCGATGAGGGCGGCGCACGCGGCGCGGGCGCTCAAGGCCGTGGCGGGCCGCGAGCTCCACAGCTTCGCGCGCCAGCCGGGGCGGCTGCTGTCCGCGCTGGTGCGGCCGCTGCTGTGGCTGCTGGTGTTCGCCGCCGGCTTCCAGAACGTGTTCGGGGTCGCGATCACGCCGCCTTATGACACCTACATCGAATACCGCGTGTACCTGGTGCCGGGGCTGCTGGGGATGATCGCGCTGTTCAACGGCATGCAGAGCTCGCTGGCGATGGTGTACGACCGCGAGATGGGCGTGATGCGCCTGCTGCTCACCGCGCCTCTCCCACGCTGGTGGATCCTGGCCTGCAAGCTGCTGGGCGGCGCCGTGCTGTCGCTCGCGCAGATGCTCGCCTTCCTCGTGGCGGCGTGGGCCTTCGGCATCGACCTGCAACTGCGGTGGCTGCCGGCGGCGCTGCCGGTCTTCCTGCTCGCGGCGCTGATGCTGGGGGCGCTGGGCCTGGTGCTGTCGGTCTACGTGAAGCAGCTGGAGAACTTCGCGGGCACGATGAACTTCGTGATCTTCCCCATGTTCTTCCTCAGCACGGCGCTGTATCCGCTGTGGAAGCTGCAGGAGTCGGGCGCCTGGGTCGTCCACGGGCTGGCGCGCTTCAACCCGTTCACGCATGCGGTGGAGGCGATCCGCTTCGTCCTGTACGGGCAGTGGCTCGCTTCCAGCCTGGCGGTGGTCGCGGGCTGCACCGTCGCCTTCTTCGCGCTGGCCTTGTGGGGCTACGACCCGCAGCGGGGCGCGCCGCGGCGCGGAAGGGAGTAGGCTTGGGGCCGAGCCGGAGGAGGGGAGCATGAAACAGCAAGTGCTGGCCGCCGCGGCGCTCGCGGCCCTGCAGGCCGTGGCGCAGACGGCCCCCGAAGCGGAACGCACGCTGCGCCCCGTGGTCGTGACGCCCACGCCCGGCGTGGCGCAGGACGCCTTCGACACGCCCGCGTCGGTGGACGTCGTCTCGGGCGAGCAGCTGCACGACGCGCAGCTGCTGGTGAACATGTCGGAGCCGCTGGTGCGCGTTCCCGGCGTGGTGGCGCTCAACCGCCAGAACTACGCGCAGGACCTGCAGATCTCCGTGCGCGGCTTCGGCGCCCGCTCCACCTTCGGCGTGCGCGGCATCCGCCTCTATTCGGACGGCATCCCCGCCACCGCTCCCGACGGCCAAGGCCAGGTCTCGCACTTCGACCTGGCCACGGGCGGGCGGGTCGAGGTGCTCCGGGGGCCGTTCTCGGCGCTCTACGGCAACTCGTCGGGCGGCGTCATCAGCATCTTCACCGCCGACGGCGAGCCGGGCGTGCAGGCCGAGGCGGGCGCCGCGTTCGGCGCGGACGGCGTGCGGCGGCAGAACGCGCGCTTCGCGGGCGAGCAGGGCGCCTGGAACTGGAACGTCGGCGCGACGCACTTCGAGACCGACGGCTTCCGCGAACACAGCGCGGCCAGCCGCACGGGCTTCAACGGCAAGCTCCGGTTCAAGGCCACCGCCGACACGAAGCTCACGCTGGTGGCGAACGCGGTGGACATGCCCGAGGTGCAGGATCCGCTGGGGCTCACGCGGGCGGAGCTCGAGGCGGATCCGCACCGGGCGACGCCCGTGGCGCTGACGTTCAACACGCGCAAGTCCGTCGACCAGCAGCAGCTGGGCGTGATCCTCGAGCACCAGCTGAACGAGGTGCACGGGTTGAAGCTCACGACCTGGCGCGGGCAGCGGGGCACGGAGCAGTTCCAGTCCATTCCGACCTTCGTGCAGGCCTCGCCCACGCAGCCGGGCGGCGTGATCGACCTGGACCGCGACTACCAGGGCCTGGACGCGCAATGGATCGCCCGCACGCGCGCTTTCGGCGGACCGCTCACCTTGACCGCGGGCGTGATGGCCGACGAACTGAAGGAGCACCGGCGCGGCTTCCAGAACTTCGTGGGGCCCACGCTGGGCGTCAAGGGCGCGCTGCGCCGCGACGAGGACAACCGGGTGCGCAGCTTCGACCAGTATGCGCAGGGCACGTGGACCAGCGAGCGCCTGAGCCTCACGGCCGGGCTGCGCCATTCGGTCGTGCGCTTCCGCTCCGAGGACCGCTTCATCGCGCCGGGCAACGGCGACGACAGCGGCTCGGCGCGCTACGAGGCGACGACGCCGGTGCTGGGGATCGTCTGGCACGCGAGCGATGCGCTGAACCTCTATGCGGCTGCGGGCAAGGGCTTCGAGACGCCGACCTTCAATGAAGTTTCCTATCGCCCCGGCGGCGTGCCGGGCCTGAATTTCGACCTGCAGCCGGCGAAGAGCCGGCAATACGAGATCGGCGTGAAGGCCGAGCCGCTGCCGGACTGGCGGGTGAATGCCGCCCTGTTCCAGGCGCGTACGACGGACGAGATCGTCGTGGACACCAACAGCGGCGGGCGTAGCACGTTCCGCAATGCCGGCAGCACCCTGCGCCGCGGCTTCGAGGCGGCGCTGGCGGGCCGCTGGGCGCGGGACTGGTCCACCTACGCTGCGCTGACCTGGCTCGACGCGACGTACCGGACGCCGTTCAGCACACCCAGCGGCGACGTCGCCGCCGGCAACCGCATCCCCGGTATCCCGCGCCTGACCGCCTATGCCGAGGTCGCCTGGCGCCACCGCCCCTGGGGCCTGGAGACCGCGGTGGAGATGCGGCACATCGGCCGCATCGCCGTGGACGACCGCAACAGCGACTTCACGGCCAAAGCCACACTGTTCAACCTGCGATTGAGCCTGGCGCAGAATCGGCAGGGCTGGACCTTCCGGGAGTTCCTGCGGCTGGACAACCTCGCCGACCGGAACTACGTGGGCTCGGTGATCGTCAACGAAGGCAACCAGCGCTATTTCGAACCGGCGCCGGGGCGCACCTGGCTGGTCGGCGTGAACGCGGCCTACGCGTTCTGATCGGGCAAGGAGAGGCCATGGAAAACCTGGACGTGGTGGTCTTGCGCACCCTGCGCGACTGGCGCCGGGCCGGCAAGCGGGCGCTGCTCGCGACGGTCGTGCGCACCTGGGGCTCGTCGCCGCGGCCGGTCGGCTCCATCATGGCGCTGGCCGAGGACGGTGCGGTGGTCGGCTCGGTCTCCGGCGGCTGCATCGAGGACGACCTGATCTACCGCCACACGCAGGCCTACTCCGGCCAGGAGCCGGGGCACCAGATCCCGTCCGGGCCGCCGTCCTTCGTGAAGTACGGCGTGACGGCCGACGAGGCGCACCGCTTCGGCCTGCCCTGCGGCGGCACGCTGGAACTGCTGCTGGAGTACGACCCGGATGCCGACGCGCTGGCGCGCCTCGTCGAGGCGCTGGAGGCGGGCCGCCTGATGCGCCGCACCGTGCGCCTGGCGGACGGCGTCGTCACGCTGGAGGAGGCGCAGGCGCCGGAAGAACTGGCGCTGGACGCGTCCGTGCTGGTCAACACCTTCGGGCCCGAGTACCGCATGCTGCTGATCGGCGCGGGCCAGCTCACCGAGTACCTGGCGACCATGGCGCTGTTCAGCGGCTTCGCCGTGACGGTGTGCGACCCGCGCGAGGAATACCGCGGTGCCTGGAGCGTGCCCGGCGCCAAGGTGGTGAGCGACATGCCCGACGACGTGGTGACGGCGTTGCGGCCGGACCGCCGCACCTGCGTCGTCGCGCTCACGCACGACCCCAAGCTCGACGACCTGGCGCTGCTGGAGGCGCTGAAGACCGAGGCCTTCTACGTCGGCGCGATCGGCAGCCGCCGCAACAACGAGGCGCGGCACCAGCGCATGGTCGAACACTTCGGCCTCACGGCGGCGGACCTGCAGCGGCTGCGCGGGCCGATCGGCGTGTTCATCGGCAGCAAGACGCCGCCGGAGATCGCCGTGAGCATCATGGCGGAGATCCTCGCCGTGAAGAACGGCGTCACGCTGCCGCGCGACATGGAAGTGGCGCAGGCGAAGAACCTGCGCGCGGTGCAGGCGAACGATCCGGGCGGGATTGTGTGCGCGGTGCCGGACGGCGCTTCGCGCAAGCGCGGCTGATCCTTGCCATCGAGGGGCACTCGCCCTCCATTCCGTTCCGAGGCATACTTGCGACAACAGACCTCGAGTCATCCCCTGGAGCGCTGCATGAAGGAAATCGTATTCGTGGTGGAGGAGGCCCCTGAAGGGGGCTACACCGCGCGCGCGCTCGGGCAAGCGATCTTCACCGAGGGGGACTCGGTCGAAGCTCTGAGGACTGCCGTGGTGGACTCCGTCCGATGCCATTTCGATGAAGGAACCGGGCCGACAGTGATCCGGCTGCATTTCATCCGGGACGAACTGCTGACGGCATGAAACTGCCGCGTGACCTGACGGGCGCTCAGCTCATTCGGGCACTTGCCAAGCTTGGATATCACCCGACCCGGCAGACCGGCAGCCATGTCAGGCTGACCTGCGAAGCGCCTTCGGAACACCACGTGACGATTCCCTTGCACGATCCGCTGAGGATCGGGACCTTGGCCGCCATCCTCGCTGAGGTGGCGGCCGCGCGGGAGCTGTCGCGCGAAGAATTGCTTCGCGAGCTGTTCGGGTGAGAAATGCGCCCGGTGCGGCGCCTTCCTGATCGCGCCGCGGGGGTGACCCTCACCCCAACCCTCTCCGGCAAGCGGGAGAGGGGGTGTCACGTTCAACTCCGCCAGGGCACTTCCAGCGCGGTCCCGTCCGGCAGCGTCACCTGAACCGGCGTGGCGGCGAAGACGGCGGTGGTTTCCAGCGGTTCGGTGCCGACGTTGAAGATCTGGTGGGGCACGCCCGCCGGCAGCAGGAGGGTCTGCTGCGGCCCGAAGGCGTGCACGCGCCCGTCGATGTGCACCTCGCCGCGGCCGGCGAGGCACAGCACGATCTCCTCGCAGTTGTGCGAGTGCGGCGGCGTGGCGCCGCCGGGCGCGAGCGACTGGCGCCACAGGCTGAGGGAGCGCAGCCCTTCGCGGCTGCCGGCCCAGGTGGCGTGCGCGACGCCCGGGATGGGCGTCGGTTCCGGGCGGGGCTGCTCGAGGACGAAGGCGGAAACGGTCATGTCGGGACTCCTGGATGGGGATGGCGGGTACGCGCGGCGCCGGCGTGAGGCCAGTTTCCGTGCGGTCCGCGTGAGGCGCAAGATGCGCGGGTGCCGTAACATTGACGGCATTCCTTCCTCAATCCGCCGATGCAGTCGCTGCAGCAGCTCGCCGCCTTCACCGAGACCGCCAAGCACGGCAGCTTCGCCGCCGCCGCGCGCGAGACCGGCAGCGCCCCCTCCACCCTGGCGAAGGCAGTCGCGCGGCTGGAACAGGCGCTGGGCGTCAAGCTGTTCCACCGCACCACGCGCCAGGTCAGCCTGACGCCCGACGGCGAGCGCCTGTTCGGCCGCTGCCAGCGCCTGCTCGCCGAAATCGAGGAGCTCCACGCCGACGCGTCCGGCGTGCGCGAAGCCGCCAGCGGCACGCTGCGCATCGACGTTCCCATCGTGATCGGCCGGCGCCTGCTGCTGCCGCTGCTCGCGCGCATGACGCAGCGCCATCCGGCGCTGGCGCTGGACCTGCGATTGCAGGATGGCTACGTGGACCTGGTGAAGGAGGGCATCGACGTCGCCGTGCGCGTCGGCGCGCTCCGGGATTCCAGCCTGGTGGCGCGCCGCTTCGGCACGCAAGGCATGGTGCTGGTGGCGAGCCCCGCGTATCTCGAGGCGCGGGGAACGCCGAAGCGGCTCGACCAGCTCGCGGGCCACGACGCGCTGCTGTTCCGCATGCCCAGCACGGGGCGCGACCGGCCCTGGCAGTTCCGGCAGCGCGGGCAGGCGGTGGAACTGCACCCGACTTCGCGGGTGCGCATCAACGACGGGGAAGCGCTGGTGGAGGCGGCCCGGCTGGGCCTCGGGCTGGCGCAGTTGCCGGACTCCTTCGTGGAGCAGGAACTGGCGCGGGGCGAACTGGTGGAGGTGTTGCCCGGCGCCCGTCCGGAGCGGGCGCCGGTCTCGATCGTCTATCCGGGCGCGCGGCTGGTGCCGCTGCGCGTGCGCCTGCTGCTCGAGGAGCTGGAGGCGCTCAGGCGCAAGTAGGCCTTACATCTTCCGGTAGGCATCCACCAGCTGCTTGCCCTCCGGCCCCGCCTTCTCCAGCCATTCCTTCAGCATCGTGTCGCCGACCTTCTTCATGTCGGCCTTCAGCTGCGCCGAGGGCGTGATGATCTGCATGCCGTTGGCCTTGAGCTTCTCCAGCACCTCGGTGTTGGTCTTCTTGCTCATGGCCCAGCCACGCGCCTCGGCGTCCGCGGCCGCCTTCAGCAGCGCGGACTGCGTGGGCTTGTCGAGCGCGTCGAAGGCGGACTTGTTGACGATCACCGCGTTCTTGGGCAGCCAGGCCTGCGTGTCGTACCACTTCTTGATGTGCTCGTAGGTCTTGGTGTCGTAGCCGGTCGAGCCGGAGGACATGTACGAATCGACCACGCCCGTCGCCATGGCCTGCGACAGCTCCGCCGCCTGCACCGTCACCGGCTGGGCGCCGACCAGTTCGGCGATGCGGGCCGTGGCCGGGCTGTAGGCACGCCACTTGAGGCCCTTCATGTCGGCGGCCGAGTTGAGCGTGCGGTTCGTGTAGATGCCCTGCGGCGGCCACGCCACGGCGTAGAGGACCATCATCCCCTGCTCGGCCAGCTTCTTGTCGATCAGCGGCTTCTGCGCGCGCCAGAGCTTGGCGGCCTCGTCGTAGCTGTCGGCCAGGAAGGGGATGCCGTCGGCGCCGAAGATGGGCCACTCGTTCTGGAAGTTCACCAGCAGGATCTCGCCGATCTGGGCCTGGTTGCCCTGCACCGCGCGCTTGATGTCGGGCGCCTTGAACAGCGAGGCGTTCGGGTGCACGGTGATCTTGAGCTTGCCGCCGCTGGCCTTGTCCACGTCGTTGGCGAACTGGACGAGGTTCTCGCTGTGGAAGTTGCTCGCGGGGTAGGCGGCGGGGAGGTCCCACTTGGTCTGGGCGAAGGCCTGGCCGGCGAAGGCGAGCGCGGCCAGCGGAAGGGCGAGTGCGAGTTTCATCGGGAACTCCGGGAGGATGAGGTTCTGAGGCCCGGAGCTTACGTGCTCTTCCCGTCCGGCAGATGCGGTCTTTCCCGAGTCGCGCATGCGCGCACGCAGCGCCGTCCGACGCGGCCCGCCGATGCGCGCTGCTACAGTGGGCCGATGCCTGAACTGGAGCTCGAACTGCCCACCGACTGGGGCCGGCTGGCCGGAAGCCTGCTGTTGCCCCCCGGCCGCGGACCTTGGCCGGGCGTGCTGCTGGTGGCAGGTTCCGGCCCGACGGACCGCGACGGCAACACCCCCCTGCTGCCCGCGCCCATCGACAACCTCAAGCGCCTCGCGCAGGCGCTGGCGGCGCGCGGCATCGCCAGCCTGCGCTACGACAAGCGCGGCATCGGCGGCAGCACCTTCCCCGGCCTGAGCGAGGAGGCGCTGCGCTTCGAGCACCTGGTGGAGGATGCGGTCGCCTGGGCGCAGCGGCTGCAGGGCGACGACCGCATCGCGCGCGTGAGCCTCGTGGGCCACAGCGAAGGCGCCCTGATCGCCGCCCTCGCTGCCGGGGAAGCGAATGCGCAGGGCGTGGTGTCCGTCGCCGGCGCCGGCAGCCGGGCGTCGGCGCTGATGCGGCGGCAGATCCAGGCCAACCTGCCCGCCGACCTGGCCGAGCCGGCGCTGGGCGCGCTGAATGCGCTGGAGCGCGGCGAGCGCGTGGAGGAGGTCCCCGGTGCGCTGGTGCTGCTGTTCCGCCCGACCGTGCAACCCTACCTCATCTCCTGGTTCCGCCACGACCCGGCGCGGGTGCTGGCGGAACTGGACCGGCCGGTGCTGCTGCTGCAGGGCACGGCCGACGCGCAGGTGAACGTGGACGAGGCGCGCCTGCTGCACGCGTCACGGCCGGACGCGCGGCTGGAGATCGTGGAGGGGATGGACCACCTGCTGGCCTTGCACGGCGACATCGCGGGCGGGACGGAGCTCGTCGCGCGCGAGGTGGCGGCGTGGGTGCAGGAGCTGGATGTCGGGGTGGAGGTTTAGCTGGGGTTCGCCTGGCGGCTCACCGCCAGCCTACGGGCGTACATTCGTCGCTCGTACGGTGCATTCGTAGGCTGGTGGTGAGCCGAAGGCGAACCCCAGCTCACATATGCGACGGCAACCACGTCGCCATCTGCGGAACGAACCACAACAGCAGCACCATCCCGCACATCAGCAGGAAGAACGGCGCCGTCACCTTGGCGATCCACGTGATCTGCTTGCCCGTCATGCCCTGCAGCACGAACAGGTTGAAGCCCACCGGCGGCGTGATCTGCGCCATCTCGACGACGACCACGATGAAGACGCCGAACCAGATCAGGTCGAAGCCGGCGGCCTGCACCGTCGGCAGGATCACGCCCATGGTGAGCACCACCATCGAGATGCCGTCGAGGAAGCAGCCGAGGACGATGTAGAAGACGGCCAGCGCCACCATCAGCCCGAAGGGCGACAGCCCCATCGATCCGACGAACTCCGCCAGGTGCCGCGGCAGGCCGATGTAGCCCATGGACAGCGTCAGGAAGGACGCGCCCGCCAGGATCAGCGCGATCATGCAATAGAGGCGCGTGGCGCCCAGCAGCGACTCGCGGAAGGTCGCCCAGGTGAGCGAGCGCTGCGCCGCCGACAGCAGCAGCGAGCCGACCACGCCGACGGCCGCCGCTTCCGTCGCCGTCGCGATGCCGGTGTAGATCGAGCCCAGCACCGCCGCGATCAGCAGCACCACCGGGATCAGGTGGCGCGACTCGTGCAGCTTCTCGCCGAAGCGCATGGCCTGGTCCGGCGGCGGCACGCGATGGCGGTTCAGCGCCGACCACACGCCCAGGTAGCCAGAGAACAGGCCCGCCAGCACGACGCCGGGAAGGATGCCCGCGACGAACAGGCGCGCGATGGACACGTCGGCCATCACGCCGTACACGATCATGATGATGGAGGGCGGGATCAGCAGGCCCAGCGTGCCGGCCCCGGCCAGCGAGCCGATGGTGATGTCCTCCGGGTAGCCGCGCTTGCCCAGCTCGGGCAGCGTCATCTTGCCGATCGTCGCGCAGGTCGCCGCCGACGAGCCCGAGACGGCCGCGAAGATGGTGCAGCCGATCACGTTGGTGTGCAGCAGCCGCCCCGGCAGGCGCGAAACCCAGGGCGCGAGCCCGCGGAACATGCTTTCGCTCAGGCGCGTGCGGAACAGGATCTCGCCCATCCAGATGAACAGGGGCAGGGCGGTGAGCGTCCAGCTCGAGGCCGCGCTCCAGACGGTGACGGCCATCGCGTCGCCGGCGGGCCGCGACGAGAACAGTTGCATGCCGATCCAGGCGACGCCCGACAGCGTGAGGCCGATCCAGACGCTGCTGCCCAGGAGCAGGAACAGCGAGACGATCAGCAGCGTGGTGACGAGGACGTCATTCATTGTGCAAGGCCTCTTCGCTCGCGACGGCCTGGCGCTGGCCGCGGAATTCCAGCACCCATTCGTCGACCAGCGCGATCAGCAGCACCACCGCGCCGAGCGCCATCGTCAGCTGCGGGATCCACAGCGGCGTGGCGTCGTTGCCCGTGGAGATGTCGTTGAGGGCGCGCGAGACCCAGGCGAGGCGCACCGAGTACCAGGCGAAGAGCGCCGCGAGCAGCACGCCGGCGCTGAGCGCCCACATCTCCAGCCCGTGCCGGGCGCGGCCCTTCAGGTGCTGCAGCACCAGGGTGACGCGGATGTGCTCGTTGCGCTTGAGCGTGTGCGCCAGGGCCAGGAAACCCGCTGCCGCCATGGCGTAGCCGGCATAGGAGTCGGTGCCGGGGACGTGGAAGCCCAGCTGCCGGCTGACGATGGACAGCAGCACCATCACCAGCACGACGATCATGGCCAGCGCCGCCAGCCAGGCGGAGCCGTCGTAGAGGAAGTTCAGCAGTCTTCGCATGGGCGACGAGTGTAGGGGCTGTTCTTCCATAATCACCCCATGGCTTCCCCCACCCGCAAATGGCAGTTCTGGATCGACCGCGGCGGCACCTTCACGGACGTCGTGGGACGGCGCCCCGACGGGACGCTCGTCACGCACAAGCTGCTCTCGGACAACCCCGAGCAGTACCCTGACGCCGCCGTCGCGGGCATCCGCCACCTGCTGGGCCTTCCCGCGGGGCAGGCCATCACGCCGGACGTCGTCGAGTGCGTGAAGATGGGAACGACCGTCGCCACCAACGCCCTGCTGGAACGCAAGGGCGAGCCGACCCTGCTGGTCACCACGCGCGGTTTCCGCGACGCGCTGCGCATCGCCTACCAGAACCGGCCCCGCCTGTTCGACCGGCACATCGTGCTGCCGGAGCTCTTGTACAGCGAGGTGGTGGAGGCGCGGGAGCGCGTCGGCGCGCACGGCGACGTGATCGAGGCGCTGGACGAGCCGCACCTGCGCGAGGCCTTGCGCGCCGCGCGGGAGCGCGGCCTGGGCAGCGTCGCCATCGTGTTCCTGCATGGCTACCGCTACACGGCGCACGAGCAGGCCGCGAAGCGGCTCGCGCTCGATGCGGGGTTCACGCAGGTCAGCACCTCGCACGAGACCAGCCCGATGATGAAGCTGGTGAGCCGCGGCGACACCACGGTGGTCGACGCCTACCTCTCGCCTATCCTGCGCCGCTACGTGGAGCAGGTGGCGGCGGAGATGCCGGGCGTGAAGCTGTTCTTCATGCAATCGTCCGGCGGCCTGACCGACGCGCACGCCTTCCAGGGCAAGGACGCGATCCTGTCGGGGCCGGCCGGCGGCATCGTCGGCATGGCGCGCACCGCGGCGTTGGCGGGTCACGGCAAGGTGATCGGCTTCGACATGGGCGGCACGTCGACCGACGTCTCGCATTTCGCCGGCGAGTTCGAACGCGAGTTCGAGACGCAGGTGGCGGGCGTGCGCATGCGCGCGCCCATGATGAGCATCCATACGGTGGCCGCCGGCGGCGGCTCGATCCTCGAGTTCGACGGCGCCCGCTTCCGCGTGGGACCCCGCAGCGCCGGAGCCAACCCGGGGCCGGCCAGCTACCGGCGCGGCGGCCCGCTCGCCGTGACCGACGCGAACGTGATGGTCGGCAAGATCCAGCCGAAGTACTTCCCCAAGGTGTTCGGGCCGAAGGCCGACGAGCCGCTGAGCGTCGAGGCGGTCGCGGGCCCCTTCGGCGAACTGGCGCGCCAGACCGGCCGCAGCGCCGAGGACGTGGCCGAGGGCTTCATCGCCATCGCGGTGCAGCAGATGGCCAATGCGATCAAGAAGATCTCGGTGGCGCGGGGCTACGACGTCACGCGCTACACGCTGCAGTGCTTCGGCGGCGCCGGTGGCCAGCATGCCTGCCTGGTGGCGGATGCGCTGGGCATGTCGCGGGTTTTCATCCATCCGCTGGCGGGCGTGCTGTCGGCCTATGGCATGGGGCTGGCGGACCAGAACGTGATCCGCGAACAGGCCGTGGAAGTGCTGCTCGCGCCCGGGCAGCTGCCGCAGGTGGCCGAGACGCTGGATGCGCTGGCGGCGGCGGCGCAGGCCGAACTGGAACGCCAGCAGGTGAGCGGCGGCGCGGTGCAGGTGCGCCGGCGCGTGCACGTGCGCTACCAGGGCACGGATTCGGCGCTGGTGGTGCCCTTCGGGACGCTGGACGAGATCGTCGCCGGCTTCGAGTCGGCCTATCGCCAGCGCTTCTCCTTCCTGATGCCGGCCAAGCCGATGATCGTGGAGGCCGTGTCGGTCGAGGCGATCGTCGCCGGCGACGCGCCCGCTGAGCCGCGGCACGAGGAGCACGCGCCGCGCGAAGTGCCGCGGCGCGAGACCGTGCGCATGTACTCGGGCGGCCGGTGGCACGAGGCGGCGCTGTGCGTGCGCGAGGACCTGCGCCCGGGCGACGTCATCGCGGGCCCGGCGATCGTGGCGGAACAGAACGCGACGACCGTCGTGGAGCCCGGCTGGCGCGCCCGCATCACGGCGCTGGACCACATCGTCCTGGACCGCACCGTGCCCCGCGCCCAGACCTTCGCGGCCGGCACGCAGGTGGACCCGGTGCTGCTGGAGGTGTTCAACAACCTGTTCATGAACATCGCCGAGCAGATGGGCCTGCAGCTGCAGAACACCGCCTACTCGGTGAACATCAAGGAGCGGCTGGACTTCTCCTGCGCGCTCTTCGACGCCGAAGGCAACCTGATCGCCAACGCCCCGCACATGCCGGTGCACCTGGGCAGCATGGGCGAGAGCATCAAGACCGTCATCCGCGAGAACCGCGCCACCATGAAGCCGGGCGACGTGTACGTGCTGAACGATCCGTACCACGGCGGGACGCATTTGCCGGACGTGACGGTGATCACGCCCGTGTACCTGCGGCGGCCCCCACCCCAACCCTCTCCCGCCAGCGGGAGAGGGAGTCCTGCATCGCTCCCTCTCCCGCTTGCGGGAGAGGGCGGGGGTGAGGGCGGCTCCGACCAACCCCTCTTCTACGTCGGCTCCCGCGGCCACCACGCCGACATCGGCGGCACCACCCCGGGCTCCATGCCGCCCTTCTCCACGCGCATCGAGGAAGAGGGCGTGGAGATCGACAACTTCAAGCTGGTGGACGGCGGCCACCTGCGCGAGCAGGAGATGCTCGCCCTGCTGCGCAGCGGCAAGTACCCCAGCCGCAACCCCGAGCAGAACCTCGGCGACCTGAAGGCGCAGATCGCCGCCAACGAGAAGGGCGTGCAGGAGCTGCGGCGCATGGTCGACCAGTTCGGGCTGGACGTCGTGCAGGCCTACATGCGCCACGTGCAGGACAACGCCGAGGAGTCCGTGCGACGCGTGATCACGCGCCTCAAGGACGGCGAATTCACGCTGCCGCTGGACAACGGCGCGCAGATCAAGGTGGCGATCCGCGTCGATGCGGCCGCGCGCAGCGCCGTGATCGACTTCACGGGCACCTCGCCGCAGCAGGTCAACAACTTCAACGCGCCGCGGGCTGTCTGCATGGCGGCCGTGCTCTACGTCTTCCGCACGCTGGTGAGCGACGAGATCCCGCTCAACGCCGGCTGCCTGAAGCCGCTGGAGGTGATCGTGCCCGAGGGCTGCATGCTCAACCCCAACCCGCCGGCCTCGGTGGTTGCGGGCAACGTGGAGACCTCCAGCTGCATCACCAACGCGCTGTACGGCGCGCTCGGCGTCATGGCCGCGAGCCAGTGCACGATGAACAACTTCACTTTCGGCAACGCCCGCTACCAGTACTACGAGACGATCTCGGGCGGCAGCGGCGCCGGCGGCCTGTACGACGAGCAGGGCAAGCTGTGCGGCGGCTTCGAGGGCACCAGCGTCGTGCAGACGCACATGACCAACTCGCGCCTGACGGACCCCGAGGTTCTGGAGTTCCGCTTCCCGGTTCGGCTGGAAAGCTACGAGATCCGCGCCGGCTCCGGCGGCGCGGGCCGCTGGCAGGGCGGATGCGGGGGTGTGCGGCGCGTGCGCTTCCTCGAGCCCATGACGGCGAGCATCCTCTCGAACGGGCGCAAGGTTCCTTCGTTCGGCATGGCAGGCGGGCAGCCGGGGCAGGTGGGCATCAACCGGGTGGTGCGGGCGGACGGCAGCGTCGAGCCGCTGGAGCACATCGGCTCGGCGGAGATGCAGCCCGGCGACGTGTTCGAGATCCACACGCCAGGGGGCGGGGGGTTCGGCGGCTAGGGGGAGCCCTGGGCCCCCGCCTTCGCGGGGGTGACGAAGTGCTATTTCTTCGCGGGAGTGCCGAACGGCTCGCCGTTCACGGTGAGGCCGCCCGCGGAGAACTTCGCGGCGTTGGCCTGGCCGATGCCTTTCACGCGGGCGAGCAGGTCGTCCCAGTTCCTGAAGTCGCCCTGCTTGCGCGCATCGAGGATGCGCGTGGACATCGCCGGGCCGATGCCCTTGATGCCGTCGAGATCCATGGCGCTCGCCTTGTTGACGTCGACGGCGGCGAAGGCGGCCGCGGCGTGGAGGAGGGCGAGGGCGGCGAGGAGTGGCTTGAGCATGGGGCCTCCGCGATGAGTCGATGCATTCAACGGAGGACGCGGCCGCGACGTTGACCGCAAGTGACGCTCCCTCTCCCCCAAAGGGGGAGAGGGAGTCAGGTCTTGCCGAGCGCCTGCATGTACGACGCCACTCCCGTCGCGACGTCGGCGAACTGGTGCTCGCACCCCGTCGCCCGCAGCGCGGTCAAATCCGCCTGCGTGTAGCACTGGTACTTGCCGCGCAGCGCGTCCGGGAAGGGGATGTACTCCAGCAGCCCCAGGTCCGCCGCCGTCGCCGCGTCCTGCACGCCGCCCGGATGCAGCGCATTGATCACCCCCAACGCCACGTCGTTGAAGGGCTGCGCCCGTCCGGTCCCGAGGTTGAAGATGCCGGACTTCTCCGGGTGGTCGAAGAACCAGAGGTTCACCGCCACCACGTCGTCCACGAACACGAAGTCGCGCACCTGCTCGCCCGGGCCGTAGCCGCCGTACTCGCCGAACAGCTTCACCTTGCCGTCCGCCCGGAACTGCTTGAACTGGTGGAAGGCCACGCTCGCCATGCGGCCCTTGTGCTGCTCGCGCGGGCCGTAGACGTTGAAGTAGCGGAAGCCCACCACCTGGCGCTTCGCCTTCCTGAAATCCGGGCCCAGCTCGCGCCGCATGCGCTGGTCGAACAGCAGCTTGCTGTAGCCGTAGACGTTCAGCGGCAGCTCGAACTCCGGCGTCTCCCGGAAGGTCGCCGAGCCGCCGTACACCGCCGCCGACGACGCGTACAGCAGCCGCGTGCCGCGCTGCTGGCAGGCGGCGAACAGCGCGCAGGACACGCCGTAGTTGTTGTCCATCATGTAGCGGCCGTCCTGCTCCATCGTGTCGCTGCACGCGCCCTCGTGGAACACGGCCTCGACCTTGCCGTACACGCCCTCGGCGAAGCGCTCGTAGAAGGCGCCGGCGTCGACGTAGTCGGCGATCCGCAGGTCCGCCAGGTTGCGGAACTTGTCGCCCTGGCGCAGGTCGTCGACGGCGACGATGTCGTCGATGCCGCGCGCGTTCAGCGCCTTCACGATATTGCTGCCGATGAAGCCGGCAGCGCCGGTGACCACGACGCGCGTCATGCGAACAGCTCCTCGTAGGAAACGGTGGCGGTGCCGAACTTGCCCACCACGATGCCGCCGGCCCGGTTGGCGATGGGCAGCGCGTCGCGCAGCGACAGGCCCGCCGCGACCATGGCCGCCATCGTGGCGATCACGGTGTCTCCGGCGCCGGTGACGTCGAACACCTCGCGCGCCTGCGCCGTCACGTGCAGGTGGCCGGCGTCGTCGAACAGCGTCATGCCTTCCTCGCTGCGCGTCACCAGCAGCGCCTGCAGGTCCAGCGACTTGCGCAGCTCCTGCGCGCGCCGGCCCAGGTCGTCCTCGTCCTGCCAGCGGCCCACCACTTCCTGCAGCTCGGCGCGGTTGGGCGTGATCACCGTGGCGCCGCGGTAGCGGCGGTAGTCCGAACCCTTGGGGTCGATCAGCACCGGCTTGCCCGCCGCGCGCGCCGATTCGATCATCGCCGGGATGTGCGCGAGGCCGCCCTTGCCGTAGTCGGAAAACAGGATCGCGTCCTGCTGGCCCAGCAGCTGCACGAAGCTCGCGTTCTGCAGGGCCAGCACCTCGTGGTCCGGCTCGTTCTCGAAGTCCATGCGCAGCAGCTGCTGCTGCCGGCCGATCACGCGCAGCTTGACGGTGGTGCGCAGGCCGGGGTCGCGCTTCAGGTGGGCCCGGATGCCCGTGGACTGCAGCAGCGCCTCGAGCCGGTGCCCGGGCTCGTCGTCGCCGACCACGCCCAGGAAGCTCGCCTGCGCGCCCAGCGTGCTGACGTTGTAGGCCACGTTGGCGGCGGCGCCGATGCGCTCTTCCTCGCGCGCGACCTTCACGACGGGCACCGGCGCTTCCGGCGAGATGCGGTCGACGGCGCCGTGCCAGTAGCGGTCCAGCATCGCGTCGCCGACCACCAGCACGCGCGCCTTGGCGAGTCTTTGCTTGCTTGGATTCATGTTCAGAGTTCTTCGACGCGGCGCGCCGGGTAGCTGTCCCAGGCCTGGCAGCCGGGGCATTGCCAGAAGTGCTGCTTGGCCTCGAAGCCGCAGGCGGCGCAGCGGTAGCGGGTGAGGGGCTTCACGGCATGGTCGAGGGCCCGCTGGACGTCGGGATGGTATTGCTCGTGTTCCAGCTTCTCGCCCGCGATCCACTTGGACGCGGCCACCAGCGAAGGTTCCCGCTGCAGGTGCTGCACGTACCAGCGGCGCGCCGTCTCCGCGTCGCCTTCCAGCGCCGTGATGCCGTCCAGCACGTCGAGCGAGGGGTTGTGCTCGTAGGCGTCGCGCAGCAGCGCCATGGCCTCGTCGCCGCGGCCGCACGCGGCGGCCGCTTCGCTCAGGGGCCCCGCCAGCAGGGGGATCGCGGTCGGCACGGCGCGTCCGGCTTCCACCAGCAGGTCGTAGGCGGCGCGGGCATCGCCGGCGCGGCGGCGCAGCGCGGCGAGCTCCATGCGCGGGCGCGGCGCGTGCGGGGCGACCTTGATGGCCTTCTGCAGCAGCTCCTCGGCGGCGGCCGGGCCGGCACCGGCGGCCTGCTCGCACAGGTAGTGCGCCTGGCGGCCGGCGAACTGGCCGGCTGCGCCGGCGTCGAGCTTGCGCGCGATCTCGCTGGCCTGCACCCAGTCGCGCGAACGCTCGTAGATCGCCAGCAGGGCCAGCAGCGCCTGCTCCTCGTAGGCCGTCCCTTCCAGCTTGCGCAGCGCCTCCTCGGCGCGATCGAGCAGGCCGGCCTTCAGGAAGTCCAGGGCCAGCGCGTGCTGGGCGCGGTGGCGGTCGGCGCGGGAGAGGTCGGCGCGCGACAGCAGGTGCTCGTGCACACGCACTGCGCGCTCGTACTCCCCGCGACGGCGGAACAGGTTGCCCAGGGCGAAGTGCAGTTCGGAGGTGTCCGGGTCGTTCTGCACCGCCTCGATGAAGGCGTCGATCGCCTGGTCCTGCTGTTCGTTCAGCAGGAAGTTGAGGCCCCGGAAGTAGGCCTTGGGCGCCAGCCGGTTCTCGATGCGCAGCTGCCGCAAGTCCAGCCGCGAGGCGAACCAGCCCAGCCCGAAGGCGATGGGCAGGCCCCACAGCAGCCAGGTGAGGTCAAAGTCCATGCGTGGGCGGCGTGCCCTGTCCGATCAGCGTGCTGGGCGCGGCCAGGGTGTCGGGCGAGGGCGCGCGCGCCGCCTTGCGGTGCTTCCACCAGCGCGGCACCATGCCGAGCGCCCCGATCACCAGCCCGGCGGCGAACACGGCCAGCACCACGAGGACCAGCGGCGCCGTCCAGTGGGTGCCGAAGAAGAAGTGGACGGTGACGTCCTGCTGGTTGTTCAGCGCGAAGGCGAACAGGGTAAAAAAAATGGCTGCCTTGAGCAGCCATGCAAGATATTTCATGGGGCTCCTCGCTGCCGAGGAATTGTACGGGGCGCGGTCAGCGCGCCTCCAGTTCCTTCGTCCGCTGGTCCACCGCCTCGCGCAGCGCCTTCCCCGGCTTGAAGTGCGGCACCCGCTTCTCGGGGATGTGCACGCTCTCGCCGGAGCGGGGGTTGCGGCCCATGCGGGGCGGGCGGCGATTGATCGAGAAGCTGCCGAAGCCGCGGATCTCGATCCGGTGGCCGCGCACCAACGCGTCGCTCATCGCGTCAAGAATGGTCTTGACCGCGTACTCGGCGTCGCGATGGGTGAGTTGGCTGAACCGGGAGGCCAGTTCTTCGACGAGGTCCGATCGGGTCATAGGTCACCTTGCCATGTCATCCCGGCCTCGAGCCGGGATCCACGCCCGGGAGCATGGATTGCGGGTCAAGCCCGCAATGACACGGTCTGTCTTCAGGACTTGTCCTGGTCGTTCAGCTTCGCGCGCAGCAGGGCGCCCAGGCTGGTGGTGCCGGCCTGTTCGCGGGAGGACTGCTGCGACAGCTGCGCCATGGCGCCCTGCTCGTCGAGCATGTCCTTCTGCTTGATCGACAGCTGGATGTTGCGGGTCTTGCGGTCGATGTTCACGACCACCGCGGTGACCTCGTCGCCTTCCTTCAGCACGTTGCGCGCGTCTTCCACGCGGTCGCGGCTGATCTCGGAGGCACGCAGGTAGCCGACGATGTCGTTGCCCAGGTCGATCTCGGCGCCCTTCGGGTCGACGGTCTTGACCTTGCCCGTCACCGCGGAGCCCTTGTCGTGCACCGAGGTGAAGGTGGCGAACGGGTCGCCATCGAGCTGCTTGATGCCCAGGGAGATGCGCTCGCGGTCGACGTCCACGCCCAGCACGATCGCCTCGACTTCCTGGCCCTTCTTGTAGTTGCGCACGGCCTGCTCGCCGGGCTCGTTCCAGGACAGGTCGGACAGGTGCACCAGGCCGTCGATGCCGGCCGCCAGGCCGACGAACACGCCGAAGTCGGTGATCGACTTGATCGGGCCCTTGACGCGGTCGCCGCGCTTGGTGTTCTGCGCGAATTCCTGCCAGGGGTTGGCCTTGCACTGCTTCATGCCCAGGCTGATGCGGCGCTTGTCCTCGTCGATCTCGAGGACCATGACCTCGACTTCGTCACCCAGGGACACGACCTTGGACGGGGCCACGTTCTTGTTGGTCCAGTCCATCTCGGAGACGTGCACCAGGCCTTCGATGCCGGGCTCGAGTTCCACGAACGCGCCGTAGTCGGCGATGTTCGTGACCTTGCCGAACATGCGCGTGCCGGGCGGGTAGCGGCGCGAGACGCCCAGCCACGGGTCGTCGCCCATCTGCTTGAGGCCCAGCGAGACGCGGTTCTTCTCGGTGTCGAACTTGAGGATCTTGGCCGTGATGTCCTGGCCGGGCTGCACCACCTCGGAGGGGTGGCGCACGCGCCGCCAGGCCATGTCGGTGATGTGCAGCAGGCCGTCGATGCCGCCGAGGTCGATGAACGCGCCGTATTCGGTGATGTTCTTGACCACGCCGCGGACGATGGAGCCTTCCTTGAGGGTTTCCATCAGCTTGGCGCGCTCTTCGCCCATGGACGCTTCGACCACGGCGCGGCGGCTCAGCACCACGTTGTTGCGCTTGCGGTCCAGCTTGATGACCTTGAACTCCATCGTCTTGTTCTCGAACGGAGACAGGTCCTTGATGGGGCGGGTGTCGATCAGCGAGCCGGGCAGGAAGGCGCGGATGCCGTTGACCAGGACGGTCAGGCCGCCCTTCACCTTGCCGGTGGTGGTGCCGGTGACGAATTCGCCGGATTCCAGGGCCTTCTCGAGGCTCATCCAGGAAGCCAGGCGCTTGGCCTTGTCGCGCGACAGGATGGTGTCGCCGTAGCCGTTTTCGATGGCGTCGATGGCCACGGACACGAAGTCGCCCGCTTGCACCTCGACTTCGCCCTGGTCGTTCTTGAATTCGTCGATCGGGATGTAGGCTTCCGATTTCAGGCCGGCGTTGACCACGACGTGGTTGTGCTCGACGCGCACCACTTCGGCGGTGATGACTTCGCCGGCGCGCATTTCGGCGCGTTGCAACGATTCCTCGAACAGGGCGGCAAAAGATTCAGACATTGAGTTTGCGGCGTGAACCGCGGGTTGAAGTTGTCGATCCCCGCCACCGGTGCGCTGCTGCGCGGAGGGAGTGTCGGGGGCCAGTCAGCCGGGAAACGCCCGTTTCCCTTCCCACCAGCGGAGGACCTGGGTGACCGATTCTTCGACGGTCTGGCCCGAGTTATCCAGCAGGAGGGCATCCTCGGCCGGCTTCAGGGGCGCCACCGCGCGGGACGAGTCCCGCAGGTCGCGCGCCTCGAGGTCGGCGCGAAGGTCGGAAAGTGTAGCCGAAATCCCCTTTAGATTCAACTGCTTATGCCTGCGCTCGGCGCGCTGGGCGGCGCTCGCGGTCAGGTAGACCTTGAGCGGGGCGTCGGGGAAGATCACGGTGCCCATGTCGCGGCCGTCGGCCACCAGGCCCGGCAGCTTGCGGAAGCCCTGCTGCAGCGCGACCAGGGCCGTACGGACGGCGGGCAGGGCGGACACCTTCGAGGCGTTCATCCCCGCCTGTTCGGTGCGGATCGCGTCGGTCACGTCGATCTCGTCCAGCAGCACCCGGCCGTCCACGAAGGTGATGGGCAGGGTCTCGGCCATCTTCGCGATCGTGTGCTCGTGCGCCTCGTCCAGCGCCAGGCCGGCCTGGGTGGCGGCGTGGCCGGTGATGCGGTACAGGGCGCCCGAATCGAGGTAGTGGAAGCCCAGGCGGCGGGCGACCTCCGAGGCGAGCGTGCCCTTGCCCGAGGCCGTCGGGCCATCCACGCAGATCACCGGGATGTGCGGGGCATCGGTGCGGGATACGGAGAACAGGGCCTCGAAGTAATCCGGGAAGGTCTTGGCGACGCACTTCGGATCGAGGATGCGCACGTGCGCGCCGGCCGGGTTGAAGGCGGCCAGCGCGAAGCACATGGCCATGCGGTGGTCGTCGTAGGTGGCGATGGCCGCGGGCTTCCACGTCGCGGGCGGCGTCACGCGCAGGAAGTCCGCGCCTTCTTCCACGTCCGCGCCGAGCTTGCACAGCTCGGTGGCCATGGCGGCGAGGCGGTCGGTTTCCTTCACGCGCCAGCTGGCGATGTTGCGCAGGGTGCTGGGCCCGTCGGCGTAGAGCGCCATCACGGCCAGCGTCATGGCGGCGTCGGGGATGTGGTTGCAGTCCAGGTCGATCGCCTTCAGCGGCCAGGCCCCGCGGCGGACTTCCAGCCAGTTGGGGCCGCTCGTGACGTCGGCGCCCATCCGCCGGGCGGCGTCGATGAAGCGGATGTCGCCCTGGATCGAGCTGGCGCCCACGCCCTCGATGCGGACCGGCTGCCGCGTCGCCGCGATCGCGCCGAGGGCGACGAAGTAGCTGGCCGAGGAGGCGTCGGCCTCCACGTGGATCTCGCCGGGCGAGACGTAGCTGCTGCCGGCCGGGATGGTGAAGCGCTGCCAGCCTTCGCGCCGCACGGTGATCCCGAAGCGCTGCAGCATGTTCAGCGTGATCTCGATGTAGGGGCGCGAGATCAGCTCGCCGACCACCTCGATCACGATGTCGCGCGTGGCCACCAGGGGCAGGGCCATCAGCAGCGCGGTGAGGAACTGGCTGGAGACGTCGCCGCGGACCGGGATGGGCGCGTCCAGCTTCAGGGCCGGGGCAGGGCGGATCTTCAGCGGCGGGTAGCCGGTGGTGCCCAGGTACTCGATGTCGCAGCCCAGCTGCCGCAGGGCATCGACCAGGTCGCCGATGGGCCGCTCGTGCATGCGCGCGACGCCCGAAAGCTCGTAGCTTCCGCCCAGGAGGGCCAGAGCGGCGGTGAGCGGGCGCATGGCGGTGCCGGCGTTGCCGAGGAAGAGGCGCCTGGGGCCGAAGCCGGTTTTCGTAGGCTGGTGGTGAGCGGAGCGAACCCCAGCTTCGGCCGCCGGCAAGCTGGGGTTCGCGTTGCTCACCGCCAGCCTACGGAATCCGGTGATTTCGACGGCGGAATCGCGATGCACCACGCCGCACCCCAACGCCCGGAGCGCATCCAGCATCACCCGCGTGTCATCGGAGTCCAGCAGGTCGTGGACGACCGTGGTCCCTTCGCACAGCGCCGCCAGCAGCAGCACGCGGTTGGAGATGCTCTTGGAGCCGGGGAGCACCACGGTGCCTCCAGCCTCCTCGAGCGGAGCGAGGTCCAGGAAGTCGGTGGCGAACACGGCCTACTTCTTGACGGCCATGCGCCAGTGCGCGCGCGCCTGGCTGGCCTGGGAGATCATCTCTTCGAGCTTCTCGCCGTTGTTGTCCTCGGCGAGCTGCAGCATGTTGTGCAGGCTGCGCTGGAAGATCTTGGCCTGCTCCACGAGCTCCAGCCGGTTGGCCAGCAGCACGTCGCGCCACATGTTGGCGTCGCTGGCCGCGATGCGCGTGAAGTCCTTGAAGCCGGGGCCCGCCAGCTGCAGGAAGTCCTTGCCCTGGCCCTGGTTGACGATGGAGTGCATCAGCGCGAAGGCCAGCAGGTGCGGCAGGTGGCTCACGGCGGCGAAGGCGGCGTCGTGCGACTCCGGCGCCATCTGCTGCACGTGGCAGCCCAGCGCCTCCCACAGGTCCTGCGCCTTCTTCAGGTGGGCGGGCTGCGTCCTGTCGATCGGCGTGAGGATCACCTGCTTGCCGGTGTAGAGGTCCGGGTCCGCGTGATCCACGCCCGAGACTTCCTTGCCTGCGATGGGGTGCGCGGGCACGAAGGAGCCGACGTGGTCGCGCAGCACCTTGCGGGCGGCGTCCACGACGTCGCGCTTGGTGGAGCCCACGTCCATCACCAGCATGTTGGCCGTGACGAGGTGGCGGATGGCCTTGAAGGTCGCTTCCGTCGCCGCCACCGGCACCGCCAGCAGCACGATGTCCGCGCCGGACACGGCCAGCAGGGCCGAGGGCGCCTCGACGTCGATCACGCCCATCTGGCGGGCGCGCTCGGTCGTGGAGGGCGACTTGCTGTAGCCCACCACGCGCTTGACGAGGCCGGCACGCTTCATGGCCAGGGCGAAGGAGCCGCCCATGAGGCCGCACCCGATCAATCCCAACTGCTCGAACATCGCCGCCATGTCTTGATTCTTCGTTCTCTTATTCGCCCAGGGGGTAGGTGCCCAGCACCTTGTAGAAGGCGCAGAGGGCCTGCAGGTCCTTCAGCGCCGCCGCCACGTGCGGTTGCGAGGGGTGTCCCTGCAGGTCGATGTAGAAATAGTATTCCCACTGGCCCGAGCGGGCGGGGCGCGACTCGAAGCGCGTCATCGACACGCCGTGCTGCTTGAGCGGCACCAGGATGTCGTGCACCGCGCCGGGCCGGTTGGGCACCGAGACGATCAGGCTCACGCAGTCCTTGCCCGAGGCCTCGGGCGCCGCCAGCGTCTGCGGCAGGCAGACCACGGCGAAGCGGGTGCGGTTGAAGGCGTCGTCCTGGATGGCGTGGGCCGCGATGTGCAGGCCGAATTCGGTGGCCGCGCGGTCGCTGGCGATCGCCGCCCAGGCCGGGTTGCCGGCGGCCAGGCGCGCGCCCTCGGCGTTGCTGGAGACGGCGCGGCGCTCGGCCTCCGGCAGGTGGTTGTTGAGCCAGCCCTGGCACTGGGCCAGCGCCTGCGGGTGGGCGAGCACGACCTCGACGTCGTCCTGCGAGAGCGTCTTGCGCAGCAGGTTGTGGCGCACCAGCAGGCTGGTCTCGCCGACGATGTGCAGCGGCGTCTGCAGGAACAGGTCGAGCGAGCGGGCGACCACGCCCTCGGTGGAGTTCTCCACCGGCACCACGCCGTATTCGGCGGTGCCGGCGGCCGTGGCGCGGAAGACCTCGTCGATGCTGACGCAGGGCACGTGGTCGATGCTGGAGCCGAAGAACTGAAGCGCGGCCTGCTCGCTGAAGGTGCCGGCGGGGCCCAGGTAGGCGACGCGCTGCGGCGCCTCCAGCGCCCGGCAGGCGGACATGATCTCGCGCCAGATGTGGGCGATGTTGTCCGGCTTCAGCGGCCCGGCGTTGCCGGACTGCAGGCCGTTGATCACCTGCGCCTCGCGCTCGGGCCGGAACACCGGCGAGCCCTCGTCGCGCTTGATCTCGCCGACCTCGTTGGCGAGCGCCGCGCGGCGGTTCAGCAGGGCCAGGAGATCGCGGTCGACCTGGTCGATGCTGGTGCGGAGTTCGGAGAGGGACTTGGGCATGGCGGGGAAGGGGTCAACTATAGCCTCATGTCATCCCGGGCTTGACCCGGGATCCATGGTGGTGCGCCGCGATGGATGCCGGGTCGAGCCCGGCATGACAAGGCCCTGCTATTTCGCCGGGCCGGAGCCCGCCTCGTCGCCCTCGCCATCGCCGTTGCCCGCATCGTTCTCCACGATCCGCTGCAGCCCGCTCAGCTTGGAGCCCTCGTCCAGGTTGATCAGCGTCACGCCCTGCGTGGCGCGGCCCAGTTCGCGGATTTCGCTCACGCGGGTGCGCACCAGCACGCCGCGGTCGGTGATCAGCATGATCTCGTCGTCGGCGCGGACCAGCGTGGCGGCCACGACCTTGCCGTTGCGCTCGCTCTGCTGGATCGCGATCATCCCCTTGGTGCCGCGGCCGTGGCGGGTGTACTCGCCGATCGGCGTGCGCTTGCCGAAGCCGTTCTCCGTGGCCGTCAGCACGCTCTGCGATTCGTCCTCGGCCACCAGCATGGCGATCACGCCCTGGCCTTCCTCCAGCGTCATGCCGCGCACGCCGCGGGCGTTGCGGCCCATGGGGCGGACGTCGTTCTCGTCGAAGCGCACGGCCTTGCCGCCGTCGGAGAACAGCATGACGTCGTGCTTGCCGTCGGTGAGCGCCGCGCCGATGAGGAAGTCCCCGGCGTCCAGGTCCACGGCGATGATGCCGGCCTTGCGCGGGTTGCTGAACTCGTCCAGCGCCGTCTTCTTGACCGTGCCCATCGAGGTGGCCATGAACACGTAGTGGTCGGCCGGAAAGCTGCGGAACTCGCCCGTGAGCGGCAGCACCACGTTGATCTTCTCGCCTTCCTGCAGCGGGAACATGTTGACGATGGGCCGGCCGCGCGAGCCGCGCGAACCCGCCGGCACCTCCCACACCTTCAGCCAGTACAGCCGGCCGCGGTTGGAGAAGGCGAGCAGGTAGTCGTGCGTGTTGGCGATGAAGAGCTGGTCGATCCAGTCGTCTTCCTTGGTCTGGGTCGCCTGCTTGCCGCGGCCGCCGCGCTTCTGCGCCCGGTATTCCGACAGCGGCTGGCTCTTGATGTAGCCCGAGTGCGAGAGCGTCACCACCATGTCGGTGGGCGTGATCAGGTCCTCGGTGGCCAGGTCCTGCGCGTTGTGCTCGATGACCGAGCGGCGCGTGCCGAGCTTCGACTGGCCGAACTCCTGCTTGAGCGCCGTCAGCTCCTCGGAAATGATGGTCGAGACGCGGGCCGGCTTGGCCAGGATGTCCAGCAGGTCCTCGATCTCGGCCATCACCTCGCGGTATTCCGAGACGATCTTGTCCTGCTCCAGGCCGGTCAGGCGCTGCAGCCGCATCTGCAGGATCTCGCCGGCCTGGGTGTCCGAGAGGCGGTACAGGCCATCCGCCTGCAGGCCGTACTGGCGCTCCAGGCCCTCGGGCCGGTAGTCGTCGGCGCTGATCACGCTGCCGTCCTCGCGGGCGCGGGTGAGCATCTCGCGCACCAGCGACGAGTCCCAGGCGCGGTTCATCAGCTCGGTCTTGGCCACCGGCGGGGTGGGCGACTCGCGGATGATGCGGATGAACTCGTCGATGTTGGCCAGGGCGACGGCCAGGCCCTCCAGCACGTGGCCGCGCTCGCGGGCCTTGCGCAGGTTGAACACCGTCCTGCGCGTGACCACCTCGCGGCGGTGCTGCAGGAAGACCTGCACCAGGTCCTTCAGGTTGCACAGCTTGGGCTGGCCGTCCACCAGCGCCACCATGTTGATGCCGAAGGTGTCCTGCAGCTGGGTCTGCTTGTACAGGTTGTTCAGGACGACCTCGGGCACCTCGCCGCGCTTGAGCTCGATCACCAGGCGCATGCCCGACTTGTCGCTCTCGTCCTGGATGTGGCTGATGCCCTCGATCTTCTTCTCGTGGACCAGTTCGGCCATCCGCTCCTGCAAGGTCTTCTTGTTGACCTGGTAGGGCAGCTCGTCGACGATGATCGCCTGCCGCTGGCCGCGGTCGATCTCCTCGAAGTGGCACTTGGCGCGCATCACGACGCGGCCGCGGCCGGTGCGGTAGCCCTCCTTCACGCCGGAGCTGCCGTAGATGATGCCGGCCGTGGGGAAGTCGGGCGCCGGGATGATCTCCATCAGCTCGTCGATCGTCGCCTCGGGGTTGCGCAGCAGGTGCAGGCAGGCGTCGACCACCTCGTTGAGGTTGTGCGGCGGGATGTTGGTGGCCATGCCCACCGCGATGCCGCCCGAGCCGTTGACCAGCAGGTTGGGCAGGCGCGACGGCAGGACCAGCGGTTCCTTCTCGCTGCCGTCGTAGTTGGGCCCGAAATCGACCGTTTCCTTGTCGATGTCGGCCAGCATCTCGTGCGCGATCTTGGCCAGCCGGATCTCGGTGTAGCGCATGGCCGCGGCGTTGTCGCCGTCGACCGAGCCGAAGTTGCCCTGGCCGTCCACGAGCATGTGGCGCATGGAGAAGTCCTGCGCCAGGCGGACGATGGTGTCGTAGACCGACTGGTCGCCGTGCGGGTGGTACTTGCCGATCACGTCGCCCACGATGCGGGCGGACTTCTTGTACGGCCGGTTCCAGTCGTTGTTGAGCTCGTGCATCGCGTACAGCACGCGGCGGTGCACGGGCTTCAGGCCGTCGCGGGCGTCCGGCAGGGCGCGCCCCACGATCACGCTCATGGCGTAATCGAGGTAGCTGCGCCGCATTTCCTCCTCGAGGCTGACAGGCAGGGTTTCTTTGGCGAAGGAGGTCATTGGGTCCCGCATCGAGGCACGAAACCGAAGATTTTACGTTTTTGTCGTCACGTTGCGACAGGGCAACAGAGCCCTGATTTGCGGTTTCGTCCTACGAACTCGCCCTGGCAGAGCCGTTGATTGACAAAGCCCCTATGGCACAATCCCTCCGACGTAACTGGTGAATAGGTCACGCAGGACGTATTGTTGGCGCAGCGCTGCTGCGACTTTTCCCCAAGAGGAGAACCATGAAGAAACTGAACAAAGTGGCGCTGATGTTTGCTTCGACTGCGTTGCTGGCCGGCTGCGGCGTCATGACCCCCACGACCGTCGCCAGCCCCGGCCGCGTGACTGCTGCCAACGGCGGTACCGTCGTCGACAACTGGCAGAACGGCACCGGCGAATACGTGTGGCGCAACGGCACCGCCGAACTGTGCTGGCGCGATGCCAACTGGACCCCCGCCACCGCCGCCGCCGGCTGCGACGGCGCCCTGGCCCCGCGTGCCGTCGTCCCGGCCCCGGCGCCCGCCCCGCGCGTGGTCGTCCCGGCCCCGGCGCCCGCCCCGGCCGCCCGCCCGGCCCCCGCTCCGCAGCCGCCCGCCGCGACCAAGGTGACCTACGCCGCCGACGCCTTCTTCGACTTCGACAAGTCGGTCCTGAAGCCCGAAGGCAAGGCCAAGCTCGACGACCTGGTCTCCAAGATCCAGGGCATCAACCTCGAGGTGATCATCGCCGTCGGCCACACCGACAGCGTGGGTTCCGACAGCTACAACCAGCGCCTGTCCGTGCGCCGCGCCGAAGCCGTGAAGGCCTACCTGGTCTCCAAGGGCATCGAGAAGAACCGCGTGTACACCGAAGGCAAGGGCGAGAAGCAGCCCGTGGCGGACAACCGCACCGCCGAAGGCCGCGCGAAGAACCGCCGCGTGGAAATCGAAGTGGTCGGCACCCGCGCCAACCGCTGAACACCGGCGAGAAAAGCTGCACGAAGGGCCCGCCTGGCGGGCCCTTTTTTCATTTGCTGACGAGCCACCGGCCGCACAATCTGCCCCAGCCATGGACGAAACCCTGAACGCCGACCCTGCGGAACTGGCCAAGTTCTCCGAGCAGGCCCACCGCTGGTGGGACCCGGACAGCGAGTTCGGGCCGCTGCACGCCATCAACCCGCTGCGCCTGCAGTGGATCGACGGGCTGGCCGGCCTGGCCGGCAAGCGGGTGGTGGACATCGGCTGCGGCGGCGGCATCCTCTCCGACTCCATGGCGCGCAAGGGCGCGAACGTCCTGGGCATCGACCTCTCGACCAAGGCGCTGCGCGTGGCGCAGCTGCATGCGCTGGAGGCCGCCACGCCCAACGTGGAATACCGCGAGGTGAGCGCCGAGGCGCTGGCGCGCGAGCAGGCGGGCAGCTTCGACGTGGTCACCTGCATGGAGATGCTGGAACACGTGCCGCGGCCGGAATCCGTGGTGCAGGCCTGCGCCGAGCTGGTAAAGCCGGGCGGCTGGGTGTTCTTCTCCACCATCAACCGCAACCCCAAGAGCTTCCTGTTCGCGATCGTCGGGGCCGAGTATGTGCTGAACCTGCTGCCGCGCGGCACCCACGAATACCTGAAGTTCATCAAGCCCAGCGAGCTGGCGTCCTGGTGCCGCCAGGCGCGGCTGGACGTGCTGCAGACGCAGGGCATGGAATACAACCCGCTCACGCGCCGCTACTGGCTCTCCGGCGACACGAGCGTCAACTACCTGGCGGCCGCCCGCAGGATGTGATGATCACCCAAGACGTCAAGGCGGTCCTGTTCGACCTGGATGGCACGCTGATCGACAGCGCCCCCGACCTCGGCGCGGCCGCCGACAAGATGCGCGTCGACCGCGGCCTGGCCTCGCTGCCCTACGAGAAGTACCGCCCCTTCGCCGGCGCCGGCGCCCGCGGCATGCTGGGCGTGGCCTTCGGCATCACGCCGGACCACCCCGAGTTCCCGGAGATGCGCGAGGAGTTCTTCCGCAACTACGAGTCGTGCATGACCCAGCGCACCTACGTCTTCGAGGGCGTGGCGCAGCTGATCGCCTCGCTGGTGGAGCGCGAGATCCCCTGGGGCGTGGTGACCAACAAGTCGATGCGCTTCACGGCGCCGCTGACGAAGGGCATGCCCCTGTTCTCCACCGCCCGCACCGTGGTGGGCGGCGATTCGACGCCCCACCCGAAACCGCATCCGGCCCCGCTGCTGGAAGCGGCGCGGCAGGTCGGCGTGCGGCCGATCGACTGCGTGTACGTCGGTGACGACCTGCGCGACGTGCAGGCGGGCCGAGCGGCCGGCATGGGCACGGTGGCGGCGACCTATGGCTACCTGGGCGCCACCGACGTCAAGGAATGGGGCGCCGACGTGCAGATCTCGACGCCGCTGGCCCTGCTGCCCCTGCTGCGCTTCCGCCAGGCCGCCTGAGGCTTTTACTCCCTCTCCCGCTCGCGGGAGAGGGCAGGGGTGAGGGCCCGGCCGAGGGCCAGCCGCGCCAGCACACTGCCGACCACATACCCCGTCATCCCGCCAGCGACGTCCAGCACCACGTCGCGCAGCTGCGGCGACCGTCCCGGCACCCACGCCTGCAGCGCTTCCGTCAGCAACGCGATCCCGAGCAGCCACAGCGCTGCCCTGCCGGGACCGGCGCGGACGCCCGCCAGCGCGGCCATGAGCCCGAACGCGCCGAAGGCGGCGAAGTGGTCGAGGTCCCATCCCGGCACGACGGCGAGCAGCCAGGCGTCGCCCCGGCCGACCCAGGTGAAGCGCTGGGCCACGTGCACCAGCGTGCTGTGCGGCAGGAGCAGGGAGAGCCCGAGCAGCAGGGCCGTGGCGAGCAGGGCGGTACGCAGGAGGAAGCGGGTGGTCGGCACGCGCCGATGCTCACACGGATCGGTAGCCTTGGGGATTCGCGCTTTGCCAGCGCCATGCGTCGGCGCACATCTCGCGCAGGCTGTGGCGCGCTTCCCACCCCAGCAGGCGGCGGGCGAGAGATGGGTCGGCATAGCACTGGGCGACGTCGCCATCGCGGCGCGGCCCGACGCGATAGGGAATGGGCCTTCCGCTGGCCTCCTCGAAGGCGCGGACGACCTCCAGCACGCTGTAGCCGCGACCCGTGCCCAGGTTGACGGTGAAGCTCTCCGGCGCGGCCAGCAGCTTGCGCAGCGCCGCCACGTGGCCGGCCGCGAGGTCCTGCACGTGGATGTAGTCGCGCACGCCGGTGCCGTCCGGCGTGGGGTAGTCGTCGCCGAAGACGTTGAGGTGGGGACGCAGGCCCACCGCCACCTGCGTGACGTAGGGCATCAGGTTGTTGGGGATGCCCGCCGGGTCTTCGCCGATGAGCCCGCTGGGGTGGGCGCCGACGGGATTGAAATAGCGGAGGACGCCGATGCGCCAGGCCGGCCTCGCCTGCCGCAGGGCCTGCAGCATGTCCTCGATGACGAGCTTGGTGTGGCCGTAGGGGTTGGTGTGGCTGCGCGGAAAGTCCTCGGTGATGGGCACCGACGCCGGATCCCCGTACACGGTGGCGCTGCTGGAGAACACGAGAGTCGGGCTGTCCCCGGCCGCCGCCTCCATCGCCCGCAGCAGGCTGACCGCGCCGCCGATGTTGTGGTGGAAGTACTTCAGCGGCTGGGCCACGCTCTCGCCCACGGCCTTGTCGCCGGCGAAGTGGATCACCCCGGCGGGACGGTGCCTGCGCAGCACCTCTTCCACCCAGGGCGTGTCCAGCACGTCCCCTTGTTCCAGCGCCAGTGGCCGGCCCGTGATCTTTTCCAGCCGCTCCAGCACGGCCGGATGGCTGTTGGCGAAGTTGTCGAGGAGGACGGGCGCGAACCCCGCCTCGTGCAGCGCGACCGCCGTGTGGCTGCCGATGTAGCCGGCGCCGCCGGTCAGGAGGATGGGGACGCCGGTCTGCTGCTGTGCCATGTTCCCGCCGACTATAGCGGGCCTCTAGCGCGGGGCCTCTTGAAATCCGGTCCCCTGCCGTAAACTACGTCCTCCTGGGGCTGCACCGGTTTCGACGTGGGTTCGGACACGCAGCAGGGCATGTCGAGGATCAGTCACCTCGTAAATCCATCTGAAACAAACTAACTGCGAACGATTCTTCGTACGCCCTCGCCGCTTAATTGCGCGTGAGCCTTGCAACGGTTGGCCGATGGGCCGGGCAAAGGGAGCAATCCCCGAGCTGCAAGGTGATCTACATTGGCTGGCTCCGGATCGGGTACCTTGGCCCGGGGCGAGAAAATAGGGTACTGGCTGCCTTTCCAGCGTGCGCCTGCGCGGTGAAGGTGGCGAGACACAAAACAGAGCGCTAAACATGTAGAACTGTTCGTTGAAGGCTTGCGGACGCGGGTTCAATTCCCGCCAGCTCCACCACTACAAAGGCAAAGGCCGTCGGGTGCATTCCACCCGACGGCCTTTTTCATTGCGGCCCGCCGTTCACGCGGCCGTCGGTTCCGCAACCTCCGTCTCCGCCGCCGCGCGCCGGCCCCTCGCCAGGCTGCGCACCACCACGAAGAACACCGGCACGAAGAACAGCCCCAGGATCGTGGAGAGCACCGTGCCGCCCAGCACGGCGGTGCCGATCGCGTTGCGCCCGCCCGCGCCGGGGCCCGTACCCAGCGCCAGCGGCAGCACGCCGAAGCCGAAGGCCATGGACGTCATCAGGATCGGCCGCAGGCGCATGCGCACGGCCTGCACCGTCGCCTGGTGCAGGCTCAGCCCGCGCTCCATCAGCTGCACCGCGAACTCCACGATCAGGATCGCGTTCTTCGACGCCAGGCCCACCGTGGTGAGCAGGCCCACCTGGAAGTACACGTCGTTCGACAGCCCGCGCAGGCTCGTGAAGAGAAGCGCGCCGACCACGCCCAGCGGCACGGCCAGCATCACCGAGAACGGCACGTTCCAGCTCTCGTACAGGGCCGCCAGGCACAGGAACACGAACAGGATGGACACGGCATACAGCAGCGGCGCCTGCGCGCCCGACTGGCGTTCCTGCAGCGAGGCACCCGTCCATTCGTAGCCGATGCCGGGTGGCATCTCGCGCATGATCTCCTCGATCGCCCGCATGGCGTCGCCCGAGCTCACCCCGGGGGCCGCGCTGCCGACGATCTCCACCGCGGGACTGCCGTTGTAGCGCAGCAGCTGCGGCGAACCGCTGGACCAGCGCGTGCTGGCGAAGGACGAGAAGGGCACCATCTGCCCATTCTTGTTGCGCACCGACCAGTCCGCGATGTCCTGCGGCAGCATGCGGTAGGGCGCGTCGCCCTGGATGTACACGCGCTTGACGCGCCCGTTGTGCACGAAGTCGTTGACGTAGGTGCCGCCCATGGCGCTGGACAGCACGTCGTTGATGTCCTTGGTGGCGATCCCCAGCGCCGCCGCCTTGCGGTCGTCGATGAGCACCTTCAGCTCGGAGGTGTCGTCGAAGTTGGTGGTGCGCACGCTCACCAATTCCGGCCGCTTGGCGGCCAGCTCCAGCAGGCGGTCCTTGGCCTCGTACAGCGCCGCCTGGCCCAGGCCGTTCAGGTCCTTGAGCATGAAGTTGAAGCCGGCGCTGGAGCCGAGGCCGCGCACCGCCGGCGGCATCGTCACGTAGATGCGCGCATCGCGGATGTGCTTCAGGTCCTGGGTGGCCTTGCGCGCGATGGCGTCGGCGGACTGGTCGGCATCCGGCCGCTCCGCCCAGTCTTTCAGGCGCACGATCACGCGCCCGGAGTTCTGGTTGCCGTCCAGGCCCGAGATGGCGTTGACCCGCAGCACTTCCGGGCGGGTCAGGAAATAGTCGCGCACGTCCGTGAAGACCTGCTGCAGCCGGATGTCCGTCGCGCCGGGCGGCAGGGTGATCGAGGCGGTGATGAAGCCCTGGTCCTCGTCGGGCAGGAAGGACGTCGGCAGGCGCATGAACAGCACCGCCACGCCCGCCAGGATCAGCACGTACACCAGCAGCGTGCGGCGGGTGCGCAGCAGCAGCCGGCCCACGACGCCCTGGTAGCGGGTGGCGTTGCGGTCGAAGCCCGCGTTGAACCAGCGGAAGAAGCGATCCAGCACGCCGAAGGGGCCGCGCCGCGGTGGCCCGCCGTGGTGGTGCGCGGTGGGCTTGAGGATGCTGGCGCACAGCGCCGGCGTGAGCGTCAGCGCCACCAGCACCGAGAAGCCCATCGCCGCCACGATGGTGATGGAGAACTGCCGGTAGATGACGCCCACCGAACCGGCGAAGAACGCCATGGGCACGAACACGGCCGCCAGCGTGAGGCCGATGCCGACCAGCGCGGGCGTGATCTCCTTCATCGACTTGCGCGTGGCCTCCTTGGCGGGCAGGCCCTGCTCGTTCATCACGCGCTCGACGTTCTCGACGACCACGATCGCGTCGTCCACCAGCAGGCCGATCGCCAGCACCATGGCGAACATGGTCAGCATGTTGACCGAGTAGCCCAGCGCCGAGAGCACCCCGAAGGTGCCCAGCAGCACCACCGGCACGGCGATCGCCGGGATCAGCGTCGCCCGCAGGTTCTGCAGGAAGACGAACATGACGATGACCACCAGCACCATGGCCTCGAACAGCGTCACCACCACCTCCTTGATGGAGGCGCGCACGAAGGGCGTGGAGTCGGAGCTGATCACGCCGGTGATGCCGTCGGGGAAGTAGGGCTGCAGCTCGCGCATCTTCTGCGCCACCGCCTCGGCGACCTGCATCGCGTTGGCGCCGTCGGCCAGCACGATGCCCAGGCCGGCGCCGGGGCGGCCGTCCAGCATCGCCTTGATGGTGAGGTTGTCGGGGCCCAGCTCCACGCGCGCGACGTCGCCCAGCGTCACCACCGAGCCGTCGGGGGCGGACTTCAGCACGATGGCCTGGAACTGTTCGACGCTCTCCAGCTTGGTGCGCGCCGTGATCGGCGCGTTGAGCATCTGCTCGCCCACGGCCGGCAGCGCGCCCAGCTGGCCGGCGGAGACCTGCGCGTTCTGGGCGTTGAGCGCGGTCACGATGTCCGAGGGCATCAGCGCGAAGCGGTCCAGCTTGGCCGGATCCATCCAGATGCGCATGGCGTAGCTGGTGCCGAAGACGCGCACGTCGCCCACGCCGTCGATGCGGCCGATCACGTCCAGCACGTTGCTGGTGAGGTAGTCGCCGACGGCGACGGCGCTGACGTTCGGGTCGGGCGAGGTGAACACGTAGGTGACCAAGTAGTCCTGGCCGCCCTTGTTGACGAACACGCCGCGGCTCTTGACGGCCTCCGGCAGGCGGCTGGTGGCGGACTGCAGCTTGTTCTGCGCCTGCACCTGTGCCACGTCGATGTTGGCGCCCGGCGCGAAGGTGAGGGTGGTGCGCGAGCGCCCGGCGGCGTCGCTGGTGGAGCTCATGTACAGGAGGTTGTCGATCCCCTTGAGCTCCTGCTCGATGAGCTGGGTGACGGAGTTGCTGACCGTCTCGGCGGAGGCGCCGGTGTAGGTGGTGTTGATCGTGACGCGCGGCGGCGCGATGTCGGGATATTGTTCCAGCGGCAGCGTGGCGACCGAGAACGCACCGGCCAGCATGACGATGATGGACAGCACCCACGCGAACACGGGGCGGTCGATGAAGAACTGGGCCATGGTGCGGGAAGTCCTGCGGTGGGGCGGTGCGCGGCGCTCAGGGCCGCACGGGGCCGGTGGTGGTGGCGACGGGCCCGGAGGCGCGCCCGCGGAACTCCACCGGCTTCACTTCCTGGCCCGGCCGCGCGGCCTGGAAGCCGTCGACCATCACGCGCTCGCCCGCGTGCAGGCCCTGCGTGACCAGCCACTGGTTGCCCACGGCCTGGCCCACCTCGATCCGCCGCTTCTCGATCTTGTTGTCCTTCGTGATCACCTGCACGCTGGGCTGGCCGGCCGGATCGCGCTGCACCGCCTGCTGCGGCACCAGGATCGCCCGCTCGTTGCGCCCCGTGGCCAGCTGCGCCCGCACGTACATGCCGGGCATCAGCAGCCGCTTGGGGTTGGGAAAGGACGCACGCAGCGTGATGGCGCCGGTATCGCTGCGGACCGAGGCGCCGGTGAACTGCAGCCGGCCCTCGTGGGGATAGTCGCTGCCATCCTCCAGCACCAGGCGCACCCGGGCGGTGCCGCCCTCGACCTTGCCGAACTCACCCGCCTGCAACTTGCGCTTGAGCTCCAGCAGCTCGGTGCTGGATTGCGTGATGTCCACGTACATGGGGTCCAGCTGCGTGATCGTGGTGAGCGCCTGCGGCTGCCCGGCCGCCACCAGCGAACCCACGGTGACGGACGACAGGTCGGCCAGGCCGCCGATGGGGGCCGTGACGCGCGTGTACTGCAGGTTGATGCGCGCATTGGCGAGGGCGGCCTCCGCCACCGTGACCTCGGCTTGCGCCTGCGCGGCCTGCGCCTGCGCGTCCTCGTACTCCTGGCGGCTCACCGCGTTCTCCTTCACCAGGACCGCGCTGCGCTGGGCCATCGAGCGGGCCCGGCTCGCGACGGCGCGCGCCTTGGCGACGGCCGCCTCGGCGCTGCGCACCGTGGCTTCGAAGTTGCGGTCGTCGATGAGGTAGAGCACCTGCCCCGCCTTGACCCAGCTGCCTTCCGTGAACAGGCGCTTCTTCACGATGCCGCCCACCTGGGGCCGCACCTCGGCGCTCACGGCGGCGCGGGTGCGCCCGGGCAGTTCGGTGTGGACGACCTGGGGCTTGGTCGTCACGGTGATGTATCCGACCTCGGGTAGCGCGGGCGGAGCGGCCGCATCCTTGCCACCCGAGCAGGCGGCGAGCAGGCCGGCCAGCAGCAGGGCGGCGGCGGTGCGGGCGAAAGAGGGCAGAAGGACCATGCTGGGACGCGCCGGGGAGGGCGGGAAATTCGCGCCGATTGTCGGGCGCGGGTGTGAACTCGGCGTAAAGAGGCTCCGGGCCTGGAGGCCGGGAGCCTGGCACGTGCAAGTCTACCGGGAGCGACCCCGGGGCTCTATTCCGGGCGTGCCGGAGAGTGGTTCACGATCCCCAGGCGCAGGTATTTTCTTCCGCAGCCCGCGCAGTAATAGCGGCGGACGAACGGGATCAGCCTGTGCCACCACTTCAGGCGAACCGGGTTTCCGTGGATTCCGCAACGATGGCAAAACATGGCATCTCCCTGGCGCGGACCGGATTATGGAGTGCCGCGCCGCCGGAGGGGGACGCTGCGTCGGAGGAGTTCAGAGGTCCTCGGTGGCGCCGCACGGACAGCCAGCTCGGCCATTCGTGATGAGGAAAACCATCGAATTGGCGCACAACCTTCGCGCGCATCTCTAGAATCCGACTCCCTGATAGGGAGCAACTCAGGTGAAACACCGTCCTGAGATCGATGGCTTGCGTGCAATAGCGGTTGGGGCCGTCATTCTTTTTCACGCGGGCTTCCCCCGCTTCAGCGGCGGTTTTGTCGGCGTCGATGTCTTCTTCGTGATCAGCGGCTACCTGATCACCGACATCATCGCCACTGCTCTCGACACGGGTCAGTTCTCGCTGGCGACTTTCTATGAACGGCGGGCGAGGCGGATCCTCCCGGCGCTGTTCACCGTCATGGTCGTGTGCGCCCCATTTGCCGCCCTGTGGCTGGTGCCCGAGGACCGCAAGGAGTTTGCGCAAAGCGTCGCGGCGGTCACGCTTTTCGCGTCGAACATCCTGTTCTGGAGCGGAAGCGGCTACTTCGATTCGGCGGCCGAATTGAAGCCATTGCTGCACACGTGGAGCCTCGCGGTCGAGGAGCAGTTCTACGTGCTGTTTCCCTTGCTCCTCATGGTGCTCTGGCGCATCGGCAAACGGGCTGTTCTCCCCGTCCTGATCATTGCTGCTGTCGCCAGCATCGTTCTGGCGGATTGGGCGGCAGCCAGCAGGCCCTCCGCGGCTTTCTTCCTGCTTCCGACCCGTGCCTGGGAGTTGCTGGTCGGCGCCATTGTCGCGGTGTATCTTCGAAACCATCCAGCCGCCGGCTCCAGTGTCGCCTTCCGGAACGTGAGCGGTGCCGTGGGCCTTGCCTGCGTGCTCGGCGCCATCGGCCTGTTCGACAGCTCGACGCCTGTCCCCGGATTTCAACTGCTCCTGCCCACCCTCGGAACCGCCTCCATCATCCTGTTTGCGAGAGGAGATACTGCCGTGGGCAAGCTCCTCTCGGGACGGTATCTGGTCAAACTGGGTTTGATGAGCTACAGCGCCTATCTGTGGCACCAACCGGTATTCGCGTTCGCACGCCACCGCGCCATCGACGATCCGGGGCCCGTGCTGTATGGCGCGCTCTGCGTGCTGGTCTTCGTCCTGTCCCACCTGACCTGGCGCTTCATCGAGCAGCCATTTCGCGATCGTGCCCGCGTGAGCCGCCCGTTGCTGTTCCGGTTTTCGCTTGCGACCACAGCCATGTTCCTGATGGTGGGTGGCGCCGGCGCCAGCATGATCAAGCCGGATGTCGAGCGCGAGGAAACGGGCGGCCGGTGCAATGCGAACGTGGCCAACTGCTTCGCCGTCCGCGACGCACGCTATCGCGTGGCGCTCTGGGGCGACAGCTACGCGGACGCGTTCGCCCGGCGTCTGGCGGACCGGCTGAGAAAGCACAACATCTCCCTCTTTCTTTTCGTGAAGCACAGTTGCCCCTCTCTTCTGGGAACGGTCCGCAACGAGCCGCGACGGCTGGGCGGACGGTTTGGCGCCGATTGCGAAGAGCACAACCGCCAGGCGCTCCAGGCCCTCCAGACGGGGAAGTTCGACGTCGCCATCCTGACGAGTGCGTACCAGTGGTATCTCGATGGCAAGAACGATCGCGGGGAGCCGGTCCTTCTGGACAGGGATCAGCCTGCACTGTCACCCCAGCAGTTTCTTCCCGGCCGATTGCGGGACACGATCAGGGCGATTCCCGAGCGGACGCACGTCGTCACCATCACGCCTCATCCGTTGCTGAAGAACTTCCGCAAGACGCGCAAGGAGCTCTTCTTCGGGCTGACGCGCCAGGACTACGCCGACTTCGACGAAGCCACTCGCGTCCGTGGCCTCCTCCTGTCCGGTCTGGATGGGGTCTCCTTTGACGAGGTGGACGGCCGCGGACTGTTCTGCGTGGGCGACAAGTGTCCGGTCGTCGACGGAGGCCATCTCCGGCTGTATGACGGCAGCCACCTGTCACCGGCCATGGCCAGTCGGCTGGCCGACGACGTCGTGCGAGTCGTGCTGCGCCGGCTCGACTGAGGCGGGCGCGCCTCGGCGCCCTCGCTCTCATCTCTGGTTGACAATGGGCCCAACCCGTTGCATTGGATCGACATGCCCTCTCGACGCGATCTCATCAGGCGACCGCTGCCGGCTTTCCTGATCCCAACCGTGTACGCCCAGATGCCTGCGTCTGGTGAGCCGACGGCACCTCATCGCGATGCGGCAGGCGTCGGACCCAGGCGAAGCCAGATGCCCGTCGACCCGGTCACGGTCGAGGACTTCGGCGCTGTCGGCGACGGCGAGGCCGACGACACGAAGGCCTTCAACGACGCGCTGGCGGCCGCCGCGCGCGCAGGATCCGGCACGGTGCTGACCCGGGCGAATACGGACTACAGGACCACGGCCCTGGTCACGGTGCCGACGGGGGCTACCCTGAGGATGGGCGATGGATCCAGCCTTGTCTACCACGGCGGCGGAACGGCCGTGCGGGTGGAACCCGGCGCCGCCGATGGCCCGGCAGAATCCTATGCCTCGGCGCAGGCGCAGCGGCGCAACGTCATTCGCGTGGCGAAGAAGGACATCCGATGGCACGACGCCGCGGGGAGGGCGGACGTGCGGTCGGTCGGCATCCAGATGGTCAACCAGCGCTACAGCCAGCACGATCTGTATGCCGTCGGCTTCTGCGTGGGCATCGAACTCCTCGGCGTGGACGCGGGCTATGCCGCAGGGGGCGCACACGTCGGAAACGTCTACACGATCTATGCCAGGAACAACAGGACACAGGTCCTGGAGACGCGAAACGGTGCCACCGGTTACGTGAACCAGAACACCTGGATAGGCGGTCTGATGCGCAATGACAGCCCGTACGTCGCAGATGACACGCGCGGCTTCGACGGAAGCAAGGGAGCCAATGGCTGGACCTTCGTCGGCGTGAACTGTGAAGGCCGCTCCATGCAGCAGATCTTCCGGTTCGGAGGTCCCCGCAACACCCTCCTGAACTGCAGGTTCGAGAACGCCCGCCCAGGCATGGTGAAGGTGCTTTCGAAGGGAGGCGTGTGCCTCGTCGGCTGCGGGATCGGCGCGGCGGGTGCACGCCTGGTGGACGCGGATCCGGGTGGAGGCTGGGTGATCCAGTCGGAAATCGGAAGCTGGGCGCAGAATGCCGTCTCCTCGTTCTCCTGCTACAACGCGCGTCTGAGCGGCCGCGATGGCTACTGGCATCGCATGCTGACCGCCGCGGGAGCCACTGCCGCCGAGTGGCAGGGTGGCGACGCTGTCAATCGGCTCGATGTCTTTGCGCCGGCCGGCAAGCGCGATGCTCGCACCAATCCGGCGGGCGCAGCGAACCCCGCCATACGCCTCGATTTCGCGAGTTTCGCCTTCCGCTTCAGGGCTCCCGAGCGCCAGGGGGACGGAGATGCCGCGGCCGCGTCGCTGTCCTGGGCGAACCCGCACTATCTGACCATCAGCAACGCCGGCCTTCATCTCGACAGAAGCGGGCCGATGCGGGGACTCCGCCTGAACGACACTCGCATCTGGGCCGATGGGCGCGGTCGGCTGCGAGTCGCGCGCGTGGCACCGGCATCCGACGGGGACGGCGGCGTCTTGCAGGAAACAGAGGCCGGAGCATCCTCCCAACGGCCACGGGGAGCTTCCCCGGGCCACATGTTCTTCGATGTGGACCTGGGCCGTCCGGTCTGGTGGACGGGCTCCCGCTGGGTTGATGCGGCCGGGAAGCCGGCCTAGTTCGGCACGCCGCGGGCGCCCCCGTGACGCGGCGTTCTGCTTATCATCGATGCATGTCCAAATGGTGCGAGATGTCTCTTGGCTGCAAACTTTGTGGCGCGAACTCTCAGCCGATTTATGCGATCCGCCAGGGACCTGCAGAGTGCAGGCTGCTCGAGTGCAGCGACTGCGGGTTCCGGTTTACCGACTATGTCGACCGGCCGGACGCGTTCGATCCGCCGACCGAGGCGACCCTCTCCGCGCTGAAGGCTTACGCGGAAATGGGGCTCGAGGCCAACAGGCAGCGGATTGCGGAGAATGCACGCCTCGTGAAGAGTTTCTTCACGTCGGGAACGCTGCTCGACGTGGGTTGCGGTGCCGGCGGGTTCCTCGCGCACATCGACGGATTCCAGAAATTCGGCGTCGAGCTGGAGCCCACCCGGGCGGAGTTCTGCAGGCGTTCCGGGCTGGAGGTTCTCGAGAAGCCGTTGGAAGACCCGTTCTGGAATGGGCACACGTTCGACGTGATCACCTTGTGGGACGTGATCGAGCACGTGAACGACCCCTTGGCCCTGACCAGGCGCGCGCATGATCTCCTGCGACCGGGAGGCAAGCTTTTCATGGATACGCCCACCCGTGACGGCTTCCTCTACGTCTTTGGCGACTGGACGGCGCGGTTGTCACGGGGGCAGATGCTGAGCACCATGGGAGTGCAGTATGGCGCTTCGCCATTCGGCCACAAGCAGATCTTCCGCAAGCGGGACATGCGCACGATGCTCGCGGCCGCCGGATTCGCGGACATGGAAATCGAGGAAAAATTCGAGCTGAGCTTTCCGGTCGATTTCTACATGCGCCGCATCATCAAGGGGGAGTTCCTGCGTCGCGTGGCGAATCCGGTGGCGGCCGCCCTGCTGGCGGTGCTGCCGGTGCGAAACAAGATGATGGTGGTCGCGACCCGGCACTAGGCGGTGGCATGCTGCGGTTCCTTCGCGGCCTCCTCCAGGACGGTGAGCATCCGCGAGGCAAGCATGGATCGATCGTAGTGACTGGCCGCGCGCGGGCCGTTTTCCTTCATCTCGCGCAGCAGGGAGGGGTTGGTGGTCAGTCGGCGCAAGGCGCCGACAAGTGCCTGCGCGTCTTCAGGCTCGAACGGCAGGCCGACGCCTTCCCTGCGCACGATGTCAGCCGATTCGCCGGCGACTCCATGCAGGATCGGGATTCCCATTCCCATGCACTCGAACATCTTCGACGGGATGACGGTCTCGAACAGGGTGGACTTCTTGAGATGGATGATCGCCGCGTCGAGCAGTGACCAGTAACGCGCGACGTCCGCCTTGGGAACGGAGTCGACGAAGATCACGTTCGTGAGCCCCTGCCTCCGTGCCCTGTCCGTGAGGCTGGCCTTGGCGGCTCCGTCGCCAAGGAGGAGAAAGCGGTAGCGCTCGCCATCGGGTGCGTCCTTCATCATGGCCGCCGCATCCAGCACGGTGTCGAGTCCATGGGCCATGCCATGCGTCCCGATGTAGCCCGCCACGATCTTGCCTCGCAACCCGTGCCGCTCCAGCAGTTCGCCATCCTTCTCGCGCGGGGTGAAGCGCCGCATGTCCACTCCATTGGTGACCACCTCGATCTTGCGCGGGTCGACACCCCGCCCCGAAAGGGTCTCGCGAAAGGCGTGCGTGACGGCGACGATGCGGGTCGCCTTGCGATACAGGAACAGCTCGATCCTCTCGAGCGCGTCGAGCAGCGCGGATTGCTTCATCGCGCCGACCGCCCTGATGGACTCGGGCCAGATGTCGCGCAGTTCGAAAATCCAGGGAACCCGCTTCGAGCTGCCCACCACGTACGCCGCGCACGCGGTGAAGAACTGCGGCGAGGTGCCGACGACCACGTCCACCCCGCGGATGAACGGGGCGGCCAGGATCGCAGACACCATGAAACTCAGGTAATCGAGCGCGCGCCGGAGGAAGCCCTCGTTGGCCGTGATGTAGGTCCAGACGCGAACGACGCGAATCCCCTCCATCTCCTCCTCGTGGAAAAGCCTGTTGCTGTAGCCCCGGTAAACCTCGCCTTGCGGAAAGTTCGGCGCGCACGTGATGACGGTGACCTGGTGCCCCGCCTTCACCCATTCGCGCGAGTGCTCGAAGGTGCGGCTCGCCGGGGCATTCACCTCGGGGGGGAAATTGTCCGTCAGGAAGAGGATGTGCATGGTGCTCCTTGTGCCGGGTCTCCTTGCGCTCCATCGCGCGGCCACTCGATGCGCAGGCGAGCGCGCCCTCCTGTCAAGCTCACGACGATGCACTTGTTCGCTTCGCTCGAGCCGAACTGCGGGTGCCAGGTGCTGGCTTCGATCCGAGGGACACCGGCACTTACGTACCATCGGAGGCGACGGTTCCCGGGCAGCAGGAGCGTCCCGCTCGCCGGGTTCCGATCGGGATGGACTGCCACCCCGGGATGAACGTGGAACCGGGCCTCGGCGGCAACCCCTCCCGAGACCGTGTCCTCGATGGTCATGGATTCGGGCTCGAACCGCCAGGTCCTCTCGTGCACCGGCCGGCCGGGCAGGCGCATGTATCCGTCATGCGCGCACCGCACGAGCGTGGATGGCGTGCCGGAAGGGAGGGCGCTCTGGCGGATCTCCAGCCCGAACGGAAGGGCACGGCGCGCCACGCGGAATCCTGACCACACCTCCGAGGAATCGTGACCGCCGACCACCACCGTGTTGTGCGCAGCCGTTCCGCGTTGGCGCAGCCGCTCGGCGCTCGTTCCGTAAATGGAGGTTCCGCCATTGACGAACACCCGCTGCCGGTCGACAGAAAACTCGAAGCTGAGCGTGTCGGCGTGCGCATGCCCGGGCAGGTAGTCGGGCCCTACGCGGCCGACGTCCAGCAGTGCGACGGCATTCGCGCAGTCGACACGTACGTAGCCGCTGTCCCGCAGATGCAATGCGCAGGGACTCGGGCGACCCCCGGTTGTCGGGTGCAGTGACCCTGGCCTGCCCAGGATCCTGTCCGCATAACCGTTCAATTCCTCCATCTCCGGCGCGATGCCGAAGGCGGCGTCGTTGAAGAACGAGATTCGCCCATCCGGGTGGCACATGATGTCGAGCCACCGGCGCATGCGGAGCACGCATTCGCGCCAGCATGCCACCTGGTCCGCCCCGGGTGCCCGTGAGCCAGGCAAGGCGGTGGCCACGTTGCAGAGATCCAGCACGTCCTCGAGCGCGAGCGCGTGATACATGGTGGTCCGTTCGAAATGGCCGCCGTCCGGCAGGATCTGTTCCGGGATCTCCCGCGCCAGGATTTCCAGTCCCTTCGCCAGCCAGCGGTCCGCCTCCGGCCCCTCGAAGAACAGACCCGAGAAGACGAGGGCCTTGGCATTGGCCAGAAGGTGGTTTCCGAGAAGGTGTGTCTCCAGCCTGGCGGCGAGCCAGCGCGTTTGCAGCGCCAGGCTGTCCACGCAGGCGACGGGCAGTTCATGTCCCGCCAGCACCCACTTGATCCAGTTCACGATGCGCAGCGAAGTCGGATACGGCTCCCAGGCTGTTCCCTGGAAAGGAGGGTTCCGATCCACCCAGTCCTGCAGCAACGCGACGTGCCAGGGAGTGCGGGCCTCCCCGTCGGAAGCGTTCAGGTCATCGAAGTAATGCTGGTTGTAGCGCCACAGGCGGTCGCGTTCCGGTCCTTCCCAACCCAGCTCCGCAAGCGTCCCGCGTGCGCCAAGGAACTGGAACTCACCGGGCCCGATGAGAGTCGGCAGGCGCCGTGCCGGTGCTTGCCAGACGCCGCCTTGCCTGCGGAGGGACGGAGCGGGGGTGCGGCGAACTCCGGGACGGGCCACCCAGAACCACACTCGCCCATAGATCTGCACGGGCCGCAGGTGACGCACGGTGTGCCAGTATCGGTCGAGACGGGCGATGCCGACCAAGGCTCGATTCCGGTGGAAGAAGGGGCGTCGGGTCAGGGGGCCTTCCGCAGTTCCGCGATCAGCAGGATGCGGAACATCGAAAACAGCTCGCTGGAGTTGACCAGCCGCTCGTAGGCTGCGCCAAACAGGTAAGTGAGGCCGGAAAGGCGGAGATACTCCGGCCGGCCTTCGACGCGCTCCAGTCGCGTGATCTCGAAGCCGGCGGCCGCGGCCACACGGCGGACGTCCGCGACGGAATTCGCCCGATACTTGGTCGGGAACGTGTCGAGTTCCGCGCGCCCGCGCAGCCGGTTCACGAACTGGTGGAACCTGTGAGGGGTCAACCGGGCCATCACGGGCATGTAGTGGGTCTTGTTCGGCGTCTTGAACAGGAAAACGCCGCCGGGCTTGAGCACGCGCAGGACATCCTGGAACACCCGCACGGGATCTTCGAGGTGCTCCACGACGTTGTCGGCAAATACGACATCGAACATCGCATCCGGATACGGGATTCCGGCGGCGTCCGCGACCCGACCCTCGTCCAGCATCGGGTTGGCCGCGACGCGGGGGTCGAGGTCAACGCCGCAAACCCGCGCGGCGAGTCCCCGGAAGTTCATTTCCTTCACGTTGCCCGAACCCGCTCCCAGGTCGAGCACGACCTTTGTCGCATCGAGGTGGCGCAGGATGCGCTCCCGGAACATCCGGTCGTCCCAGTTGCGCGTGTATTCGGGATAGAGCAGGCCATCCAGCCGTTGCACCGTCCAGGTCATGTGAGGGTCTCCGCAATTTCAATGGCAACGCGACTGCTTTCGAAGATCTCCGCGGCTGGAATCGGCGCCGGCGCCTCGCCGCGGACGGCTTTCAGGAAGGCCTCGACGCATTGCGTGGTGCCCTTGTCCTGCCGCCAGAGGTTCGCGCTGCGGAATCCCCGCCAGCCCCAGCCCCTGAGCCTCAGGAAGTTGTCCAGCTGCAGCACGCGACCGCCGCAGAAAACCTCGAGGCGTTCCTTCGGGAATCCCTTGTTTCCATTCGCCAGGTAGTGAATGGTGCCGACCGATCCGTCCGCGAACTCCAGCGTGATGCTCACGTTGTCGTTGGTGGAACCCAGCGCGGCCCCCCGGCCCAGGGCGGCGACGCGGTGGCTCGCGATCGGAGCGCCGGCGAGATGCCGCAACAGGTCCACGAAATGACAGGCTTCGCCGATGATGCGTCCACCGCCGATCTCGCGCGATTGGGTCCAGTGGTCCGCCGGAATCTCGCCGGCGTTCACCGTCATGACGAAGCTCTTGGGCTCGGGCACGGCTTCCAGGAGTTCCCTCATGCGGACGACCTGGGGCGCGAACCTGCGATTGAAGCCAAGCATCAGTAGCTGGCCGGGATGTTCGCGCGCAGCGCTCTCGATCTCGGACAGTTCGTCCAGACGCAGGCACAAGGGCTTTTCGCAGAACACGTGCTTGCCGGCGCGGAGAGCGGCGAGCACCTGGCGGGCGTGCTCGTTATGGCGGGTGGCGATGACGACCGTGTCCGCCACGGGATCGACGATGGCCGCCGCGTCGTCGGTCGCGGCCCGATGGAAGCCGTGCTTCCTGCCGATGTAGGCGGCGCTGAGCCCGCCGCCGCTCACCACGGTCCTCAGGTTGGCGCCGGCCGAGGCAAATGCCGGAATCAACACGCGACCGGCGTAGTTTCCGGCACCCAGGAAGACCACGGTGCCGCGGCCCACGCGGACCGGATCGGCGCCAAGCTGGACGCTGTGCGCCGTCGGCGGGCTGGCTTGGTCGTCCGCGGGGTATTGCAGAAGGATGCCGAGCGATTGTTCGCCGGAGGTGAGCAGATCATAGGCGGCTTCCACCTGCCCGATGTCGAACCTGTGTGAGATCAAGGGCTGGACGTCCAGCGCTCCGGAGGCCATCAGGTCCAGCACGGCCTCGAAATTGCGTTGGGCTGTCCAGCGCACGAAGCCGGCCGGATAGTCCTGCCCGCGCTCCTCGTAGGCTACGTCGTACCGGCCCGGACCGTAGGAGCAGCTGACCTGGAAGGTCAGCTCCTTCTCGTAGAAGTCCGCGCGCGACAGCTCCAGGCCGGCAACCCCCACCAGCACGATGCGGCCCCGTTTGCGGCACATCCGTGCGGCCTGGCTGATGGGCTCGTTGCTGCTGGTCGCTGCCGTGACCAGGACGGCATCCACGCCGCGATCGCGGGAAAATGCCGCGGCTGCGAGCAGAACGTCCGCGGCGCGGCCATCCACGACCTCTGCGCCGAAGTCGCGCGCCAGCGCAAGCCGATGCGCATCGAAGTCGATGCCGAGGACCCGGCAGCCTTGCGAACGAAGCATCTGCACGGTCAGAAGGCCGATCAGCCCCAGGCCGATCACCACCACGCATTCCCCCAGCGTCGCTTGCGCAAGGCGGATCCCCTGCAGGCCGATGGCCCCGACCACCGTGAACGCTGCCGCCTCATCACTGACACCGTCGGGTACGCGGGCGCACAGCATCTGCGGAACGGTCACGACTTCGGCATGGCTGCCATTGCTCACGACCCGGTCCCCGACGGCCAGGCCCGGTACGCCGGGATCCACCTCCAGCACACGGCCCACGTTGCAGTAGCCTGGTGCGATCGGCTGGTCGAGTTTCGTGCGGACCGCCTCGACTGTCGCGACGACGCCGTCCGACTTCGCCTTCTGGAGCACCTGCTTCACCTTGTCCGGGTGCTGCCGCGCCTTTTCGAGCCAGTTGGCCCGGCCGAAGCCGACCAGCATCCGCTCCGTGCCGGAGGAGATGAGGGAGGCCGACGTCCGCACCAGAACGTGCGCAGGCTTGCGAACCGGCGAGGGCACGTCCAGGATCTCCGTCCCGCCGTTCGAGAATCGTTGGATCACTTGCCTCACCTGTACACCTCCGCCGGTGGGCGCCGGAAAGCGGCTCCATGCCGCCGAGCGATCTGTTTCATCGAGGTCTCACTTGCGCAGGACGAAGGCCATGGACGCGGGCGCGAGCTTCTGGGCCGTCCTGGTGCGGTGGTAGGTATAGTTCCAGCCGGAGAGCCAGCTGAACAGAGCGTCGGCCCGCACCAGCCCGGAATGATTGAAAGCCGGCACACCCGCCCGGGCTGAGAGCATGGCGATCGGCCGGAAGTTGCAAAGCGACTTGCTCACGACGACGAACCCGGCTTCCCGGATCACGCGTTCGAAGATCGGCCGCGGGATGCCGCGTTCGTTCTTCGTGAGGCCAGGCCTTTCCCGTCGCCAGTCGCCCATCGATACGATGGGCTCACGCAGGAGGAAGTAGCCACCGGGCGCCAGCACGCGATGGCATTCGACGATCGCGTGCGTCACGTTGGGGATGTGATGCAGGACGCCGAAGCACGTGATGAGGTCGAAAGTGCCGGACGCGAACGGTAGATCACCGCTCGCTTGCGGCTTCACCCAGTCGCACGGCCGCCCGAAAAGCGTCGTGCTGCCGGCGAACGCGTCGGACGGATCCAGGATCGTGATGTGGTCAAGGCGCTCGGCGATGGGCGCGAGTTCGTCCCCATAGGCGCTTCCCAGGCCCAAGGCGCGTGGGAAGCGCGCGTCGGGCAGGTGGCGGTAATGGTGGTACACGTTGAGCGCGTGGTACTTGTACGCATACCTCGACCGGTCCGATGCGCCGAGCTCGGCGTAGCCTTCCTTCTCGGAGGCGAGCCAGGCCTCCAGTTCCGGCGGACTCAGGTCCTCGCCGTACAGTTTTTCGCCCGCGAGGCAGCGGGAAATCTCGTCGCGCGGGGCAGGGCTCAGCATCGCATTTCCTCGGGTCTCGAACGCAACTTCACTGGGCGCGGCCGTCTGCGCGCCTGGACCTGCCGGGCGTGGATCACCAGCACGAGCGCGAGGGCCGTCCAGAGCATGTGCATTCCCCAGACGGCCCCGGAGAACATGAACATCACCGACGTGTGCACCAGGAACACATGGAAGAAGGTGAGGCGGCCACCAAAGCATGCCGCCAGGCACTCCTTCAATGCGCGCAGGTACATCACGAGGAACAGGGCCATCCCGGAAAGTCCCGTGGCCATCAGGATTTCGAGCAGGAAATTGTGCGGATACGTTCCGAACACGAGCAGTTCGCGCCCGACCAGCGGATGGGCCATGAAATTCTCCCAGGCGATCTGGTAGGTAGTGAGGCGCGCCTCGTCCGCGAAGTCCTCGTCCTCGAAGATCCGGATGAGCAGGCTGCTCCCGGTCCATTCGCGGAACTGATAGGGGTCGACGAGCATCACGAACGCGGCCATGGAACTGATGCCGAGGATGCCGAGCATGATCCCGGAAGTCCTCCTGATGCGGGACACGACGATGTAAAGCAGTGTCACGTAGAGCGCGACGAACGGGCCGCGGGAGCCGGCAAGGATGATCATCACGCAACTGATGATCACTGCGCCCGCCATGAAGCCCTTCGTCGCCAGGGACAGCGTCGCGCGCTCCAGCACGGCCAAAAAGAAAACCACATACAGGTTGAGCACGCCCATGTGGCCCATGTAGATCTGGTTGATCCCGCCCTCGACCTTGAAGCGCCCGAAATCCGTCCCGAGCAGGTCGCGCCCGTTGAACAGTGCGACGGCCAGGAAGAGCGTGTTGAGCAGCAACAGCACGCGCAGCACGGAACGCATGCGCCTGCCACCTTCGTCATAGCCGACCTGGCAGAGGAGGATGACGAACGACGGGATGATCCCGATCCCGAGGAACAGGCCGAACATCACCGTCGGCGAGGCGAGGCTGTCCTGCTCCTCCACGAGCAGGACGTCCACCATCGTCTTGCCGTACATGGCGGCGAAGGCGACCAGCGCGGCCATGGCCAGGCCGGTGGTGCGCGTGAACCGGGGGCCGCGCAAGGCGAGGACCGCAACGGAAAGACCGACCGTGACCGCGCGAATGGCCACGGTCAGGAGGTTTTCTTCCAGGCCGAGTAGTACCTGGACTGCGAATGCCACCGGAAAGCCGACGATCAGCACGGCGACCATCAGATCGGTCGTTGCGTCGGTCAGCTTCCCGCCCGAGGCGGGACGTGGTCTGGCAGGCGCGCCCGCCTGCAGCATGAGTGTGGAGGGTGGCTGCATGACTTGCTACGCGCTGACAGTCACCAGGAAATCCTCGATCCTGGCTTTCGCGATATCCCTGCTGAACGTCTGCACGACCCGCAGGCGGGCGGATTCGCCATGGCGGGCCAGCAGTTCCGGATCGGCTGCATACCGGAGCGCGCAGGCGGCGATCTGCTCGGCCAGCTCCGCGTCGTCGCGGGGCTGCGGGAAGATGAATCCGTCGATGCCGTCTCGGACGACGTCTGCCGTGCCGGGAAGATGTGTCACGACCGCGGGCAAGCCGCACGCCATCGCTTCGATCATCGCGTTCGGCATGCCCTCGGCGGCCGATGGCAGGCAGAAGATGTGCCCGGCCCGGTAGATGTTCTCGATGTCGGCGACCTGTCCGACCCAGTGGAAGCAGTCGGCCAGATCGCACTCCTCCACCCGGGCCTCGATCATCGCGGCGTAGCGCGGGTCGTCGCGCGGCCCCGCGGAAATGACACGGACATCCGCGCCGGCTGCACGCGTGAGCCGCAGGACTTCCACCAGCACGTGCAAGCGCTTGCGTGCAGTCCATCCGCCCACGTGGACCAGGACCAGCGGGTTCCTTCCGGGCCTGCCGGGCACGGGAGCGAAGCGCGCGACGTCCACGGCATTGGGTGCGAGGCAAACGCGCGTGGGGGGCACGCCGTATTGGATGAACTGGTCACGGATGTGGGTGTTGATCGCGACGACGCCATCGAGTCTGCGCAGCATGGCCAGCTTCATCCGCGCTGCGAGACGCCCCAAAGGCGTGACGGGCCGCGGGGCATAGTCGAACAGGCCGGCAGGCCGGACCACCGCCTTGAGCCCCAGCAGGTGGGCGAAAAACGCCGGCACCACGGAGTAGTGGAAAGTGGACAGTCCGTAGAACACGTCGAAGGTCCGGCGGTGCACGGCGATCCAGCGAAGAAGGGCGAGGATCAGCACAACCTGCTGGTGTTTCCGCAGCGGCCCAGGGAGCCGGGCAACCTGACGAAGCCCCATCCCGGGCGGAAGCGTCCCTGTCTCGTGCGCCGAAGTGACGAGCGTGAACTGGATCTTGTCGGACCCCTCGGAGAAAAGCCGCAGGAAGTTGGCGCTCGGTCCCGAGTAGCCGGAGGTTGCCAGTCGCGGGTACCAGACAGCGACCCGCAGCGCGCGTGCCGGGTTCGGGTCGTCGCGCAGGATGACGTCGGCCGCGGGCTGGTCGTCGCCTCGCCGCGTCGCCGCCCCGGATGCACGCTCGTAGAAGCCGGCGACCCGGGATGCGATCGCCTTCCAGTCGTGCTGGCGCGCGACGTGTTCTCGGGCCAGCGCACCGATGCTTGCACGTCGCTCGTGGGCACCCGCCAGCCACGAGAATGCGCGACCCAGGGCTTCCGGCGTGCCAGGCACCTCCACGAGGGCGCCGGCGTCGGCGGCGGCCTCCATGTGGCACCCCGGCGTGGCGATCACGCACTTGCCGAAAGACATGGCCTCGAGAATCGCCATCGACATGCCCTCGGAGCGGGATGCGTGGACGAACAGGTCGGCTGCCGCGAAGACGGCCTGCTTGTCGGCTTCGTGGACATGGCCGATCCAGTGGACCCGTGCGGCGCAGGGGAGGGCGGCGGCCCGCTCGCGCAGGGTGCGCGCGTAGTGCTGTGCGGTCGTCGCGCTTCCCGCGATGATCAGATGGAGGCTTGCATTGTCGCGCGCGGCAAGGGCGAAGCCATCGATGATGTCCTCGATCTGCTTGATCGGATTGATCCGCCCGAGGAAGAGGACGATGGGATCGGAGGCACGCAGGCCCAGTTCCGCCCGCAGGTCGCGGCCCGCGCCGCCACCTGGCACGGGCGGCAGGACGACTCCGTTGGGAACCACCTGGATCGGCGCCTTGACGTTGCAGGCGGCAATCCTGCTGCGCTCCATTTCGGTGAGCGCGAACACCGCCTGCGCCGAGTTCAGGTTCGGGATTTCGATGAAATGCGAGTAGGTTCTCTTCTTGAGACCCCTGGGATCGGAGGTCCGGATCAATTCCGGAGCGACGGCGCCGTGGCAATGCGCGAACAGCGGCAATCCCGCCTTCCTGGCAGCGCGGGCGGTCTGCCAGTTCACCGGGTCGAAAATGCTGTGCGCATGCAGCACAGTTCCGGCGGGCAGGTTCAGGAGGGCCTTTCCCAGGCTTTCGGACCAGGTGACGCTCCCGATGGCGTGGCCGGGAAATTGACGCACGGTGGTCTGCTCATGGCGGCTGACGAGAAGTTCCGGCCCCCTGTGCGGGGCCCAGATCTCCACGTCCAGGCCGATGGAGGCCTGGGCCGCCGCCAACTCGGCCGCCGCCTTGGTGACGCCGCCGCGGAAACGGCCATGGTCGTACGCAAAGAGGGTGTGGACGACCTTCATGCGCTCACCCCGTGACGGTCCTGCTGGGCGGAGGGGCGCCAGTGATCGGGGCGCGCGTCCGCGGAAATCTCGCAGACCACCGCGCGGAACTTGCCATTCGCTTCGCGAGGCACCGCCTGCACCCGCTGGAAGTCGATGGCGAAAGCGCCGCCGATTCCGCGCAGGTGCAGCTCGCGGAGAATCGCTGCGCGGTCGATATCCTGTCCGCCATTGCGCGTGACATACAGGATGGAGAGCCTGTCGGCGGCCGTCTGGCGGATCTGGGCCTCGCGCATGGGGCCGCCGTACTCCAGGACCTGGTTCATGCCGATGATCCGCCGGCCATCCGGCGCCAGGATGTAGTCCTCCAGGCGTCCGTGGATTGCGCTGAACGCGCGCGAGTGCCGCCCGCACGAGCACGGTCCCCCCAGCGGCACCGCGCTGTCGCCGATGTCGTATCGAACGAGAGGCATGGCGGTGTTCAGCAGCCCGGTCAGGATCAGCCTGCCGCGGCCGTCGGCGAACCCCGGCATCGGCTCGAGCTCGACGATGCCGCACTCGAAATCCTCGTGGTAATTGCCAGCCGGACAACGGGAGAGATTTCCCGCGAACTCCGCCATTCCGTACTGATCGCTCACCGGGCACTGAAAGACCTCGGCGATGCACTGCTCGAAGCCCGGCAGCAAGGCGTCGGATCCGGTGAGTACTGCTTTCGGCCGGTAGTGCGGCCTGATCCCGTGCTCGAGCATGTGGCTGGCCACGAGGACCAACGCGGAAGGATATCCGGTGAGGAATTCGAAGGGCGTCTCCGCGACGAATCTCGCGATCGCGCCCAGGCGCTCCGGCTGAAGGTGGTAGGAACTGAGATAGCAGCGGTTATTGGCCCAATCCCAGCGCCAGTAAGGCGGCTCGGATTGGTTCGCGGGCAATGGCACGCGCGCTCCGACGGTGAGGAAGCGGTCGCCAGGCGCGATGCCGAAGCGTGCGCGAAACCGCCACCACACCGCCCATTGCGCCTGAATCGCTGCAGGCGTCAGGTGAACGGGCAGTGGTGTCCCCGTGGTTCCGCTGGTCAGGCCGGCGATCAGCCTGGTCCGGGCGAGGTGGGCGGGCCGCAGGGACTGCGGATCCGATGCGACCTCTTCCTTGCGCAGGATCGGAAGTTCCCGCAGTTCGTCCAGGCTGCGGAACGGCCGGCCTGCCCCCCGGATCCCGGCATACTTTCGCTGGTACAAGGGAGCATCCATCACCGATTCGCTGAAGATGCGGTTCAGGGCGGCGAGCTGGTACTCCGCGATGCGATCCGCATCCCACCATTCGCTGCGCAAGAGTTCGGCGAGTCGGGCGCGGAATTCCGGGCCATACCGCTGACGCGCGCGCAAGGCCCCGGCCGCCGAGAACACGGCTTCCTGCAGGAAGACCGGCAGGAAACCATACGCGGACCGGAGGACGGACGTCGGCATTCGCAGGGGGGTCATTGGTTCTGGGGGCCCAGGCTCGAGGCGACCGGCCCTGATGCAGGATCTTCGGCTCCTCCCCTGGCGACGAGGTATCGGCAGGCGGCGAGGAAGCCCTCGACCATGTTGCTGATCGGCACCTCACGCTCGGCGCTCTCACGGGCACCGTCCCTGAGGTGGCGCAGCGCCTGGGGGTCCGATGCGAGAGTCACCATCGCGGAGCGGAGCCCTTCCTCCGACTGCACGCAGCGCAGAGCGTTCCTGCCATGCACCAGGAAGTGCTCCTCGGGACCGTTGCAGGTGTCGACGAAGATCACCGGGACATGGAACGCCAGCGAGTGCGGCGCAGCCAGTCCGATCGGTCCGGCGGAGACGGATGCGAGCGCACCGTCAAAGAGGGGTTGCAGGTCTTCGTCGTTCGTGAGAGACCCCATGAATCGCACCCGGGCCGATACACCGAGCGAAGATGCCAGCGTTTCCAGCGCTTCGCGCTCGGGGCCGTCCCCGACGATCAACAGGCCGGCGTCGAACTGCTGCATGCCCGCGAGCGCGCGAATGCACAGGTCCACCCTCTTGGAAGGGATCAGCCGGCCTATCGAGAGGAAGTAAGGCTTGCCGTCGGGGAATGGGGGATCGAATCGAGGAGGCGCCTCCAGCCTCCTGGCCATCATCTGCCTGATGTTGCGGTCGTCGATCGTGTTGGGTGCGGCGAAAGCGCTTTCAGCCGGCACGCCGGCTGCGATCGCCTCGCTTCTTTCCGCCGCGCTGTAGGCGAGCACCATGTCGGCCCGCCGGCTGACGGCCCGGCGGATTCCCGCCAGCGCCTTGCGGCCTCCCGAGGAGCGCCAGTGTCCCCACCAGCCAACCCTCAGCCCACGCAGCTTCGCCGCTGCCATGTCGGGCAGCAGGTTGAGGAAGCGTGCGTTCCCCGAAAAGATGACTCCGTCGCCGCCGCGCAGGTTGGACAGGTCGATGGATTGCCAGAACAGCCTTGCACCCGGAAACGCGCGGATGGGCGCCGCGGCCCTGGCGAACGTCGGATCGGACTGGAATCCCATGAACCGGTCTGCTGCGGCCACGATGACCTCGAGATCCGGTGCCTGCTGCACGAGACGGAAGAACGGCACCCGGTAGTGGGTCACCACAGGCTGGACGACGAGGATGCGGCGCTTGGCGGTTGTCTTCATGTCGGGCTGCTTCAACGTCCACGCACCCCGCGCAGGATCCACCCGCTTCGCTCGACGCGCAAGCCGGCCCGGAGCAGGGCTTCCTGGCACTCCGCGACAGTGTCGGCTCCCTGCCGTTCGGGGCTGCAGTCGATGCTCACGTAGCGTGAGACGGTCAGCGCATGCCGCGCGCCCGCGAGCACCTCCGGCTCGAAGCCCTCCGCCTCGATCTTGAGCAGGCCAATGGAATCGATCCCCTTTTCGGCGATGTATTCGTCCAGCGGCACCAGTTTCAGGACCATGGAGGAGCTGAAACGCTCGGGGCGAATGAAGGAGGAATCCGCCTGCCCGGTTGCGACGTAGAACGTGCGTTCGGTGCGCGCATCGCCGAGCCCGACGCAGTTCGCCACGGCACCTGGAACCGCCCGGAGGTTCCTGCTCAGGGCGCCGAACGCGGCGGCGTCCGGTTCGAACGCGTGGACCTTCATCCCGCGGCGCGCCCCGGCGGCCGAGAACTCGCCGACGTTGGCGCCGACGTCGATCAGGACCTCGTCCCGGATCGGCTCGTAGTCGCTGCCCACGTAGCGCGACCAGAGTAGGTCGGCAATGTGCAGCGGCCCCTCGTTCCAGATGTAGCGGGTGGCGCGCTCGGGAACGCAGAAGTAGATCTCGTCGCTGCCATCGCTCGCCACGATCAGGTCGTCGACGGTACGGAAGCGGACGCGATGCGTCTTCGCGCGCGAAGGCAGCGTGCGGTACATGCTCGCCATGATGTTGGCGTAACCGGCCGCGCCGAACATCCTGACCAGCGTCAGCTTCGGTACGCGCTTGTGCAGAGGGTCGAGTCTCATGATGGTGCTCGCGTCTAAGGGTCAGCAGCGCACCCAGCGACGCAGTTTCGGCGACAGATCCAGGATGCGTTCTCCAAGGAGGACGGTGGGGAATGCCCAGCAGCAGGCAAGGACGAGCAGCGTCCCGATGGCGCACGAAACGATGTCCGCCAGAACGCCGGGCAGCACGGAATGGTTCGGCTGGAGGAGGAAAACGACAACGATCACCGTCGCAAGGACCATTCCACGCAGGTGGAGAACCGAGAACGCCGTCCAGGTCCAGCCGAGCCCCTTGACCGCAATCGCTGCCGAGGTGAGATAGTTCAGGGCCGCGACTCCGGCCACGGCAGCGACGATCCAGGTGAGGCCGAAAGGCGCGGCCAGGAGGATGGCCGCGGCGACGGCGGCGAGATTGGCAACCGAGCGGATGCTGGTGCTGAACGCGCGGCCCAGCGCATACGAAATGAACTCGGTCACCTTGTAGCAAAGACGCGGCATGAGGCCGAGCGAGAAGATCGCGAACAGGACGGCCGCCTGGCTCCAGTCGGGACCGAGCAGGATCCGCACGATCGTATCGGCGGAGAAGAACAGCATGGCGGTGACGGGAAGGGTGATGAGCGCGACGAGCTCGATCGAAACCGCCATGGCCTTGCCGAGCCTTTGCGTGTCCCCATTCATCAGGGGGAATATGCGAAACAGCCTGTTGATGAACGCGCCGAAGACGCTGCCCGAGAAGGCCTCGTGCAGGGCCTGGGCGCGAGAGAAGAGGCCCAGGGAAAAGGCAGATTCGCGCATCGAAACGAGGAAATACTGAACACCCTGGTTCATGATCCCGCTGACGAAGGTCACCGAATAGGAACCACCAAACCGCAGCACCAGCCCCAGCGCGGCCTGCGCCGTCGGCCGCGCGGCAATGCTCCTCCAGCTCGCGGAAAGCGTGGCGAGAGCCAGCACGGCCGCTTCGGCCACGAGCCCAGCGACGAGTGCGCGGAATCCCTCACCGTGCCATGCCATTGCCACCGACACGATCGTGCCGGTCAGGAGCGCGGCGCCGGTGCATGCGAATTCGGTCCGGAAGCGGAGTTCCCGCTGCAGCACCGCCCACGGTACCTGCGCCATGCATCGCAGGACGACCACGGGCGCCATGTACATGAAGACGGCGCTGTAGCTCTCGATGCGATAGGCTGCGCCCAGCTGCCCCGGGAACAGCAGCAGCACGGACGCGCACAAGAGTCCGAACAGGACGGAGCAAGCCAGACCCGACGCAGCGCTGCTGTTGTCGCGGGTGCCGACGCGGTCCTGCAACAGCGCAGCCGCGAACAGGCCCTGCGCAAGCCCGGCGAGAAAGGTGACGAGCGAATTCCCGACGGCGAAGATGCCGAAGTCCGCGGGGGTGAGGAGCCGCGAGAGGATGGCCAGCCGGGTGAACGTGATGGCCACCGACAGGGCCGAACCGACGCCCGCCCATCCCAGAGCACGGAACGTGATCTTCTTCAGGGACTGCGGCGGTGCGCCGAACGAGAGGGCCGACCTGGCGTGTGCCATCTTGTCCTTACAGTCGCCGGTCAGCGGCCCCCGGCGGCAGTATGCCCTTGACGTCGAACAGTACGGCTCCGGGCTGGCCGAAGGCGCGCACGCCCGATTCCCCGAGTTCTGCGAATTGGCGGTGCCCGACTGCAAGGACGATCGCCGCATACGCGCCAAGGGCCGGTAGCTCACGAAGGCATTTCAAGCCATATTCGTGCTCCGCCTCCTCCACGTCCACCCATGGGTCGTAGACGTCGACGCGCGCGTTGTAGCCCTGCAGTGTCCGGATCATGTCCACGACTTTCGTATTGCGCACGTCGGGGCAGTTCTCCTTGAAGGACAGCCCGAGCACGAGGATCCTGCTGTCGAGAACCGGAATTCCCTTGCGCAGCATCAGCTTCACCGTTTCATCCGCGACGTGCCTGGCCATGTTGTCGTTGATGCGCCGTCCCGCCAGGATGACCTCGGGGTGGTAACCCAGTTCCTGTGCCTTGTGCGTCAGGTAGTAGGGATCCACGCCAATGCAGTGCCCGCCTACCAGCCCCGGACGGAACGGAAGGAAGTTCCATTTCGTGGCGGCGGCCTGCAGCACTTCCAGGGTATCGATGCCGAGGCGACGGAAGATCAGGCTCAGTTCGTTCATGAGCGCGATGTTCACGTCGCGTTGCGTGTTCTCGATCACCTTCGCCGCCTCGGCCACCTTGATGCTGCTGGCCATGTGGGTGCCGGCCGTGACGATCTCCGCATAGAGGTCGTCGACGGCATGCGCGACTTCCTCCGTACTGCCGCTCGTCACTTTCCGGATCGAAGGAAGGCGATGCTCCTTGTCGCCGGGATTGATCCGCTCGGGGCTGTACCCGCAGAAGAAGTCGACGTTGAAATGCAGCCCGCTGGTGCGTTCCAGGACCGGAACGCACACTTCCTCCGTGGCGCCGGGATAGACGGTGGATTCGTAGATCACGACGTCCCCCTTCTTCAGCGCGTGGCCCACGATTTCGCTGGCCTTGACGAGCGCAGTCATGTCGGGCCGATTGGCCTGGTCCACCGGCGTCGGGACGGTGACGATGAACACTTGCGCCTGCCGCAGTTCGGATGGGTCGGACGAAAACCGAAGTTGCCGGGCAGCCTTGAGTTCGCTGCGGCTGCACTCGAGCGTGTGGTCTTCCTCCGAGCGCAGTTCCGCGATCCGCTTCGGATTGATGTCGAATCCGATGACCGGGCGCCGCTTGCCGAATTCGACGGCAAGCGGCAAGCCGACATAACCGAGGCCGACGATTGCAAGAGTCTTTCCGCCAAGGTCCATGTGTTGCTCCACGTCCTCCATGCGCCGTCTGTTTCGCCGATGCGCGTCACTGTTGCGCACGGTCCTGCGTCGGTACACGCAGTGCGTTGTTGCGTGCCGCTCAGTGAGGGTGCGAAGCGTACCCCAGCTGAAGCTGCGCGTGGGCGAAGTTCTTCATCTTCGACAACAGTTGTTCGTACCGTCGAGCATGTGCAAACGGATCTCCGGCCGAACATTCGAACGTGGCGATGCACGGCGAAGCAACGGAGCACCGCGTGTTAGCCTCCCCCCGCCCATGCAACTCCAGGAGATCCTCTACTCGCAAGGCTTCGGCGCGCGCCGCACCTGCCTCGGTCTGGTCCAGCAGGGACTCGTCACTGTCGACGGCGTTCCGGTGACGGATCCGCACCAGGACTTCGTCCCCGAAGGCCTGCGCTTCACCGTCGAAGGCAAGGCCTGGTCCTATCACGGCAAGGCCTACCTGATGCTGCACAAGCCCGCCGGCTACGAGTGCTCGCAGAAGCCCTCCGCATGGCCGAGCATCTACACCTTGCTGCCCGCTCCGCTGCGGCAGCGCCCCGTCAAGGGCGGCCAGCCGGGTGTGCAGGCCATCGGCCGCCTGGACCAGGACACGACGGGCCTGCTGCTGCTGTCCGACGACGGCGCCTTCATCCACAGGATGAGCTCGCCGAAGCACCACGTGCCCAAGGTGTACCAGGTGGTCACCGCCGACCCCGTCGACACGCGCCAGGTCGAGAGGCTGCTGGAAGGCGTGGTGCTGGACGACAGCCCCAGGCCGGTGCGGGCGGCGGCCTGCGTGCGCACGGGGCCGAATGCCCTGGACCTGACGCTCACGGAAGGGAAGTACCACCAGGTGAAGCGGATGCTGGCGGCGGTGGGGAACCGGGTCACCGGCCTGCATCGGTCGCGGATCGGCGGGCTGGAGCTGCCGGCGGACCTGGCGCCGGGTGGGTGGCGGTGGCTGGGGGCGGGGGAGCTGGAAGCCCTGGGTTCCCGCCTCCGCGGGAATGACGGGGAGAAGCCTGCGCGGGAATGACGGAGCCAAAGGGTGAGGGATTACAGGGACAATAGGCTCCGTTTCCCGTCGTCCGCCGGCCCCCGCCGCGCGTTGTAGAGCGCCACACCTGAGTTTGTTTGCCGAAGTGACCCTCGTTTCCCAGTGCCGGGCCTGGCTGGCGGCGTCCCTGCTGTCCGTCCTCGGCCTCGCCGCCGCCCACGCCGCCCCCGTCTTCGTCCTCAATTCGCTCGACGCGGACGTGAGCGTCATCGATCCCTCCACCTGGAAGGAGGTCCGGCGCATCCCCACGGGCAAGGAGCCGCACCACCTCTACATGACGCCGGACGAGCGGTCCATCATCGTCGCCAACGCGCTCGCCGATTCGCTCACTTTCATCGACCCGCGCACGGCCGAGGTGCAGCGCGTCGTGCGCGGCGTGATGGATCCGTACCACCTGCGCTTCTCGCCCGACATGAAGTGGCTGGTGACGAACGGCAACCGCCTCAATCACGTGGACCTCTACCGCTGGGACGGTGCGGAACTCACGCTGGCGAAGCGCATTCCCACGGGCAAGACGCCGAGCCACCTGTGGATCGACAGCAAGAGCACCACGGCCTACTCCACCATGCAGGACAGCGACGAACTGGTGGCCATCGACCTCGCCCGACAGGAGATCAAGTGGCGCATCAAGACCGGCCCCATGCCGGCCGACGTGTTCGGCTCGCCCGATGACAAGCTGCTGCTGGTCGGGCTGACCGGCAGCGACTCGGTGGAGGTGTTCGACGTGAGCGGCCCCGTCCCCAAGTCCGTGCGCCGCATCAAGACGGGCGCCGGCGCCCACGCCTTCCGCGCCGCGGGCGACGGCCGCCACGTGTTCCTGAGCAACCGCGTCGCCAACACCATCAGCAAGATCGACCTGCAGACGCTGCAGGTGGTCGACACCTACCCGGCGCCGGGCGGCCCCGACTGCATGGAGGTGCTGGCGGGCGGCCGCTACCTGCTCACCACCTCGCGCTGGGCGAAGCGGCTGACGATCATCGACACCGACACCGGCGAGGTGATCAAGCAGGTCCGCGTCGGCAAGTCGCCGCACGGGGTGTGGACGCTCGACCACGCGCCGAGGCAGTGATGCGGGTGCGGCTGCTTGCAAGCCTGCTGCTGGCCGTCGCGGCGACGGCCGCCGCGGCCCAGCCCGCCTGCACCAGGCCCGTGTACCTCACGCTCGACACCGGCCACATGGGCGTGGCCAACCTCGTTGCCGACGTGCTGAAGCGGCAGGACGTCAAGGTCACCTTCTTCGCCGCCAACGAGAAGACGAAGGAGGGCGACGGCAGCCTCGGCGACTTCTGGGCGCCCTGGTGGAAGGCGCGCGCGGCCGAGGGCCACGAATTCGCCTCGCATACCTTCGACCACGTGTACTGGCGCGCCGACCTGCCGGGCAACCCGCCGCGCTTCCGCATGCGGCCTTCGGCGGGACCGCAGGCCGGCGTGGAGCGGACGTGGACGGCTGCGGAATATTGCGCGGAGATCGCGCGTTCGGCCGCGCGGCTGGAGCAGATCACCGGCCGCAAGCCGCTGCCGCTGTATCGTGCCCCCGGTGGCAAGACTTCGCCCAGGCTGCTGGCCGCCGCGCGTGCGTGCGGGTGGCAGCAGGTGGGCTGGTCGCCGGCCGGCTTCCTCGGCGACGAGCTGCCCAGCGAATCCGTGAGCAACCAGGCGCTCCTCAAGAAGGCCTTGCGCGACATCCGCCCCGGCGACATCCTGCTGGCGCACCTGGGCATCTGGTCGCGCAAGGACCCGTGGGCGCCGGCCGTGCTGGAGCCGCTGATCGTCGGGCTGAAGGCCAAGGGGTTCTGTTTCGCCACCTTGCGCGACCATCCGTCCTACCGCGGGTGGATCGCGCGCGTCAGGTAAGACATGCAAGCCATCCAGGACTTGTTCGCTTGGGCCCAGCAGGGGCTGTTCGAACTGGCCATCCAGCCGGTGATGTTTTCCTTTGGCATGGCCCAGTACCTGGAGGACGGCTACACGGCCACCGGCTGGCTGCTGGTCGGGCTGATGCAGATCGCCGTCATGCTGGCCATCATCGGCCCGCTGCAGCGCTGGCGGCCCGTGGAGCCCATGGTGGACGCCGCCAGCGTGCGCACCGACGTGATCTACACCCTGGTCCACCGGCTGGGCCTGTTCCGCGTGGTGCTGTTCTTCAGCGTCGAACCCCTGTTCGACACGCTGTTCGGCATTCTGCGCGTGGCCGGCTTCGGCACCGTGCACATCGACCAGTTCGTGGCCGGCGTCACGGACCATCCCTTCGCCAGCTTCCTGCTGTACCTGGTGGTCTTCGACTTCGTGGACTACTGGATCCACCGCGGCCAGCACGGGTGGAACTGGTGGTGGAGCCTGCACTCGCTGCACCACTCGCAGCGGCAGCTGACGATGTGGAGCGACAACCGCAACCACCTGCTCGACGACGTGATCCGCGACAGCATCCTGGTGGTGCTCGGCCAGTTGATCGGCGTCGGGCCGGGGCAGTTCGTCGCCATCGTCGCCATCGCCCAGCTGAGCGAGAGCCTGCAGCACGCCAACGTGCGCCTGCACTTCGGCCGCATCGGCGAGCGCCTGTGGATCAGCCCGCGCTACCACCGCCTGCACCACAGCGTGGGCATCGGGCACGAGCGCCGCGGGGCCGGCGCACCGCTGCGCGACGGCCGCAGCCCGGCCCTGGGCGGCCACAACTTCGGCGTGCTGCTGCCCTGGTGGGACATGCTGTTCGGCACCGCCAACTTCGAGCTGCGCTACGAACCCACCGGCGTGCGCGACCAGGTGGAAGGCGGGCGCGACTATGGCCGCGGCTTCTGGGCGCAGCAGTGGCTGGGCGTGCTGCGCCTGCTGGGGCGGGCCTGAGGGCGCTCAGGCCTTGTAGTGCTCGCGATACCACGCGAAGAAGCGCGCCACCCCCACGTCCACGGGCGTATCCGGCTTGAAGCCGACCCACTTGTCGAGCTCCGTGGTGTCGGCGCTGGTGGCCGGCACGTCGCCGGGCTGCATGGGCAGGAAGTTCTTCTGCGCCGTGATCCCCGAGGCCTTCTCCAGCGCGTGGATGTAGTCCATCAGGGGCGTCGGCTGGCTGTTGCCGATGTTGAAGACGCGGTAGGGCGCATTGCTGGTCGCGGGATCGGGCGCGTCTGAATCGAAGTGCGCCGCGGCCGTGGCCGGCTTGTCGTTGACCCGCACGACGCCTTCCACGATGTCGTCGATGTAGGTGAAGTCGCGCACCATCTGCCCGTTGTTGAACACGTCGATGGGCCGGCCTTCCAGCATGGCCCGCGTGAACAGGAACAGCGCCATGTCGGGCCGGCCCCAGGGCCCGTACACCGTGAAGAAGCGCAGGCCCGTGGTCGGCAGCCGGAAGAGGTGGCTGTAGGTGTGCGCCATCAGCTCGTTGGCCTTCTTCGTCGCCGCGTACAGGCTCACGGGGTGGTCGACGTCGTGGTGTTCGGAGAAGGGCATGCGGGTGTTGCCCCCGTACACGCTGGAGCTGCTGGCGTAGGTGAGGTGCTCCACGCCGTTGTGGCGGCAGCCCTCCAGGATGTTCATGAAGCCCTGCAGGTTCGCGTCGATGTAGGCGTGGGGGTTGGTGAGCGAGTAGCGCACGCCGGCCTGCGCCGCCAGGTGGATCACGCGCTGCGGCCGCTCGCTCGCGAACAGCCCGGCCATGGCCTCGCGATCCTCCACGCTCACGCGGTGGAAGCGGAAGCGGGGAGACGGCCGCAGGCGTGCCAGGCGCGCCTCCTTCAGGCCCACGTCGTAGTAGTCGTTGAGGTTGTCCACGCCCACCACTTCGTCGCCGCGCTCCAGGAGCCGCAGGGCGGTGTGCATGCCGATGAAACCGGCCGCGCCGGTGAGGAGGATCTTCATGGTCTCGTTCGCCTGGCCAGCCCGCGAGCATACCGCCGCGGGCCGCTACGATGGGGGCCATGTCCCTGTTCCTGGACTCCTTCTGGCGCGCCGTCGCCTACTGCCTGCACCCGCGGGTGATCCTGCTGTCGCTGCTGCCGCTGGTCGCGATGGTGCTGATCGCCGGCGGCCTCGGCTATTTCTACTGGGACAGCGCCGTCAACGGCGTGTTCACCTGGCTGGAATCCACGTCCTGGATGGAGCAGCTCGGGCACTGGCTCGCCATGATGGGCATGGACGGATTGAAGAACGCGCTGGCACCGCTGCTGGTGATCTTCGCCGTCACGCCGGTGCTGGTGATCCTGGTGCTGTTCTTCGTCGCGCTGCTCATGACGCCGGCCATCGTGAACCTGGTGGGCCGCCGGCGCTTCCCGGAGCTGGAGCGCAAGCACGGCGCCTCCTTCGTGCGCGGCGCGTTCTGGTCGCTCGGCTCCATGCTGCTGGCGCTCCTGGCGATGATCGTGTCGCTGCCCCTGTGGCTGATCCCGCCGCTGATCCTGGTGCTGCCGCCCCTGATCTGGGGCTGGCTCACCTACCGCGTGATGGCCTTCGACGCGCTCGCGGAACACGCGAGCGGCGATGAGCGCCGGCGGGTCTTCCGCGGCCACCGCACCTGGCTGCTGCTCATCGGCATCGCCACCGGCTACCTGGGGGCGGCGCCCAGCATCGTGTGGGCCTCGGGCTGGTTCTTCGCGGCGGCCTTCCCGGTGCTGATCCCGGTGGCGATCTGGATCTACACGCTGGTGTTCGCGTTCTCGTCGCTGTGGTTCGCGCACTATTGCCTGGGGGCGCTGGCGGCCCTGCGCGCGGCCCCGGTCATCCCCGCGCAGGCGGGGACCCAGGGCGTTCAGCTCCTGCCGTAGCTGTCTTCCAGCCGCACGATGTCGTCCTCGCCCAGGTAGGCGCCGGACTGCACCTCGATCATCTCCAGTTCCATCTTGCCGGGGTTGCGCAGCCGGTGCACCTCGCCGATCGGGATGTAGGTGGACTGGTTCTCGCTCAGGAGGAAGGTCTCGCTGCCGCGCGTGACTTCGGCGGTGCCGCGCACCACGACCCAGTGCTCGGCCCGGTGGTGGTGCTTCTGCAGGCTCAGCGACGCGCCCGGCTTCACGCCGATGCGCTTGACCTGGAAGCGCTCGCCGGCGTCCACGCTGTCGTACCAGCCCCAGGGGCGCACCACCTTGCGGTGGATGGCGGCCTGGCTGGCGTGGCCCTGCTCCAGGCGCGCCACCACGTCCTTCACCTGCTCGGCGCAGTCGCGCTGCGCCACCAGCACGGCGTCGGGCGTGTCGACGATCAGCAGGTCCTGCGTCCCCAGGGCCACCACCGGCCGGTGCGGCGCGTGGATGAAGGTGTTGCGGGCGTTGTGGACCCAGCCCTGGCCCTGCACGCGGTTGTCCTGGGCGTCGCCCTGCGCCAGGTCGGCGACGGCGTTCCAGCTGCCCACGTCGCTCCACTGGCCGCGGAAGGGCAGCACCGCCACGTCGGCATGCCGCTCCATCACCGCGTAGTCGATGCTCTGGGCGCGGCAGGCCTCGAAGGCCGCGCGGCCGGGCCGCAGGAAGGTGGCGCCTTCCGCCGCGGCGCCCGGCACCTCGGTCTTCGCGTCGGCCAGCGCGGCGCGGCAGGACTGCAGGATGTCCGGCGCGTGCTGCTCGAGCGCCTCGATGAAGAAGCGGGCCTGCGCGAGGAAGATGCCCGCGTTCCACAGCACGTCGCCCTGGAGCAGCAGCTGCTGCGCCCGCGCCGCATCGGGCTTCTCGATGAACTGGGCCACCTGCTGGCTGCCGTCGGCGCGCAGGGCGCCCTGGCGGATGTAGCCGTAGGCGGTGCTGGGGAAACTGGGGACGACGCCGAAGGTCACGATCATTCCGTTGGCCGCGGCGGTCAGGCCTTCCTTCATGGTGCGGGCGAACGCGGCCGCATCGGGGATGTGGTGGTCGGCGGGGCAGAACAGCAGGAAGTCCTCGGGCTTCGCCTGCACGGCGGCCAGCGCCATGGCGGCGGCGGTGTTGCGCGCGGCCGGCTCCAGGATCACCGTGCCCTGCAGCCCGGCGAGCCGCAAGCTGTCGGCCACCAGGAAGCGGTGGTCTTCGGCCGCGACGCAGAGGGCCCGCGTCCCGAGGCCGGCGACGCGCTCCAGCGTCAGTTGCAGCAGGCTCTTGTCGCCCACCAGCGGGACGAACTGCTTGGGAAAGCTCTTGCGGCTCAGGGGCCAGAGCCGCGTGCCGGAGCCGCCGCAGAGGATGACGGGGGTGATGGAGGCCATGGAAGGAATGGTAGCTTCTGCCGCCGCCTTCCCGTCACCCCCGCGCAGGCGGGGGCCCGGGGCCCCCGTGAATTTGCATTCCCGCGGCGCGGGAATGCCACAATGCCCTGGGTCCCCGCCTCCGCGGGGATGACGATTCCACGCATGAACCGCCCTGACATCGGCCTGATCATCGTCGGCGACGAGATCCTCTCCGGCAAGCGCGCCGACAAGCACCTGCCCAAGCTGATCGAGCTGCTGAACGCCCGCGGGCTGCAGCTCGGATGGGCCGAATACGTGGGCGACAAGCCGGAGCGGATCACCGAGACGCTCCGGCGCGTGTTCGCTTCCGGCGACATCGTCTTCTGCACCGGCGGCATCGGCGCCACGCCCGACGACCACACCCGCCAGTGCGCCGCCAGGGCCCTGGGCCGCGAGCTGGAACTGCACCCGCAGGCCGAAGCCCTGATCCGCGAGCGCATGCAGGACACGGCCCGGGAGCAGGGCGTTCCCTACGAGCCGGACCGGCCGGACAACATCCACCGCCTGAACATGGGCGTGTTCCCGAAGGGCGCGACCATCATCCCGAACCCGTACAACAAGATCCCGGGCTTCAGCGTCGGCGACGTGCACTTCACCCCCGGCTTCCCGGTGATGGCCTGGCCGATGATGGAGTGGATCCTGGACGGCCGCTACGCCCACCTGTTCCAGCGCGGCGCCTATCTCGAGAAATCCGTGATCGTCTTCGGTTCCATGGAGGCCACGCTCACGCCGCTGATGGAGCAGGTCGAGCGCGAGCACCCGGGCGTGAAGGTGTTCAGCCTGCCCAGCGTGGACCACCCCACGTACGGCCGCCACATCGACCTGGGCGTCAAGGGCGAGCCCGCCGCCGTGGAGCCGGCCTACCGCCTGTTGCTGGACGGCCTCGCCGGCCTGAAGGTCAAGCTGGGCCCCGAACTGGTGCGTAGCTGAGCTGCACCAGGCCGGTGCACGGCCCTTTTGCACCTCGACGGTGCGTTTTCGGCTGCGCGGCGGCTGGCAAACCCGGCCGGGACGCGCAAAATCGCCGGTTTCGCGCCGGCCGGCATGCACCAGCTTTGGCACAGAACCTGCATTCCCGTTCCGCACATCCGCCAACAACCAACCATCCCCAGGAGAACCCGATGGCAGCCAAGACCGTCGCAGACGTCATGAAGATGGTGAAGGACAACGAAGTCAAGTTCGTCGACTTCCGCTTCACCGACACCCGCGGCCAGGAGCAGCACGTGACCGTGCCCGTCTCCCATTTCGACGAGGACAAGTTCAGCGGCGGCCACGCCTTCGACGGCTCCTCCATCGCCGGCTGGAAGGGCATCGAGGCCTCCGACATGCTGCTGATGCCCGATCCGGCCACGGCCAACGTCGACCCCTTCTACGAGGAAACGACGCTGATCCTCACCTGCGACGTGCTGGAGCCGGGCGACGGCAAGGCCTACGACCGCGACCCGCGCTCGATCGCCAAGCGCGCCGAGGCCTACCTCAAGGCCTCCGGCCTGGGCGACACGGCCTTCTTCGGCCCCGAGCCCGAGTTCTTCATCTTCGACGACGTGCGCTGGAGCGCCGGCCCCAGCGGCTGCTTCGTCGAGATCGACGAATACGAGGCGCCCTGGAACACCGGCAAGAAGATCGAGGGCGGCAACAAGGGCCACCGTCCCACCACCAAGGGCGGCTACTTCCCCGTCCCGCCGATCGACAGCACGCAGGACATGCGCGCCGAGATGGCGCTGCTGCTGGAGCAGATGGGCATCCCGGTGGAGGTGTTCCACCACGAGGTGGCGGGCGCCGGCCAGAACGAGATCGGCACCAAGTTCAGCACGCTGGTGCAGCGCGCCGACTGGTCGCAACTGCAGAAGTACATCATCCACAACGTGGCCAACGCCTACGGCAAGACGGCCACCTTCATGCCCAAGCCGATCGTGGGCGACAACGGTTCCGGCATGCACGTGCACCAGTCCGTGTGGAAGGACGGCAAGAACCTGTTCGCCGGCGAGGGCTACGCGGGCCTGTCCGAGTTCGCGCTGTACTACATCGGCGGCATCATCAAGCACGCCCGGGCGCTGAACGCCATCACCAACCCCGGCACCAACAGCTACAAGCGCCTGGTGCCCGGCTTCGAGGCACCGGTCAAGCTGGCGTACTCGGCGCGCAACCGCTCGGCGTCGATCCGCATCCCCTACGTGGCCAACCCCAAGGGCCGCCGCATCGAGGTGCGCTTCCCCGACCCGACCATGAACCCCTACCTGGGCTTCGCCGCCATGCTGATGGCCGGCCTGGACGGCATCGAGAACAAGATCCACCCGGGCGAGGCCGCCACCAAGGACCTCTACCACCTGCCGCCGGAAGAGGACGCGAAGATCCCGACCGTGTGCCACAGCCTGGACCAGGCCCTGGAGTACCTGGACAACGACCGCGCCTTCCTCACCAAGGGTGGCGTGTTCTCCGACGCCATGATCGACGCCTACATCGAGCTGAAGATGCAGGAAGTGACCCGCTTCCGCATGACGACGCACCCGATCGAGTTCGACATGTACTACTCCCTGTAACCAAACCCGGCCGGGAGCGGCAAGGGGGCGACAAAAGTCGCCCCTTTTCTTTTTAAATCAACGGCTTAATTGGCAATCTGCAGGGATTGGGTCATACTGAAAGGCCGCCCTGCGCATCCCCGATGCCTGGAGAGCCGCATGAAGACCCGTTACGCGCTGATTCCCTTTGCTGTCTTCGCCCTGGTGGCGAGCGCTTCCGCCCAGACTTCCATCTGGCGTTGTGGCAATTCGTACACGAACAACGAGAAGGAAGCCCAGGTCAAGGGCTGCAAGCTGGTGGAAGGCGGCAACGTCACCGTCGTGCAGGGCACCCGGGTGAACGGCGCCAACAAGAGCGTGAGCGTGGCGACGGCGCCGCCGACCGGTTCGCAGCGGGTGGACGCGGGCGAGCAGAAGGCGCGCGACAGCGAGGCGCGGGCCATCCTGGAGGCGGAGCTGAAGAAGGCCGAGGCGCGCCAGGCCGACCTGCTGAAGGAATACAACAACGGCGAGCCGGAAAAGATCGGCCCCGAGCACAAGAACTACCAGAAGTACCTGGACCGGGTCGCCGAGCTCAAGTCGTCGATCGAACGCAACGCCCAGGACATCGCCGGCCTGCGGCGCGAATTGAGCCGCTCGGCGGTTCCGCCCGTCACGGCCCCAAAATAAGGGCTTGACCCAGCCCTTCGCGCCCGACCCCCGCTTCCAGGCCTTCGACCTGCTGGCCACGCTCGTGGCCGTGGTGCGCGGCGACGGCACCGTGCTGTTCGCCAATTCGGCGCTGGAAGACGCGCTGGGCGCCTCGCGCCGCACCATCGTCGGCGCCAGCGCGCTGCCCCTGTTCGCCGAACCCAACGTGCTGCGCACCGCCCTGGCCGGCGCGCGGAGCAACGAATACGCGGCCCTGCGCTACGACGCCCACCTGCTGCGCCTGCAGGCCGAGCCCATGCCGGTGCACGTGGTGCTGGCGCAGACCGACACGCCCGACGAGTTCGTGCTGGAGCTGCTGCCGCTGGAGGCGCAGGCGCGCCAGGACCGCGAGGAGCGCCTGGTCGACCAGGCGCAGGCCAACAAGGAGCTGATCCGCAACCTGGCGCACGAGATCAAGAATCCGCTGGGCGGCATCCGCGGGGCGGCGCAGCTGCTGGAGATGGAGATCGGGCCGGGGCTCAAGGAGTACACCCGCGTCGTGATCCACGAGGCCGACCGCCTGCAGACGCTGGTGGACCGGCTGCTGGCGCCGCACCGGCGCCCGCACGTGGTGGGCGACGTGAACATCCACGAGGTGTGCGAGCGCGTGCGCTCGCTCGTGCTCGCCGAATTCCCCAAGGGCCTGAAGGTGGTGCGCGACTACGACACCTCGCTGCCCGAGTTCCGCGGCGACCGCGAGCAGCTGATCCAGGCCGTGCTGAACGTGGCGCACAACGCCTGCCAGGCGCTTTCGGAGCGCATCGCCGCCGGCGACGCCCAGCTCACGCTGCGCACGCGCGCCGGCCGCCAGGTCACCTTCGGCAAGCAGCGCTACCGACTGGCACTGGAATTGCATGTGATCGACAACGGGCCCGGTGTGCCCGAGGCGATCAAGGACCGCATCTTCTTTCCCCTGGTGTCGGGGCGGGAGGGCGGTTCGGGGCTGGGGCTCACGCTGGCGCAGACCTTCGTGCAGCAGCATCATGGCCTGATCGAATGCGACAGCGTGCCGGGCCGGACGGATTTCAAGATCCTGATCCCGCTGCCCTGAGACCGAAGACCTGAAGAAACGAGGACCATGAAGCCGATCTGGATCGTTGACGATGACCAATCCATCCGCTTCGTGCTCGAGAAGGCGCTGCTGCGGGAGGAGCTGCCCACGCGCAGCTTCACCAACGCGCGCGACATGCTGCAGGCGCTGGAGGCGGCGGGCGACGACGACGCGCCCCTGGTGCTGGTGAGCGACATCCGCATGCCGGGCGGATCGGGGCTGGACCTGCTGACGCGGGTGAAGGAGAAGCATCCCGACCTGCCCGTCATCATCATGACGGCCTACTCGGACCTCGACAGCGCCGTGTCGGCCTTCCAGGGCGGCGCCTTCGAATACCTGCCCAAGCCCTTCGACCTCGCGAAGGCGACGGAGCTGATCCGCCGCGCCGTGGAGGAGGGCCAGCGCCAGCAGGTCGCGGAAGAGCGCATGGCCGCCGCGCCCGAGATGCTGGGGCAGGCACCGGCGATGCAGGACGTGTTCCGCGCGATCGGGCGGCTGTCGCAGAGCAACGTCACGGTGCTGATCACCGGCGAGTCGGGCTCGGGCAAGGAGCTGGTGGCGCGGGCCCTGCACAAGCACTCGCCGCGCGCAAGCGGGCCCTTCGTGGCGATCAACACCGCGGCCATCCCCAAGGACCTGCTGGAGTCGGAGCTGTTCGGCCACGAGCGCGGCGCCTTCACCGGCGCGCAGACGATGCGCCGGGGCCGCTTCGAGCAGGCCGAGGGCGGCACGCTGTTCCTCGACGAGATCGGCGACATGCCCTTCGACCTGCAGACGCGCCTGCTGCGCGTGCTGTCGGACGGCCACTTCTACCGCGTCGGCGGCCACAACGCGATCAAGGCCAACGTGCGCGTGATCGCCGCGACGCACCAGGACCTGGAGCAGCGGGTGAAGGAAGGGCACTTCCGCGAAGACCTGTTCCACCGCCTGAACGTGATCCGCCTGCGCCTGCCGGCGCTGCGTGAACGGCGCGAGGACATCCCCATGCTGGCGCGCCACTTCCTGCAGCAGAGCGCGCAGCAACTGGGCGTGGAGCCGAAGCGGATCTCCGAGGCGGCGCTGGACCGGCTGGTGAGCTTCCCCTTTCCCGGCAACGTGCGGCAGCTGGAGAACATCTGCCACTGGCTGACGGTGATGGCGCCGGCGCAAGTGGTGGAAGCGAAAGACCTCCCCCCGGAAGTCTCGGACCTGCTCCCTCTCCCCCCTGGGGAGAGGGCTGGGGTGAGGGGCACGCCCGCGCCAGTGCCTTCGTTGGAGAGCCCCCACCCCAACCCTCCCCCAGGGGGGGAGGGCGTGAAGACCGCGAACTGGGAGCAGGGGCTCGAAGCCGAGATCCTCGCCTTGCTCGAGAGCGGCCACACCGACGTGTGGGAGCAGCTCACGCGCCGGTTCGAATCCAAGTTGATCCTCACCGCCCTGCACAACACCCGCGGCCGCCGCATCGAGGCGGCGCAGAAGCTGGGCATCGGGCGCAACACGATCACGCGGAAGATCCAGGAACTCGGATTGGAGTAGGGCCACTCGCAGGCCCTCACCCCGGCCCTCTCCCGCAAGCGGGAGAGGGAGAACTGCATTGCTCCCTCTCCCCTCCGGGGAGAGGGCTGGGGTGAGGGGCATCCCCCCACGGCATCCCCAACACCCGAAGGGGCAAGCCCCACCGCAACAAAGATGCACGCATAATGCATCTTATGCAATCCCCACGCGCAGACCAGCAAGCGCCCCTCGCGCAGGCGTTGAGCCAGCCCTACAAGCATGGCTTCGTCACCGACATCGAATCGGATGCGCTGCCCCCCGGCCTCGACGAGCAGGTCATCCGCGAGATCTCGCGCCGCAAGCGCGAGCCCGAGTTCCTGCTGCGCTGGCGGCTCGCTGCCTTCGAGCGCTGGACGAAGATGGAGCAGCCCGACTGGGCGCACCTGCGCATGGAGCCGGTCGACTTCCAGGCGCAGTCCTATTACTCGGCGCCCAAGTCGCTGAAGGACGGCCCCAAGAGCCTGGACGAGGTCGATCCCAAGCTGCTGGAGACCTACGAGAAGCTCAACGTGCCGCTGCACGAACGCGCGCGCTTGGCCGGCGTCGCGGTGGACGCGGTGTTCGACAGCGTCTCCGTCGGCACCACCTTCCGGGAACAGCTCGCCGAAGTCGGCGTGATCTTCTGCTCCTTCTCGCACGCGGTGGAGAACCACCCGGAGCTGATCGAGAAGTACCTGGGCAGCGTGGTGCCCCCCGGCGACAACTTCTACGCGGCGCTCAACTCCGCCGTGTTCTCCGACGGCTCCTTCGTCTACGTGCCCGAGGGCGTGCGCTGCCCGATGGAGCTGTCTTCCTATTTCCGCATCAACGCCCAGAACACCGGGCAGTTCGAGCGCACGCTGATCATCGCCGAGCCGGGCAGCACGGTGAGCTACCTGGAAGGCTGCACGGCGCCGCAGCGCGACGAGCACCAGCTGCACGCGGCCGTCGTGGAGCTGGTCGCGCACGACGACGCCTCCATCAAGTATTCGACGGTGCAGAACTGGTACCCCGGCGACGAGCGCGGCCGCGGCGGCATCTACAACTTCGTGACCAAGCGGGGGCTCGCGGCCGGCAAGCGCTCGCGCATCGCCTGGACGCAGATCGAGACGGGCTCGGCCATCACCTGGAAGTACCCGAGCGTGGTGCTGCGCGGCGACGAGTCCAATGGCGAGTTCCATTCCATCGCCGTGTCCAACCACTTCCAGCAGGCGGACACGGGCACCAAGATGATCCACCTGGGCCGCAACACCACCAGCCGGATCGTCAGCAAGGGCATCAGCGCCGGCCACGCGCACAACAGCTACCGCGGCCTGGTCCGCATGGGTCCCATGGCCGAGGGTGCGCGCAACCACACGCAGTGCGACTCGCTGCTGATCGGCCCGCACTGCGGCGCCCACACCTTCCCCTACGTGGAAGCCGCGCGCGACGACGCCGTCGTCGAACACGAAGCCACCACCACCCGCATCTCCGAGGAGCGCCTGTTCCTCTGCCAGCAGCGCGGCATCGAAGCCCAGGAAGCCACCGCCCTCATCGTCGGCGGCTTCTGCCAGTCCGTCCTCGAAGAACTCCCCATGGAGTTCGCGCTCGAGGCGCGCGCGCTGCTCGCCGTCTCCCTCGAAGGAGCGGTCGGCTAATTGGGGTCAGATTCCAATTTCAGTCCACGAAGAACCATGAACACATCCCAAGCCTTGCTGCAGGTGCAGGACCTGCGCGTCGCGATCGCCGGCCGCGAAGTGCTGCAATCCGTCTCGCTGGAGGTCGCGCCCGGCTCCGTCGCCGTGCTGATGGGCGCCAACGGCAGCGGCAAGAGCACGCTGGGCCTCGCGCTCGCGGGTCATCCGCGCTACCAGGTCACCGGCGGCAGCGTCCGCTTCGCGGGCCAGGACCTGCTGGCGCTGAACGTGGAGCAGCGTGCCCGCGCCGGGCTGTTCCTGTCCTTCCAGTCGCCGCCCGACATTCCCGGCGTCAAGAACAACCTGTTCATCCGCACCGCCGTGAACGCCGTGCGCGAGTCGCGCGGCGAGGATCCGCTGGACGCCTTCGACTTCCTCGGGGAAGCGCGCGCCGCGGCCTCGCGCCTGGGCCTGCCCGACGCGATGCTGAACCGCCCGGTCAACGACGGCTTCTCCGGCGGCGAGCGCAAGCGCAACGAGCTGCTGCAGCTGTGCTTGCTGAAGCCGAAGCTCGCGATCCTGGACGAGATCGACTCCGGCATGGACGTCGATGGCGTGCGCGCGACCCTGGAACTGGTGGCGGCGCTGCGGGCGCAGGGCACCTCCTTCCTCGTGGTCTCGCACTACCTGCACCTGATCGAATCCCTGCAGCCCGACACGGTGCTGCGCCTGGACGGCGGACGCATCGCCGAGACCGGCGGCCTGGAGCTCGCGCGCGAGATCGGCCGCTCCGGCTACGCGCGGGCCAGCGAACCGGCGGAGGCCTGAGCATGGACGCTCCCCACGCCGACGCGCTCGCGGCCCGCAGGCACCTGGACGCCCAGGGCTGGATCGCGCGCAAGGCCGAATCCTTCCGGCACATTCCGCCGCCGCCTGCGGCGCAGTGGCTGGCCGAGGCCGCGCCCTTCGACGAGGCCGCCGCGCTCGCAGACGGTTGGTCGCTGCTCCCGGTGGCCGACGCCGCCCCGGCCGACGTGGAAGTGCGCTGGTTCGACACCACCGACGTCGCGCAGCGCGCCGAGCTGTTCGCCGGCCTGCCCGCACCCGGCGACGACGAAGCCGCCCCCTTTGCCTGGGCGCATCGTGCGCTGGTGCGGCAAGGCCTGCGCCTGCGCATCGCGCCCGGCGCCGCGCCCGCCCGCCTGCATCTGGCGCACCGCCCAAGCAGTGCGGCCGAAGCGCCGCTGCTGGTGATCGAACTGCTCCCGGGCGCGCAGTGCGTGCTGCTCGAAACCCATGAACGCACCGACGGCCCCGCCGTCGCGCAGAACCTGCAGGTGCACGTGAAGCTCGCCGAGGGCGCGCAGCTGCAGCACCTGCGCGTGGCCGCACCGGGGGCGGAGGATCGCGTCGCGCACCACGTGCACGGGCAACTGCAGCGCGACGCGCGCTACCTCCAGGCACTGCTTGCCAGCGGCAGCGGCTACCACCTGCAGCGCAACGTCTTCGATCTGCAAGGCGAGGGCGCCAGCGTGCGCAGCGGCGGTGTGCTGCTGGCCGCGGGCAACGCGCTGGAGCAGCAGGTGCGCTCGCGCCACACGGCGGCCCGCACCGCCAGCAGCAACGAAGTGCTGGCGCTCGCCAGCGGCGCGGCCCGCGTGGTCGCCAACGCCCACACCCGCATCGCCGCCGGTTCCGACGAAGCCGACGTGCGCCAGCGCCTGGCCGGCATCCCCACCGGCGGCCAGCCCCGCATCGTGCTGCGCCCGCACCTGGAGATCCTGCACGACAACGTGCAGGCCGAGCACGGCGCGACGTGGGGCGCGCTGCCGCAGGAGGCGCTGTTCCACGCCCGCCAGCGCGGGCTGGACGAAGAGGCGGCGAAGGCGCTGATCCTGGAAGGACTGGCGCGGGCGGCGCTGACGCGCGCCGTCGGCGACCTGGGGGAAGGCTTCGAGCGCCAGCTCGCCACTGCCGTATCCGGCTTCGTCATCCCCGCGCAGGCGGGGACCCAGAGCACGCGCGAAGCGCGTGTTTGGGAAGCCCTGGGTTCCCGCCTCCGCGGGAATGACGAAGTAGAGGAGGAGCCCCGCCATGGGTGACATGCTCAAGCCCGCCAGCCTGGCCAGCCAGTTCCCCGGGCTCGCGCAGCGCGTCAACGGCCATCCGCTCGCCTACCTCGACAACGCGGCGACGACGCACATGCCGCGCCCCGTGATCGATGCCATGCAGGCCTTCGAGGAGCGCAGCCGCGCCAACATCCACCGCGGCGTGCACACGCTCAGCCAGCGCTCCACCGATGCCTTCGAGGCGGCGCGCGAGACGCTCAAGCGCTTCGTCGGCGCCGGCTTGCAGCACGAGCTGGTTTTCACCTCCGGCACCACCGAATCGCTCAACATGGTGGCACAGGGCCTCTCCGACGCCGCCCACGGCGGTGCCGTGCTGCAGCCCGGCGACGAGATCGTCGTCACCGCGCTGGAGCACCACGCCAACCTGGTGCCCTGGCAACTCGCCGCGCGCCGCAGCGGCGCCGACCTGCTGGTGCTGCGCCCCGACGCGCAGGGCCGCCTGCACCCCGACGACCTGGCGCATCTGCTGGGCCCGCGCACCCGCGTGTTCGCGCTGACCGCCTGCGCCAACGCCACCGGCGATCGACCGCCCTACGAGACTTTGCTGGCGCTCGCGGCCGAAGCCGGCGCGCTGACCGTCCTCGACGCCGCCCAGGCCGTCGCGCACGAGGTTCCCGTCCTGCGCGAGCTCGCCTGCGACTTCATGGCCTTCTCGGGCCACAAGATGTACGGGCCCATGGGCACCGGCGCCCTCGTCGGCCGCCGCAGCGCGCTGGAACAGCTCGCGCCGCTGCGGCTGGGCGGCGACATGGTGGAGTGGGTCAGCGAGACCGAAGCCAGCTTCGCCGAGCTGCCCGCGCGCCTGGAAGGCGGCACGCCGAACGTGGCCGGCGCCGTCGGCATGGCGGCGGCCGCGGACTTCATCGAAGGTTTCGGCCTGGAAACGATCGACGCGCACGTGCGCGCGCTGCGCTCGCATGCCGTGGCCGGCCTGTCCGCGCTGCCGGACGTGACGGTGCTCGCGCCGCACGCCGACCGCTCCGCGATCGCCTCCTTCATCGTCCGCGGCGTGCATCCGCACGACCTCGGCACGCTGCTGGACACGCAGGGCATCGCCGTGCGCACCGGCCACCATTGCGCGCAGCCGCTGCTCGCCTGCCTGGGCGTGGGCCCGACGACGCGCGCGTCCTTCGCGCTCTACAACACGCACGACGAGGTCGAGCGGCTGGTCGACGGCGTCGCGCAAGCCCTGGAGATCCTGCAATGAGCGCGCTGGTGGACGACCTGTACCAGGAAGTCGTGGTGGAGCACAAGCGCGCGCCGCGCCACTTCGGCACGCTGGAGGCGCCGACGCACGAGGCGCGCGGCCGCAACCCGCAGTGCGGCGACGACGTGGAAGTGCAGCTGAAGCTGGACGACGGCGTCGTGCGCGACATCCGCTTCCACGGCCAGGGCTGCGCGATCTGCATGGCCTCGGCCTCGATGATGACCGAGGCGGTGCTCGGCAAGGACGAGGCCGCGGTGCGCGACCTGCAGCAGCACTTCCGCGCCGTGCTCACCGGCCAGGCCGAACCGGAGGAAGCCTCGCTCGGCAAGCTGGTGAGCCTGGCCGGCGTGCGCCGCTATCCCAGCCGCATCAAGTGCGCGCTGCTCGGATGGCACGCGCTGATGCACGCGCTGCAGGAGCCGGTGAAGGAGCCCGCGCCATGAGGCGGCGCGAACCCATCATCATCCGCCGCCGCGTGACGGTGGAGCGCATCCCCGACGGCATGCCCTTCGAGCTGGAGCCCGGCACCATGGGCCAGGTCACGCAGGCCCTGGGCACCAACTTCACCCTGCACGTCGAAGGCCAGCTGGTCCGGCTGAAGGGCAGCGACGCCGACGCGATCGGCAAGCCCGAGCCCAAGTCGGCCGTCCTCGACGACGACGGCGCGCCGCTGGACCTGAAGACGCGCATCTGGCGCACGCTCGCCACCTGCTACGACCCGGAGATCCCGGTGGACATCGTGGAGCTGGGCCTCGTCTATTCGTGCGAGATGTCGGAACTGCCGGACGGCCGCACGCGCGTGTCCATCGAGATGACGCTCACCGCGCCCGGCTGCGGCATGGGCGAGTCGCTGGCCCAGGAAGTGGCCGACAAGGTGCTGGCCCTCGACGAAGTGGGCGAGGTCAACGTCGACATGGTGTTCGACCCGCCCTGGGACCGCTCCCGCATGTCCGAAGCAGCGCAGCTCGCGCTGGGCATGTGATCCATTTTTTTTCGACTCTGTCTGACTGAATGCCCCTGAACATCCTGCTGCTGGAAGACGTGCACGCCAGCGCCGATCCCGTGCTCACCCCCATTCCCGGCGCCGCCATCCGGCGCCTGCGCCACGCGCCGGACGCCGCCGAACTGAAGGACCTGCTGGCCGACGTCGACATCCTGGGCCTGCGCTCCCGCACCCAGCTCGACGCCGCGGCCCTGGCGGCCGCGCCCCGCCTGCGCGCCGTCGGCGCCTACTGCACGGGCACCAACAACATCGACCTGAAGACCGCCGCCGAGCGCGGCGTGGCCGTCTTCAACGGCCCCTTCTCCAACACGCGCTCCGTCGCCGAGCTGGTGATCGGCCACTCGATCCACCTGCTGCGCCGCATCCCCGAGCGCCAGGCCGCCGCCCGCCGCGGCGAGTGGATGAAGGACGCGAAGCGCTCCAACGAGATCCGCGGCAAGACGCTGGGCATCGTGGGCTACGGCAAGATCGGCACGCAGACCGGGCTGCTGGCCGAGGCGATCGGCATGCGCGTGGTGTTCCACGACATCGAGGCCAAGCTGCCCCTGGGCAACGCCGTCGCCATGCCCAGCCTGCAGGCGCTGCTGGAGGAGGCCGACGTGGTGACGCTGCACGTGCCGCAGACGCCGCAGACGCGCCACCTGATCGACGCCGAACGCCTGGCGCAGATGAAGGACGACGCCGTGCTGCTGAACCTCGCGCGCGGCCAGGCTGTGGACATCGATGCGCTCTGCAAGGAGCTCGCGAGCGGGCGCCTGCGCGGCGCCGCGATCGACGTCTTCCCGGTGGAGCCCGCTTCCGCCAAGCAGGCCTTCGAGTCGCCGCTGCGCTCGCTGGACAACGTGATCCTCACGCCCCACGTGGGCGGCTCCACGGTGGAGGCGCAGCGCAACCTGGGCGTCGAGGTCTCGGAGAAGCTGCGCGACTACCTGCAGCTCGGCGCGGTGCACGGCAGCGTGAACCTGCCCGAACTGGGCGCCGGCCCGCTGCGCGGCGCGGCGCGGCTGGTGCACCTGCACCGGGACCAGCCCGGCGTGATGTCGCAGCTCAATGCGGTGCTGGCGGGCGCGGGCCTCAACGTCGCCCAGCTGCACCTGGAGACCGACCGCGGCCTCGGCGTCGCCGTCGTGGACCTCAGCCGGGTGCCCGAAAGCGGCACGCTCGGCGCCGTGCGGCAGATCCCGGCGACGCTCGCGAGCTTCCTCGCGCTCGGCTCCGGGGCCTGAGCCTCACTTCTCCACGCGCAGCGGCAGCAGGGACCAGCCGCTGGCGGGGTAACGCGCCTTCACGCCCTCCTGCCCCGGCACGAGGGCGATGTCGCGCGTGGTGGCCAGCAGTTCCTCCATCACGACGCGCAGCTGCATGCGCGAGAGCGTCGCGCCGGGGCACACGTGCACGCCCGCGCCATACAGGAGGTTGAGCGAGGGGTCGCGGTCCAGGCGAAAGGCATCGGGGTCGCCGAACACCGCTTCGTCGCGGTTCGCCGAAGCCCACATCAGCGTGACGCGCTCGCCCGGCGCGAAGCTGCGCCCTGCCACGGTGGCCGGCTCGCGCACGACGCGCCGATTGGAGATGAGGGGCGGGTGGATGCGCAGGATCTCGTCGATGGCTGCGGGCAGCAGGCCCGGGTCGGCCCGCAGTTGCGCCTGCACGGAGGCGTGGGTCGCGAGGAACTGGGCCAGGATGCCCAGGCTCGCGGCCAGCGTCGACAGCTCGCCGACCGTCCAGTTGCGCACGATGCTGACGATCTCCTCGTCGCGCAGCGCCCGGCCTTCGATGGTCTCGCGCAGTAACCGGCTGGTGACGTCGTCGCCGTGGCCGCCTTCCTGCCGGCGCAGGTCCAGCTGCGAGCGGATGTGCCCGTCGAACTCGAAGGCGATCTGCGCCATCACCGCGCGGTCGCCTGCCAGCGTGGCGGCCTGGTTGCGCCGCGCCCAGGCGCGCAGCGGCTCGTGCAGCTCCGGGCCCCAGCCCATGAAGCCGCACAGCAGGCGCACGCCGCATTCCTCGGCGAAGGCGTCCATCCATTCCACTTCGCCGGCGGGCAGGGCGGCGACGCGCTCGCGCGCGACCGACCGCGCCACGGGCTCGAAGGCGGCCAGCCGCGCCGGTGCGAAATAGGGTTCGATCAGGGCGCGCCAGGGCGTGTGCTCGGGCGCATCCATGCCGGCGCCCATGTCTCAGCCGTCCTTCCCGTCCATGCGCGTGCGCAGCAGCCACGGCGTGTAGATCCACAGGTAGATCGCGAAAGCCGCGCTCCAGGCCAGCGCCGCCGCGGGCACGGCCCACGCCGTCCATTGCGGCGCGGCCAGCGGCACCAGCACGCGCAGCACGGCGGCGGCGAGCACCAGCCCATAGGCCGCCACTTCGGGGCGCTGCACCAGCAGCGGCCGGCCGGTGTGGCCGCGTGCCGTGCGGGTCATCATGCCGACGATGAGGCCTCCCGTCGCACCGACAGCCAAGGCGTGCAGGCCCAGCGAGCCGGCGATCCACCCGAACTGCTCCAGGCCCAGCAGCGCCAAGCCGACGGCGATCCAGGCATAGGAGACGTGCAGGATCCAGAGGATCGGCCGCCCGCGCGTCACGCCGGGACGCCAGTGCCATTGGCGCGCCAGTTGCAGGCCGGCGGCCACGAGGCAGGCGATCCCGCCGATCACGGTCGGCGGCGCGAACACCCAGAGCGCCAACGCCACGACGGTCGCGATCACCGCGGACCAGCCGAGCCGCGGATGCGCCACGATGCGCAGCCCCGGCGTCGCGTTGGCCGTGAAGTTGGGCACGACGCGGCCGGCGATCACGCATTCGATCACGATGATCAGCCCGAGCGCCGCGTGCAGCGGCGTCAGCGGCGACACCGGCCCGTGGGGCGACACGCCGGCCACGGCCAGGTGGAAGCAAAGGTTCGTGATGCCCAGCAGCAGCAGGATGCCGGCCAGCGGCAGGTTGCGCCAGTTCTTCGCCCGCACCAGCACGGTCGCGAAGGCCAGCGCCACGATGGGCAGCAGGGCGGCGTCCAGCACCGCGTAGGCGATCCAGGGGCCCGTGAGGCCGGCGACGCGGGCGGCGAGCCACAGCAGCGTCAGCGCGCCGAGGGCTGCCCCGCGCGGCGTCGGCAGGCCGGTCCAGGCCTTCCCCGCCGTGAGCAGGAAACCCATGATCACCGCGGCCGCGAAGCCGAACAGCATCTCGTGCGCGTGCCACAGCATGGGCGCGACGGGCGGCTGCCAGGCCGCGAGTCCGAGCCAGGAGGCAATCCACAGGGGCACCGCCAGGGCGGCGAGCGCCGCGGCGCCGAGGTAGAAGGGGCGGAAGCCCAGGCGCAGCAGGGGCAGGCCGGATGGCGCGGGCGCGGCGGGGCCGGCGCGCAGGGGGGCGATGGGAATGGTGGAAGGATTCACGGTGCTGGAAAGGGGCTGGCGGGCCCCCGCTGAAAGATGCACAATGGATGCATCTTATTCGCCGCCGCCCGGCGACGCAATACCATTCGGTCAATATCCACGGAATCCACCGTCATGCGACTCGCTGAATACACCGACTACACCTTGCGGGTGCTGATGTACTGCGCCGCCAACCCGGAGCGGCTGGTCACGATCGCCGAAATCGCGGACAGCCACGCCGTGTCCAAGAACCACCTGATGAAGATCGTCAACGACCTGGGCCGCCAGGGCGTGCTGGAGACCACGCGCGGCCGCGGCGGCGGCATCCGCCTGGTGAAGAAGCCGCAGGACATCCGCGTCGGCGACATCGTCCGGGCGGCCGAGACCGACTTCCGTCTCGTCGAGTGCTTCGACGAGGCCACCAACACCTGCATCATGTCGCCCACGTGCCGCATGAAGCGGCTGCTGGACTCGGCGCTGTCCGCCTACTTCCGCGAACTCGACTCGGCCACGCTCGCCGACCTCGTCGCGCCGCCGGCCAAGGGCGCCCGCAAGGGCGAGGGCGTCGTGATCCGCATCAAGCCGGACGCGCGCGCGCCGGCGCGGCGCGTCCCCGCGCGCACCTGAATTCCCCTGCGGGCGCCATGGCCCGCATTCGCAAGGCACGAGCGCGCCGCCATAATAGATGCACAAACAATGCATCTTTAGGAGCCTCCCGATGTCGCAACCGCACGTGCACCTCTCCCCCGACGCGATCTACCCCTTCGACGCCCGCGGCGTCGCCAAGCGCTTCCGCCACGCCGCGATCTTCGGCGCGCTGGATTCGTTGGAACCGGGCGAGACCATGCGCTTCGTCAACGACCACGACCCGCTGCCGCTTCTGCAGCAGCTGAAGGCGCGCTACGGCGAGGGCGTCGACATCGTCTATCGCCAGCGCGAGCCCGGCGCGATCGCGATCGACTTCGTGGTGAAGTCGTGAGCCCTGCACCCGCGGAGGTTCTTCCCGCCTTCTTCGCGCAGGCGCCGCGCATCCGCATGCGCGACCCGCTGGCGGCCTTCCTCGGCGCCGCGCAGGACGGCGTGCTGGACTACGGCTATGCCGACGCCGTGCGGCTGGCGGGCCACTCGTGCCCGACCGTCGCCTCGGCATACCTGATGACCCGCGCCGCGCTGGCGGCGCTGTACGGCGACGAACTGCCGGAGCGCGGGGGCGTGCGCGTGGAGCTGCGCGACCCGCACACCGAGGGCGTCACGGGCCTGATCGCCAACGTCGCCGCGCTGCTGACCGGCGCGACGGTGGACACCGGTTTCAAGGGCCTGGGCGGCCGCTTCGACCGGCGGCAGCTGCTCGCGTACGGCGCGGAGATCGACGGGCAGCTGCGCTTCACGCGCGTCGACGACGGCCGCAGCGTCACGGTCTCGGCCCAGCTCTCGCGCGTGCCCGGGGACGCGAGGATGGGCGAGCTGCTGCCCCTGTGCATCATGGGGCGGGCGACGGAGGAACAGCAGGCGCTGTTCCGGACGCTCTGGCAGGAGAGGGTGCGCAAGCTGCTGCTGGAGTTCGCGGACGATCCGACGGTGATCCAGGTGCATTGACTCTCTTTCTCCCTCTCCCCTCTGGGGAGAGGGTTGGGGTGAGGGGCAGGCGCACCACGACCCTCACCCCCACCCTCTCCCCAAGCGGGAGAGGGAGTAGCAGAGATCAGAATTCCACGGTCACCGGCGCGTGATCGCTCGGCTGCTTCCACTTGCGTGGCGCGCGGTCGATGCTGCAGGCCTTCACGAGGGCCTTCAGCGGCTCGCTCACCAGGATGTGGTCGATGCGCAGGCCGCGGTTCTTCTGGTAGCCGAGCATCCGGTAGTCCCACCAGCTGAAGCTCTTCTCCGGCTGCTCGAACAGGCGGAAGCTGTCCACCAGGCCGAGCTCGAGCAGCTTGCGGAAGTGGTCGCGTTCCTCCGTCGTGTGGTGGATGGTCTCGCGCAGGCCTTCGGGGTCGAAGGAGTCGCGGTCCTCCGGCGCGATGTTGAAGTCGCCCACCAGCGCCAGCCGCGGATGGTGCGCCAGCTCCTCGCGCAGGTAGTCGCGCAGGCCGCGCAGCCACGACATCTTGTAGTCGAACTTCTCGGTGCCCGGCGCCTGTCCGTTGACGAAGTAGCCGTTGACCAGGCGCAGCTCGCCCTGCGGCGTGTCCAGCGTCACCGACAGCAGCCGCGAGTTGTCGTCGTCGAAGCCGACGATGTTCTTCACGATGTCCCGCACGGGGAAGCGGCTCATGACGGCGACGCCGTTGTACGTCTTCTGCCCGAACACGGCGCAGTGCTCGTAGCCGGCGCCGCGCAGCACGTCGAGCGGGAACTTGTCGTCCGTGAGCTTCAGTTCCTGGATGCACAGCACGTCCACCGGGTTGGCGGCCGTCCAGTCCAGGACGTGCTGCAGGCGGGCGGCGAGGGAATTGACGTTCCAGGTGGTGATCTTCATGCGGGGGCTTGCGTGTTCCGGTACGTGACGAAGCTGAAGGGAATGCCGGCGGCGCCGACGTGCCGCTCGCGCGCCGTCTCCTGCCAGGCCGGGCCCAGGGCGGGCGCGTGCGTGTCGCCGGCGAAGTCGGCGTCGATCTCGGTGACGACGGCGAGGTGCGCGCGCGGCAGCGCCAGCCGGAAGATCTCCGCGCCGCCGGTCACCCAGGCCATCTCCGCCTGGTCGCACAGCGCCAGGGCCTCGTCCAGCGTGCCGGCGCGATCGGCCCCCGGCGCCTGCCACTGCGGATCGCGGGTGATCACGATGTTCTGCCGGCCGGGCAAGGGGCGGAAGCGCGGTGGCAGCGAGTCCCAGGTCTTGCGGCCCATGAGCACCGGCGCGCCCAGGGTGGTGCGCTTGAAGTGCGCCAGGTCTTCCGGCAGGTGCCAGGGCAGCACGCCGTCCCGCCCGATCACGCCGTTGCGCGCCTGGGCCCAGATCAGGCCCAGCTTCATACCGCCACCGGCGCCTTGATCGGACCGTGGCACTGGTAGTCCAGCACCTCGAAGTCCTCGTACTGGTAGTCGAAGATGGAAGCGGGCTTGCGCTTGATGTTCAGCGTGGGGTAGGGGTAGGGCGTGCGAGAGAGCTGCAGTTCCACCTGCTCGTGGTGGTTGCTGTAGATGTGGCAGTCGCCGCCGGTCCAGATGAAGTCGCCCACGGCCAGGTCGCACTGCTGCGCGATCATGTGCGTGAGCAGGGCGTAGCTCGCGATGTTGAAGGGCACGCCCAGGAAGATGTCCGCGCTGCGCTGGTACAGCTGGCAGGAGAGTTTGCCGTCCGCCACGTAGAACTGGAAGAACGCGTGGCAGGGCGCCAGCGCCATCTTCGGGATGTCGGCCACGTTCCAGGCGCTCACGATGATGCGGCGCGAGTCCGGGTTGGTCTTGATCGTCTTCACGGCTTCGGCGATCTGGTCGACGTGGCCGCCGTCCGGCGTCGGCCAGCTGCGCCACTGCACGCCGTACACGGGGCCCAGGTCGCCGTCCTCGCGCGCCCACTCGTCCCAGATCGTGACGCCGCGTTCCTTCAGCCAGTTGTTGTCGCTGGAGCCCGCCAGGAACCAGAGGAGTTCGTGGATGATGGACTTCAGGTGGACCTTCTTGGTCGTCACCAGCGGGAAGCCTTCGGCGAGGTCGAAGCGCATCTGGTAGCCGAACACGCTGCGCGTGCCGGTGCCCGTGCGGTCGGTCTTGGGCGTGCCATGCGTGTACACATGGCGCATGAAGTCTTCGTACTGGGAGCGGACGGGGCGGGCCATGGGGCAATTATGGCTCCCTCTCCCCACCGGGGAGAGGGCTGGGGTGAGGGGCGCTAGCGTGCCACCACCCGCCCCGGATTGAACAGGCCCTGCGGATCCAGCGCCTTCTTCAGCGCGTGCATCATCTTCAGCGCCACCGGCGACTTGTAGTCCGGCAGCTTGCCCGCCTTCAGCGCGCCGATGCCGTGCTCGGCCGAGATCGAACCCTCGTATTTCCTCACCTGCCGGTAGACGATGTCGTTCACCCGCTCCTCCTGGTCGCGCAGGAAGGCCTTCATGTCGCCGCCCTCGGGCGCCTGCACGTTGTAGTGCAGGTTGCCGTCGCCCAGGTGGCCGAAGTTGACCAGGCGCACGCCGGCGATCTCGCGCTTCAGCAGGGCATCGGTCTCGGCGCAGAAGGCCGGGATGCGCGACACGGGCACCGAGATGTCGTGCTTGATGTTCAGGCCTTCCTCGGCCTGCGCCAGGGGGATCGCCTCGCGCATGTGCCAAAGCTGCTTCGCCTGGGCGATGTTCTCGGCCACCACGGCGTCGGCCACGCAGCCGTCCTCCAGCGCCGCTTCCAGCAGGCGCTCGAACTGCCCGCGGGCATGCGCCTCCGATTCGGTGTCCGAGTTCTCCAGCAGCACGCACCAGGGATGCTGGTCGTACAGCGGCACCCGCAGCTGCGGATAGTGCTTCGCCACGAGGCTGAGCGCGAACTGCCCCATCACCTCGAAGCCGGTGAGCCCCGCGCCCAGGTGCTTGTGCGCCAGCCCCAGCAGCCTCACGGCCGCATCCATGGACGGCACGGCCGCCCAGGCCGTCAGGCTCGCCGCGGGCTGCGGATAGACCTTCATCGTGGCGCCGGTGATCACGCCCAGCGTGCCTTCGCTGCCGATGAACAGGTCGCGCAGGTCGTAGCCCGTGTTGTCCTTGCGCAGGCCGGTGAGGCCGTTCCAGACCTCGCCCTGCGCCGTCACCACCTCCAGGCCCAGGCACAGCTCGCGCGTGTTGCCGTAGCGCACGACCTGCGTGCCGCCGGCGTTGGTCGCCAGGTTGCCGCCGATGGTGCAGCTGCCCTCGGCCGCGAGGCTCAGGGGGAACAGCAGGCCGGCGTCCTCCACCGCCTGCTGCAGGTTCTGCAGCACGCAGCCGGCGTCCACCGTCACCGTCATGTTGCCCGGGTCGATGGCGCGGACCTTGTTCATGCGCGCGAGGCTCAGGACGACTTCGCGCCCGGAGTCGTCGGGCACGCCGCCCACCACGAGGCCGGTGTTGCCGCCCTGCGGGACGATGGGCGCGCCGGCCTCGGCGCAGGCGCGCACGACGGCCGCCACTTCGTCGGTGGAGCCGGGGCGCACCACGGCCAGCGCCTTGCCGCGCGAGCGCTTGCGCCAGTCCATCTCCCAGGCGCTCAGGTCGCCGTCGGTGAGCACGTTGGCGGCGCCGACGGCGCCGCGGAGTCGTTCGATCAATGCGTTCATGGTTTCGCGTGCCGCAGGCGCACGCGCACGTGCAGCGCGCAGGCGGCGAAGAGGACGAGGGTCAGCAGGACTTCCAGCGCGGCGAGCGGCCGGTCCGCGGCGCCGCCGCTGGTGGCGCGCACGACGCCTTCGGCGAAATACGGCCAGACCAGCAGGCTGGTCCAGCGGTAGGTGTACATGCGGCGTTTCAGCAGCCCGGGCAGCGGGATGCACAGGGGCAGGGCCTTCAGCGCCAGCCACGATCCGCCCGGGCGCACGGGCGCCAGCCACAGCTCCCAGGCGAGCGCCAGCGCGATCAGGCCCGCCAGGCTCGCGACGGCGACCCAGCGTGTTGTTTCCACGGCAGGCGGGACGGCGGCGGCATCGGCGATGGGCATGGTGGATGGCATCATAGCGAGCGATGAACCTGCGCCAGCTGCTCGCCGACCTCGCGCACTTCCCCTGGCTGTCCACAGCGCTGACGCTGCGCGAACGCTTTCGCGAGGACCGCCTGGGCCTGTCCGCCAGCAGCCTCACCTTCACCACGACCATCGCGCTGGTGCCCTTCTTCACGGTGGCGCTGGCGCTGTTCACCGCCTTTCCCATTTTCGGCAAGCTGCAGGCCAACCTGCAGGCCTGGCTGGTGCAGAGCCTGGTGCCCGACGCGATCGCGCGCCAGGTGCTCGGCTACCTCACGCAGTTCGCCGGCAAGGCGAGCCGCCTGGGCGGCGTCGGCCTCGCGGCCCTGGTGGTGAGCGCGATCGCGCTGGTGCTGACCATCGACCGCACGCTCAACGGCATCTGGCGCGTGCGCCGCCCGCGGCCGCTGGGCGAGCGCGTCCTGATCTACTGGGCGGCGATCACGCTCGGCCCGCTCGTGCTCGCGGCGAGCCTGGGCAGCACCTCCTACGTGATCTCCGCCAGCCGCGGCCTGGTGCGTTCGCTGCCCGGGCAACTGGCCTTCCTTCTGGACGTCGTGGAGTTCCTGCTGCTCGCGGGCGGGCTCGCGGCGCTGTACCGGTTCGTTCCCAACACGCCGGTGAAGCGCACGCACGCGATCGCCGGCGGCCTGTTCGCCGCCGTCGGCATCGAGCTCGCCAAGCGCGTGCTCGCCTGGTACATCGGCAAGGTGCCGACCTATTCGATGGTGTACGGCGCGTTCGCGGCGGTGCCCATCCTGCTGGTCTGGATCTACATCGCCTGGGTGGTGGTGCTGCTCGGCGCGGTGATCGCCGCCTATCTGCCCGCGCTGCTCGCGGGCGCGCGGCGGCGCGGCGGGGGGCACGGCTGGCAGTTCCAGCTGGCGCTGGAGGTGCTGCAGCACCTGCACCGGGCGCGCACCGGTGCGCGCCGCGGCCTCACGGCGACGGAGCTCGCGGGCCTGATGGAAGTCGACAGCCTGCAGCTGGAACCGGTGCTGCAGACGCTGGTGCAACTGGACTGGATCGGCCGCCTCAACGAACTCGACGACCAGGAAGCCACCCGCTTCGTGCTGCTGGCCGACACGCAGTCGACCGCCCTGGAGCCGCTGATGCGGCATTTGCTGCTGCCGGCGAGCGAGGCGACGGCGAAGCTGTGGCAGACGGGGCGGTTGTCGGCGCTGTACCTGCAGGATGTGCTCTGAGACTCCCTCTCCCGCTCGCGGGAGAGGGCAGGGGTGAGGGCCGTGCCGCGCCACCCCCTCACCCCGACCCTCTCCCCCAAGGGGGAGAGGGAGAAGGTCAGATGGAAAACGGCGCGCGCAGGAAGCCCCGGAACCGCGCCCGCCCGCCGCGCGTCGGCGGCGCCGTGAGGCGGTAGCCCGGGAAGTGCGCCAGGAAGCGCCCGATCGCCACGCGCCCTTCCAGCCGCGCGAGGCTCAAGCCCGCGCACTGGTGGATCCCGAAGCCGAAGGCCAGGTGCCGGTTGTTCTCGCGCGCCAGGTCCAGCACGTCCGGCCGCTCGAACTGCGCCGGATCGCGGTTCGCCGCGCCGATGCACAGCGTCACCAGCGCGCCTTCGGGCAGCGCCACGCCGCCCACTTCGCAGGCGCGCAGCGCGCGCCGGTTCCCCAGCTGGTTGGAGGATTCGAAGCGCAGGAATTCGTCCACGGCCAGCGTCATCACCGGCTCCAGCGCGTTCCAGTCCGGCCGCGTGCCGATCGCGCGCAGCAGCCGTTCCTTCTCCTGCGGCCACTCCTCCAGCGCCACCAGCGCATTGCCGATCAGGTTGGTGGTGGTCTCGTGCCCCGCATTGAGGATGAACACGCAGTTCTGCAGCAGCTCCTCTTCGCTGAGCGTCTCGCCCGCTTCCTCGCCCTGGATCAGGCGCGTCAGCACGTCGTGCTCCGGATCGCCGGGGTGCTGGCGGCGGTCCGCCACCAGCAGGCGCAGGTAGTCGGTGAATTCGCGGACGCTGCAGTTGCCCAAGTCCTCCTGCTCGCGCGTGAGCTTCGGCTCCAGCGCGCCCAGGATCGCGAGCGACCAGCCGCGCAGCGGCCCGCGGTCCGCGTGCGGCACGCCCAGCAGGTTGCCGATGATCTCCACCGGGATGGCCGAGGCGAAGTCCTCCACCAGGTCGCCGCCGCCCTTCGCTTCGATCGCATCGAGCAGCCGGTCCACCAGCTGCACCAGGCCGGGCTCCATCTCCGCGATGGCGCGCCTCGTGAGCGCGCCCATGATCAGCTTGCGCACGCGCGTGTGCAGCGGCGGGTCGTTGAACACCAGGCTCGTCGTGTGGTGCGCGAGCAGCGGCGAGCCCGCCCCGTACTTCGGGGTGAACTCCACCTTCTTGTCGGAGCTGAAGCCCTGCGCGTCGCGGTACACGGCCACGAGGTCCGCGTAGCGCGTGAGGAACCAGGAGCCGTCGGGCATGGCGCGCACCGGCTGCGCCTCGCGCAGCGCGGCGTACACCGGGAAGGGATTGCTGTAGAAGTCGGCGGGCAGGGCGCGCAGGTCCAGGGACGCGGCGATCTCCCGCGCCCGCTCTGGCGTCATCGCCGGCGTGACCTGCATCGCCATCACCCCCGCACGAAGTCGCGCAGCGCGAACAGCGTCGCGTCCGGCGCCTCGGTCATCATCTGGTGGCCGCCGTCGACCACCACCGTGCGGCCGTCGCGCGCCTTCTGCTGCAGCGAAGCCGCGGCGCGCGGAGGCGTCATCGCGTCGTTCTTTCCAAGGAGGAACAGCACGGGGCAGGCCACCTTCGCCATCGCGGCCTCGCCGCCCGCGTAGCTGTCGCAGGCGACGAAGCCGCGGTGGAACACGTTCACGCGCGGGTTGCTGGCCAGCACGCGCCGCATCAGCGCGCGCGAGCCGCCATAGAGCCAGGTGCCGGGCCCGAGCGCCGAGGGCGGCGGCGCCAGCAGCGAATGCGAGAAGACGTTGACCATGCCGATCGCCTTCATCGGCTCGTGCTGCGAGGCTTCCAGCAGCGCCGGGCTCACCTTCATCGGGAAGGCGACGCCCACCAGCGCCAGTTTGGTCACGCGCTGCGGCGCGCGCGCCGCGGCTTCCAGCGCCACGAGCGCGCCGAAGCTGTGGCCCACCAGCACCGCGCTCTCCACGTTCGCTGCATCGAGCAGCGCCAGCACGAAGGCGGCCGCTTCCTCGACGCTCGCCGGCGGCTCGCCCTCGCTGCGCACATGTCCCGGCAGGTCGGGCGCCAGCACGCTGTAGCCGTGGTGCGCGAACCAGCGCGTCTGCAGGATCCAGACGCTGTGGTCGTTGAGCACGCCGTGCAGGAAGACGACGGTGGGCTTGCTGGCATCGAAGGGCTTGCCGCCCGTGTAGCAGAAGGTCCTGGCGCCGTTGACGGTGAGTTCCATGCGCTGCTCCTCAGGCCTTTTCCGCCGCCTTGAGGGCGCGCTTGAGGTCGTCCACCAGGTCGGCCGGATCCTCCAGCCCGATCGACAGGCGGATGGTGCCGGGGCCGATGCCACCGGCGGCCAGCGCCTCGTCGCTCATGCGGAAGTGCGTGGTGCTGGCCGGGTGGATCACCAGCGAGCGGCAGTCGCCCACGTTCGCGAGGTGGCTGAAGAGCTTCAGGCTCTCGATGAACTTCTTGCCCTGCTCGCGGCTGCCCTTCAGGTCGAAGCTGAAGACGGAGCCGGCGCCGCGCGGCAGCAGCTTCTGCGCCAGCGCGTGGCTGGGATGCGATTCCAGCATCGGGTGGCCGACCCGCGCCACGAAGGGATGCGAGGCCAGGAACTCCACGACCTTGCGCGTGTTGGCCATGTGCCGGTCCATGCGCAGCGGCAGCGTCTCGATGCCCTGCAGGATCAGCCAGGCCGTGTGCGGGCTCATGCTGGCGCCGAAGTCGCGCAGCCCCTCGCGCCGGGCGCGCAGCAGGAAGGCGCCCACGGTGGACTCCTCGCTGAACACCATCTGGTGGAAGCCGTCGTAGGGCGCCGTCAGTTCGGCGAAGCGGCCCGAGCGCTCCCAGTCGAAGCTGCCGCCGTCGACCACCACGCCGCCGATCACCGTGCCGTGGCCCGACAGGAACTTGGTCGCCGAGTGGTAGACCAGGTCCGCCCCCAGCTCGAAGGGCTTCATCAGGTAAGGCGTGGTGAAAGTCGAATCCACCAGCAGCGGCAGGCCGGCCTCGTGCGCGATGGCGGAGACGGTGGGGATGTCCAGCACTTCCAGCCCCGGGTTGCCGACCGTCTCGCCGAACAACAGCTTGGTGTTGGGCCGGATCGCGGCGCGCCAGCCGGCTATGTCGCCCGGCTTCACGAAGGTGGTGTCGATGCCGAAGCGGCGCAGCGTGAAGTGCAGCAGGTTCTGCGAGCCGCCGTACAGCGCCGTGCTGGCCACGATGTGGGAGCCGGCGCCCATCAGCGTGGCGATCACCAGGTGCAGCGCCGCCTGGCCGCTGGCCGTGGCGATGGCGCCGACGCCGCCTTCCAGCGCCGCCACCCGCTGTTCGAGCACGGCATTGGTGGGGTTGCTGAGCCGCGAATAGACGTGGCCGGAGCGCTCCAGGTTGAACAGCTCCACCGCGTGGTCGCTGGACTCGAACACGAAGGAGGTGCTGAGGTAGATCGGCAGGGCGCGGGCGCCCGTGGTGGGGTCGGGCGCGGCGCCGGCGTGCAGGGCCAGCGTGTCGAAACCGGGGTCGGAATAGCCAGGCATGGGGCGGACGCCTCCTCTATGGAACTGCCCCGGATTGTGGGCTATATTCATTCCGACCCGGCCGTGGGCGGCCCGGGCAAGGAGCAAGCCATGAAGGTCAGCGACATCCTGCGCGTCAAGGGCAACACCCTCTACACGGTGTCGCCCGAGGAGCCCCTGGCCCGCGCGATGGAGACCATGGCGCAGAAGGACATCGGCTCGCTGGTGGTCATGGACCACGGCGACCTGGTGGGCATGCTCACCTTCCGCGAGGTGATCCAGTGCATCGTGGCCAACCAGCACCAGGTGGGCAGCACGGTCGTGCGCACCGCGATGGACGACCACCCGCTGACCTGCACGATGGAAACCGAGCTCGACGAAGTGCGCCGCATGATGCTGGAGCGCCACGCGCGCTACATGCCGGTGATGGACGCCCGGGTGCTGATGGGCGTGATCAGCTTCTACGACGTCGCCAAGGCGGTGGTGGACAGCCAGAACTTCGAAAACCGGATGCTCAAGGCCTACATCCGCGACTGGCCCTCCTCGGAAGACTCGCAGCCGAGCGCGCAGCTTTGAATTCGGGAGCGGACAGCCGGACGCAAAAGTCGCAAAGGGTGCGCAAAGGTCGCAAAAGAAAACCTTGAAGCTTTTTGCGACTTTGGCTGTTCTTCTTTTGCGACCTTTGCGTCCGGCTGTCCGCATTCCTGGGCACTCGCTCCGCAAGCGATAATCGTGCTCCTATGAGCGGCAACACCTTCGGCAGGCTATTCGCGGTCACCAATTTCGGCGAATCGCACGGGCCGGCCGTCGGTTGCGTGGTGGATGGCTGTCCGCCCGGGATGGAGCTGTCGGAGGCCGACATCCAGCCCGATCTCGACCGCCGCCGTCCCGGCACCAGCCGCTACGTCACCCAGCGGCAGGAAGAGGACAAGGTGGAGATCCTCTCCGGCGTCTACGAGGGCAGGACCACCGGCACGCCCATCTGCCTCCTGATCCGCAATACCGACCAGCGCAGCAAGGACTACTCCGAGGTCGCCCAGAAGTTCCGCCCCGGCCACGCCGACTACACCTACCTGCAGAAGTACGGCCTGCGCGACCCGCGCGGCGGCGGCCGTTCCTCCGCGCGGCTGACGGCGCCCATGGTGGCCGCCGGCGCCATCGCCAGGAAGTGGCTTCAACTGAAGCACGGCACCGTCTTCCGCGGCTGCATGCAGCAGGTCGGCGAGATCGAGATCCCGTTCGAGAGCTGGGACCACGTCCCGAACAACCCGTTCTTCGCCCCGGTCGCCGACGTCTCGGCGCTGGAGGCCTACATGGACCGCCTGCGCAAGTCCGGCGACTCCTGCGGCGCCCGCATCCGCGTCACCGCCACCGGCATGCCGGTCGGCCTGGGCCAGCCCCTGTTCGACAAGCTGGATGCCCAGGTCGCCTACGCCATGATGGGCATCAACGCCGTCAAGGGCGTGGAGATCGGCGCCGGCTTCGCCAGCGTGACGCAGCGCGGCTCCGTCCATGGCGACTCGCTCACGCCGCAAGGCTTCGCCAGCAACAACGCGGGCGGCGTGCTGGGTGGCATCAGCACCGGGCAGGACCTCGAAGTCTCCTTCGTGGTGAAGCCCACCAGCTCCATCCTGACGCCGCGCGACACCATCGACGTGAACGGCGAGCCCACGCAGGTCGTCACCAAGGGCCGGCACGACCCCTGCGTGGGCATCCGCGCGACGCCCATCGCCGAGGCGATGCTGGCGCTGGTCGTGATGGACCTCGCGCTGGAGCACCGAGCGCAGTGCGGCGACGTCGCCGCGCCGCTCGCCCCGATCGCCTCCTCCTCCTTCCTCTGAATGAGCGCCATCCTCGCGGGGGTCGCGCGCCGTCCCCTGGTGCCCTTCGCCGCGCTGTCGGCCACCTATTTCGCCCACATCGGCTTCTTCAACCCCTACCTGCCGCTGTGGCTGAAGTCGCTGGGCCTGCCGCTCACGGCGATCAGCCTGCTGGCCTCGGTGCAGTCGCTCACGCGCGTGTTCGCGCCCTATGCCTGGGGCGCGCTGTCCGACCACACCGGCGAGCGCGTGCGGCTGCTGCGCATCAGCGCCGCCGTGGCGCTGGTCGCGTCGGCGGGGCTCTGGTGGCCCGGTGGGGCCGGCTGGATCGCCGTCGTGCTGCTGGTGCTGTTCACGCACACCAGTTCGATGATGTCGCTCACCGAAGCGGCGATGGCCCACCTGGTCGCCGGCGACTGGGGCCGCTACGGGCGCGTGCGCGTGTGGGGCTCGATCGGCTTCATGGTGACGGTGTTCGCCGCCGGCGCATGGTTCGAACGCTTCGGCATGGGCAGCTTCCCGGCCTGGGCCGCGCTCACGCTGGCCGCCGTGCTGCTGTGCACCTGGTGGCTGCCCGACATGAAGGAGGCGCCCCAGCACGCGCACGCCGCGGGCGAGCCCATCGCCGAGGCCTTGCGGCGGCCGGTGGTGCGCTGGTTCTTCGCCTCGCTGCTGTTCCACGTGATGGCGCACTTCTCCATCTACGCCTTCCTGTCGCTGTACCTGGACGCCCTGGGCTACAGCAAGGCGACCATCGGGGCGCTCTGGGCGGTCTCCGTGCTGGTGGAGGTCGCCTGGTTCTATGCGCAGGGCCGGCTGATGGGCCGCTTCCCCATGGAGAAATGGCTGGTGATCTGCGCCGTCGCGACCGTCGTGCGCATGGCCATGACGGCGGGGATGGGCCAGTGGCTCGTGGCACTGTTCGTCGCGCAGGTGCTGCATGCGCTGAGCTTCGCCACGCACCACACGGCCTGCATCGCCATGGTCAGCAAGCATTTCCCCGGGCGCATGCGCGGCCGCGGGCAGGCGCTCTTCACCGTCACGGGCTACGGCTTCGGCGGCGTGGCCGGCGTGCTGGCTGGTGGCGTCATTGCGGACCTGTGGGGTTTCCGCGCGATGTACGCCGTCTCGGCCGTGCTGGGCCTGGTGGCGCTGTACTGCGCCCGCCGCGTGCGCCGGCTGGAAGGCGGCCCGGTTCCCGTCTGACGCCGGGACAGGGCGCCCCGGGCCAGCAGGAATCCCGCCGCCGCAGCACAATGCGGCCATGCTCCAGGCTGCACGCCTTTGCCGCTACGCGTGGGCGGCCCCGTACACGGCCCTCGGGCTCGCCCTGGGCGGCGTGGCCATGCTGTTCGGCGCCAGGGCGCGGCGCCACCGCGGCGTCGTGGAGATCTGCGGCGGCCGCATCGGCGCGGCGATCGCGCACCTGCCGCCGGTGCTCGGCTTTTCCGCGATGACGCTGGGCCACGTGATCCTGGCCGTGGACCGCTCCGCGCTGGCGCAGCTGCGGCTGCACGAACACGTGCACGTGCGGCAGTACGAGCGCTGGGGTCCGCTGTTCCTGCCGGCCTATTTCCTGTCGAGCCTTGTGCAGCTGCTGCGCGGCCGCAATCCCTATCGCGAGAACCATTTCGAGCGGCAGGCCTACGCGGCGGACGCGCGCCGGCGCATCGCGCGCGACAGCGCGCGGGCCTGAGGTTTCTCCCGCTGCACGCCGGCGCGAATCGCGTCATGATGGCGTGTCTGGCATGGAGGATTCGCGATGGACAACACGACAGACCCTGCCGACACCCCCCGCCTGATCGACCTGACCCGGCAGACGGACGTGCAGTTCTGGTGCCGCGTGTTCGACGTGAGCATGGACGAGCTGCGCGACGCCGTCCACCACGCAGGGCACCAGGTGCAGGAAGTGGAGCGCTACCTGCGCAACAAGGCGGACAAGACGCACTGACAACGCATGGCGCGCCGGCTCTCCGGCGCCGGGAGGAGGAGCAATGCAGACCACGCGACTGGGCCGCACGGGCCTGAAGGTTTCCCGCATCTGCCTGGGCATGATGACCTACGGCACGCCGCAGTGGCGCGACTGGGTGCTGGATGAGGAAGCCTCGCGTCCGCTGGTGCGCCAGGCCGTCGAGCTGGGCATCAATTTCTTCGACACCGCCGACATGTACTCCGGCGGCGAGAGCGAGGTCCTCACCGGCCGCTTCCTGCGCGAGTTCTGCCGGCGCGAGGAGGTGGTGATCGCCACCAAGCTCTTCTACCCTGTCGACCTCGGCTTCAAGGGCGGCGCCGCGCTCGGCGTGAAGCCGCCGCAGCGGCCGAACCAGAGCGGCCTGTCGCGCAAGCGCATCTTCCATGCCGTGGACGAGAGCCTCCAGCGCCTGGGCACCGACTACATCGACCTGTACCAGATCCACCGCTTCGACCACGACACGCCGATCGAGGAGACGATGGAGGCGCTGCACGACGTGGTGAAGGCCGGCAAGGCCCGCTACATCGGCGCGAGCAGCATGTACGCGTGGCAGTTCGCGAAGATGCAGCAGGTGGCGAAGGAGCACGGCTGGACGCCCTTCGCGAGCATGCAGAACCACTACAACCTGGCCTACCGCGAGGAGGAGCGCGAGATGATCCCGCTGTGCCGCGACCAGGGCGTGGGCCTGATTCCCTGGAGCCCGCTGGCGCGCGGCTTCCTCGCCGGCAACCGCAAGCGCGGCGACAAGGAAGGCGGCGAAACCTCGCGCGCGAAGACCGACGACATCGCGCAGAAGTATTACTACCGCGACAGCGACTTCAAGGTGGTGGAGGCGCTGGGCGCGCTGGCGCGCGAGCGCGGCGTGAGCAACGCGACGCTCGCCTATGCCTGGCTGCTGCGCAAGGGCGTCACCGCGCCCATCATCGGCGCGAGCAAGCCGTACCAGCTCGAGCAGGCCGTGGCCGCCGTGGAGACGACGCTCGGCGACGAGGAAGTGCGCAAGCTCGAGGCGGCGTACGAGCCGCACCCGGTGCTCGGCCACCTGTAGGCCGCTTCCCACGGGCGCGTCCGCCGTTCTCCGCGGGACGCGGACGCTCCTGCGCCGCACGATGGAGGCTTGCCACAGGAGGCCTTCATGGACAAGAAACCCGCTGCGAAGGACAACGCCCGCAGCTCCAGCAACGAAGCCGCTGCCGAGAAGCAGCGCGAGATCCAGCGCGAACAGGACCGCAAGGAGCCGAAGGAGGGCTCCGGCGGCGGCAAGGAGAAGGAGCCGCCGCAGACCAGCGCGCAGAAGTACCCGAGCGACATGCCGGCCCAGCACCTGCCCAAGCCGGGCCAGGAAGCGGACATGGAGCTCAAGCCGCAGTTCATGGCGCGCGAGTACCGCGGCAGCGGCAAGCTCAAGGGCATGGTCGCGCTGATCACCGGCGGCGACTCCGGCATCGGCCGCGCTGTGTCCGTGCTCTTCGCGCGCGAGGGCGCGGACGTCGCGATCGTCTATCTCTCCTCGCACGAGGACGCGGAGGAGACCAGGCGCTGCGTCGAGGCGGAGGGCCGGCGCTGCCTGCTGATCGCCGGCGACGTGAAGGACTCGGCCTTCTGCAAGCAGGCGGTGGAAAAGACCGTCGCGCAGTTCGACGGGCTGGACATCCTGGTGAACAACGCGGCCTTCCAGGAGCACGCGCATTCGCTCGCGGACATCACCGACGAGCGCATGGAAGAGACCTTCACCACCAACATCCTGGGCTACATGCGCATGGCGCGCGCCGCCCTGCCGCACCTGAAGCAGGGCTCCTGCATCATCAACACCGGGTCCGTGACGGGCCTGCGCGGCAGCGCCAAGCTGCTGGACTACTCGGCGACCAAGGGCGCGATCCACGCGTTCACGATGTCGCTGGCCTCCAGCCTGATCGACAAAGGCATCCGCGTGAACGCCGTCGCCCCCGGGCCCGTGTGGACGCCGCTGAACCCGGCCGACCAGAGCGCCAAGGAGATCGTGGAGTTCGGCAAGCAGACCGACTACAAGCGCCCGGCCCAACCGGAGGAGCTGTCGCCGGCCTACGTGTTCCTGGCGTCGCCGGTCTGCTCCAGCTACATCACGGGGATCGTCCTGCCGGTCACAGGGTCTGTGGGGAGTTGACAGAATGGAGGGCATGAAACCCCTCCACATCGACTTCGTCTCCGACGTCGCCTGCCCCTGGTGCGCCGTCGGCCTGGCCTCCCTCGAGCAGGCGCTGCGCAAGCTGGAAGGCGAGGTCGCCGTCGACCTCGCCTTCCAGCCCTTCGAGCTCAATCCGCAGATGGGGCCGGAGGGGCAGGACGTCACGGAGCACCTGACCGAGAAGTACGGCTCCACGCCCGAGCAGCAGGCGCAATCGCGCGCCGGCATCGCGCAACGGGGCGCGGCTGTGGGCTTCGAATTCCGCAAGGAAGGGCGCGGGCGCGTGTGGAACACCTTCGACGCGCACCGCCTGCTCACCTGGGCCGGCGAGCAGGGCGCCGACAAGCAGCGGGCGCTGAAGATGGCCTTGCTGAAGGCCTACCACGGTGAGGGCCGCAGCCCGGCCGACCACGCCGCCCTGGCGGACGCTGCCGCTTCGGTCGGCCTGGACCGCGCGCAGGCCGAGGCCGTGCTGGCGAGCGACCGCTATGCCGACGAAGTGCGCGAACGCGAGCGCCACTTCCAGCAGCTGGGCATCCACGCCGTGCCTTCGGTCATCGTCAACAACCGCCACCTGATCCAGGGCGGACAGCCGCCCGAGGTGTTCGAGCAGGCCTTGCGGCAGATCGCGTCGGAAGCGTAGGGTGGCGGTGAGCGCAGCGAACCCCACCAGCCGCGATCAGTGCCCCCCGGCCGCCCGGGCGAGCTTGACGCAGTAATCGAGCATCGCCTCGGTCTCCATTGCCTTGTCGAACACGCCGTCGGCGCCCATGGCCTCGCAGTGGCGGCGCACCTGCGGGTTCGCGGTGCCGGTGAGCACGACGATCTTGCGCAGGGGATCGCGGTCGCGCAGCGCCTGCAGGACGCCGAAGCCGCTGCCGCCGCCCGGCTCGAGCACGAGGTCCACGATGGCGATGTCCCAGTCGTTGGCGGCATCGCGCAGCCAGGCCACCGCCTGCTTCTCGGTTGCGGCCCAACCGGCCGGCGCGATCCCGGCGATTTCCGATAGCGCTTCCAGCAGGCTGTCCCGGACCGCAGGCTGGTCTTCCACCAGGAATGCCTTCAGCGCCAAACAGCTCCTCCTCGCGCGGCGCGGTGCGCCGCCGCGGGAAGCATTGTGCACCCAAGGGCCTCCGCACGCGACGCGCGCGGCCCCCGGGTGTTGCGCGTCAGCCCACCTGCACCTGGATGCGGCGCGGGCGGGCGTCCTCGGCCTTCGGGATGGTCAGGCGCAGCACGCCGTCGCGCAACTGCGCTTCCACGCGCTGCGTGTCGAGTTCGCGGCTCAGGGTGAACTGGCGCCGGTAGTTGGGGCACTGCGCCTCGCCGTACACCAGCTGCATGTCGCCGGGCCCGCTCGTCCGGGCCGTGGCCTCGAGCAGCAGGGTGTCGCCGTCGACGCGCAGGTGCAGCTGGTCGCGCTGCACGCCGGGCAGGTCGGCCAGCAGCGTGATCGCGTGCTCGTCCTCGAAGATGTCGACCGGCGGCACGACGAAGGGCTGCTGCTTCTGCTGCTCCTGCTGCTGCGCCGCGGGCTGGGCGCGGTCGGTGTCGGAAGGGATCGTCTGGACAGCGTTGTTCATGGCGTGCTCCTTCAGTTCACTTCGATGCGGCGGGGCAGGGACGACGCCCGCTTGTTGACGCTCACGCGCAGCAGGCCGTCGCGGTAGCTGGCCTGGACGGCAGCGGGATCGGCGTCCTCGGGCAGGCTCACCACGCGCCGGAACTTGCCCGAGAAGCGCTCCCGCGCGTAGACGCTGGTGCGCTCGTCCTGCGGCAGCTCGCTGGGGCGCTCGCCCGCGATGATCAGCAGGCCGCGGTCGACCGTGATCTCCAGCCTGGACGGGTCGAGCCCGGGCGCGAGCGCCTGCACTTCGATCGAGGTGGGCGTCGTGCCCACGTTCAGCACCGGGAAACCGGCGGCCTGGGAACGGATGCTGGCGCTGCGGCCCGGAAACAGCTGGTCCATCAGCGTCTGCATGCGGTTGAGGTCCGCGAACAGGTCCGCGGACGAAAGGAACAGGGGACTCATGGCTTCTCCTTTTCCAGCGTACGGGGAACCGGAATTGGGTTCGCCCGCCGCGCTTTTCAAGGGGAGGCCGGGCGCCTACTCGTACGCCGACACCGGCACGCAGCTGCAGAACAGGTTGCGGTCGCCGTAGACGTTGTCCACGCGGCCCACGGGCGGCCAGTACTTCATGTGCCGGCGCTCGTGCAGCAGCGCCGCGCCCACCTCGCGCGGATAGGGATGCGGCCACTCGGCCTGCACCAGCGCCGCCGCCGTGTGCGGCGCGTTCTTCAGCGGGTTGTCGTCCTGGGGCCATTCGCCGCGCTCGATGCGCCGGATCTCCTCGCGGATGGCGACCATCGCCTCGATGAAGCGGTCGATCTCGTCCAGCGTCTCGCTCTCGGTGGGCTCCACCATCAGCGTGCCGGGCACGGGGAAGGACAGCGTGGGCGCGTGGAAGCCGTAGTCCATCAGGCGCTTGGCGACGTCCTCCGCGGTGACGCCGCTCGTCTCCTTCAGCGGCCGCAGGTCCAGGATGCACTCGTGCGCGACGTGCCCGTTCTCGCTCGCGTAGAGCGTGGGGTAGTGCTCGCGCAGCCGCACGCTGATGTAGTTGGCACTGAGGATCGCCGCCTCGGTGGCGCGCTGCAGGCCCTCGGCGCCCATCATGCGGCAGTACATCCAGCTGATGGGAAGCACCGAGGCGTTGCCGAGCGGCGCCGCCGACACCGCGCCCACCGGATGCTCCGGCAGGCCGCCGGTGCGGTGCCCGGGCAGGAAGGGGACGAGGTCCTCGACCACGCAGACCGGCCCGACGCCGGGCCCGCCGCCGCCGTGCGGGATGCAGAAGGTCTTGTGCAGGTTCAGGTGGCTCACGTCGCCGCCGAAGGCGCCGGGCGCGGCCAGGCCGACCAGGGCATTCATGTTGGCGCCGTCCACGTACACGCGGCCGCCATGACCGTGCACCAGCTCGCACAGCTCCTTCACCTGCTTCTCGAACACGCCGTGCGTGCTGGGATAGGTGATCATGATGCAGGCGAGGTTGGCGCTGTGCTGCTCGCACTTCGCCCGCAGGTCCGCCAGGTCCACGTTGCCGTTGTCGTCGCAGGCCGTCACCACCACCTGCATGCCGGCCATCTGCGCGCTGGCCGGGTTGGTGCCGTGGGCGGAGGAGGGGATCAGGCACACGTTGCGGTGCGACTCGCCCCGGCTCGCATGCCAGGCGCGGATCGCCAGCAGTCCCGCGTACTCCCCCTGGGAGCCGGCGTTGGGCTGCAGGCTGATGTCGGCATAGCCGGTCGCTTGGCAAAGCCAGGCGCGCAGCTGGGCGTCGAGCTCGGCGTAGCCCTGCAGCTGGTCGCGCGGCGCGAAGGGGTGCACGTGCGCGAACTCGGGCCAGGTGATGGGGATCATCTCGCTGGTCGCGTTCAGCTTCATCGTGCAGCTGCCCAGCGGGATCATGGTGCGGTCCAGCGCGAGATCCTTGTCGGAGAGGCTGCGGAGATACCGCAGCATGCCGGTCTCGCTGTGGTGCGTGTTGAAGACCGGGTGCGTCAGGAAGTCGCTGGTGCGGCGCAGTTCCGGCGGGATCGCCGGCTCCACGCCCTGCTCGAAGGCCGCGAAGTCCGGCAGCGCCTGCCCCGGCTTCGCGAAGATGCTCCACAGCAGGCGCAGGTCCTCGCGCGTGGTCGTCTCGTCGAGCGCGATGGTGATGTATTCGTCCCAGTCCTTGCGCAGGTTGCAGCGCAGGGCATGGCCCTTGGCGATCAGCGCGTCGGTGGCCTCGCCCGTGCGCAGGGCCACCGTGTCGAAGAACGCCGGCTTGTGCGGCTTGTACCCGAGCTGCTCGAGCCCCCTGGCCAGGATCGCGGCGTAGCTCGCCACGCGCTGCGCGATGCGGCGCAGGCCTTGCGGGCCGTGGTAGACGGCGTACATGCTGGCGACCACCGCCGGCAGCACCTGCGCCGTGCAGATATTCGATGTCGCCTTCTCCCGCCGGATGTGCTGCTCGCGGGTCTGCAGGGCGAGCCGGTAGGCGGGCTTGCCATGCACGTCCACGCTGACGCCGACCAGACGGCCCGGCATGGAGCGCTTGAATTCGTCGCGGCAGGCGAGGTAGGCCGCATGCGGGCCGCCCGCGCCCATGGGCACGCCGAAGCGCTGCGTCGTGCCGACCACGATGTCGGCGCCGAACTCGCCGGGCGGCAGCAGCAGCGTCAGCGCCAGCAGGTCGGCGGCGACGATGAACGCCGCCTGCTTGCCGTGCACCTGCTGCGCGTCGGCGCGGAGGTCGTGCAGGCTGCCGCTGGTGGACGGATATTGCACCAGCACGGCGAAGTAGTCGCCCTGGAGCCGCTGCGCCCATTCGTCGGCGGAATTCGCCAGCACGACCTCGATGCCCAGCGGCGCCGCGCGCGTCTGCACCACCTCGATGGTCTGCGGGTGGCAGTCGCCGGCGACGACGAAGGTGTTGCTCTTGCTCTTCACGCTGCGCTTCGCGAGCGCCATCGCCTCGGCCGCCGCCGTGGCCTCGTCCAGCATGGAGGCATTGGCGATGGGCATGGCCGTGAGGTCGCACACCATGGTCTGGAAGTTGACCAGCGCCTCCATGCGGCCCTGGCTGATCTCGGCCTGGTAGGGCGTGTAGGCCGTGTACCAGGCCGGGTTCTCCAGCACGTTGCGCAGGATCACGGCGGGGGTGAAGGTGCCGTAGTAGCCCTGGCCGATGAAGCTGCGGAACACCTGGTTGCGCCGCGCGATCGCGCGCAGTTCCGCCAGCGCCGCGGCTTCCGTGGCCGGCGGCGGCAGGCGCATCGGCTCGCCGCGCGCGATCGAACGCGGGACGATGCTCTCCACCAGCGAGCGGCGCGAAGCCTCGCCGATCACCGAGAGCATGTGGCGCTCGTCGGCCTCCGTCACGCCGACGTGGCGCGGGATGAATTCCTTGGTGTCTTCCAGTTCCGCGAGGGGCCGCACGGCTGGCATCGTCGGGTCAGGCGTTGGCCTTGACGAACTTCGCGTACTCCGGTTCGTCCATCAGCACGTCGAATTCGCTCATGTCCTTGATCAGGATCTTGAAGAACCAGCCGGTGCCCATCGGGTCCTTGTTGGCGATGGACGGGTCGGCCCGCAGGTCCTCGTTGACCTCCGTCACCTCGCCCGAGATCGGCATGAACACGTCGGCCGCGGCCTTGACCGATTCGACGACGCCCGCGACCTCGCCCCGGGCGTAGGTCTTGCCCACCTCCGGCAGGTCCACGAAGACGACGTCGCCGAGCGCGTCCTGCGCATGCAGGGTGATCCCGACGACGGCGGCCTCATGGTCCTCGAGCTGGATCCACTCGTGCTCGGGCGTGTACTTGACGGTCATGGGTCTCTCCTTCCTGGGCGGGCTTCAGCCGCGGTAGTAACGGTTGGGAACGAAGGGCGTGGGGCTCACGGCCATGGGCACGGGCTTGCCCCGCACCATGGCCTGCAGGCGGGTGGCGGGCTGGGCCAGCTGCGGCGGGACATAGCCCATCGCGATGGGCCGTTCGACCGTGGGGCCGAGCAGCCCGCTGGTCACCTCGCCGACGCGCAGGCCCTGCGTGTCGTGCAGTTCGGTGTGTTCGCGCACCGGGATGCGCTCCAGGGCCATGAGGCCGACGCGCTTGCGGGCGATGGGCTCGGCGCCCTCCAGCTGCGCCAGCACCCTGTCCGCGCCGGGGAAGCCGCCGGCGCGCTCGCCGCCGATGCGCCGCACCTTCTGGATCGCCCAGTTCAGCGCGGCCTCGACCGGCGTCGTGGTGGTGTCGATGTCGTTGCCGTACAGGCACAGGCCCGCTTCCAGGCGCAGCGAGTTGCGCGCGCCCAGGCCGACCGGCTGCACCTCGGGCTGCGCCAGCAGCGCGCGGGCCAGCGCCTCGGCGTGCGCGCCGGGCACCGAGATCTCGAAGCCGTCCTCGCCGGTGTAGCCGCTGCGGGTGACGAACAGCTCGGCGCCCTGCCAGCGGAAGGTGGCGCCCGTCATGAACACCAGCTTGCCCACGCCGGGCAGCACGCGCTCCAGCGCGTCCACGGCCTTCGGGCCCTGCAGGGCCAGCAGGCCGCGATCGGGCAGGGGCGTCAGCTCGCACTGGCTGCCGATGCGCTCCTGCATGTGCTGGATGTCGCCGACCTTGCAGGCGCCGTTGACGACGACGAACAGGTCGGTGCCGCGGTTGGCGAACATCAGGTCGTCGATGATCGTGCCTTCGTCGGTGAGCAGCAGGCCGTAGCGCTGCCGCCCGGGCGCGAGGTCGATCACGTCCACGGGCATGAGCGTCTCGAAGGCGGCGGCGGCCTGCGGGCCGGCCAGCGTCAGCTGGCCCATGTGGGACACGTCGAACAGGCCCGCGGCCGCGCGGGTGTGCCTGTGCTCGGCGATCAGGCCCGCGGGGTACTGCACCGGCATGGAATAGCCGGCAAAGGGAACCATCCGCGCACCCAGTTCGAGGTGCAGGGCATGCAGGGGTGTCTTCTGTAGCTCTTCTGCAGGGGCGGACACAGGTGCTCCACGGTGCGCGAAGGGCCATCGTACACACGATGGGCGGGGCCGTGCGCGGGGCCGGCAACTGCTCGTCCGTAGGCTGGCGGTGAGCGCGCAGCGCGAACCCCAGCGAAGCGCGAAGCGCTGGGGTTCGCTGCGCTCACCGCCAGCCTACGGGGACGCTGCGGTCACTTCGCGTACACGAGGTCCCGGAAGGTGAGCGACAGGGAAGGCACGTAGGTGATCACCATCAGGCAGGCCAGGATCACCAGCACGAAGGGGATCAGCTGGCCGATGATGCGGTCCAGGGAGATCTTCGCCACCGTGCAGGCCGCGAACAGGTTCACGCCGAAGGGCGGCGTGATCATGCCCAGCGCCAGGTTCACCACCATGATCAGGCCGAAGTGCACCGGGTCGATGCCGAAGTGCTGCGCCACCGGCGCCAGGATCGGTCCCAGCACGATGATCGCGGCGCTGGTCTCGATGAACATGCCGATGATGAAGAGCGCCGCGTTCACCCCCAGCAGGAACATGCCGGGACTCTTGAGCACGGCCTCCAGCCAGTGGCCGATGGCCTCCGGCACGCCGGCGCGCGTGATCAGGAAGGCGAACAGGCCCGCGTTGGCGATGATGAACATGATCACCGCCGAGGAGATCACCGACTTGCGCAGCACGGCGTACAGGTCGCGCACGTCCAGCTCGCGGTAGATGAAGACGCCCACGACCAGGGCGTAGAACACCGCGACGGCGGAGGCCTCGGTCGGCGTGAAGATGCCGCCGTAGATGCCGCCCAGGATGATCACCGGCATCAGCAGCGCCCAGCCGGCCTGCAGCAGCGCGCGGCCGAAGGGCAGCCGGCCCTCCCCGTCGTTCTTGCCCCAGCCCTTCCACTTGCACCAGGCCCACACGAAGAACATGAGCGAGCCGCCGATCAGGACGCCCGGGCCGAAGCCGGCGATGAACAGCTCGCCGATCGAGACCTCGGCGCTCACGCCGTAGAGGATCAGCGGGATGGAGGGCGGAATGATCACGCCCAGCTCCGCGCTGGTGGCCTGCAGGGCCGCGGCGTAGCTGGTGGGGTAGCCGTGCTTGATCAGCGCCGGGATCAGGATCGCGCCGATCGCGAAGGTCGTGGCGACCGAGGAGCCGGACACGGCGGCGAAGATCAGGCAGGTCAGCACGCAGGTCATGGGCAGGCCGCCCTGGATGCCGCCGACGATGCTCTTGGCGAATTCGACGAGGCGGCGCGAGATGCCGCCCGTTTCCATCAGGTTGCCGGCCAGGATGAAGAAGGGGATGGCCGCCAGCGGAAACTTGTTGATCGAGTTGAACATCTCCTTGACGGAGATGAGCATGTGGGCGCCGGTCACCTGGATGCCCAGGATGGCCGACAGCCCGATGGATACGGCGACGGAGACGCTGAGCGCGAAGCACAGCACCATGGTCGCGAGCATGGCGCTGGTCATTGCGCGGTCTCCAGTTCGTTGCGCTGGGGATCCAGCAGGTTGCCGACGATGCCGAGGATGCAGAAGAGGGCACCCACCGGCAGGGCCAGGTAGCCCCAGAACATCGAGATCGATTCCAGCCCCGCCATGGACTGCACCTTGCCGCGCACCGCGTAGTCCCAGCCCCACCAGAGGATCAGGCCGATCAGCAGCAGCGAGGCGGCGGCCACGACCCAGTCCAGCACCCTGCGCGGCGTGGCCGGCACCAGCCGGTACAGCACGTCCACGCTCACCATCGCGCCCTGGCGGAACGCCGTGGGGATGCCCAGGAACACCATCCAGATCAGCGACAGGCGGATCAGGATCTCGCTCCACTCGGCCGGCTGCTCCAGCACGAAGCGGGTGACGATCTGGAACATGCCCAGCGAGCTGGCGACGACCAGCATCAGGCAGGCGCCGGCCATGGCCAGGCCGCTGGTGAAGCGCTCGATGCGCAGGAAGGTGTCTCTCATGTCTTCCTCGGAATGGAAAGGCCCGCACGTGCGGGCCTTGGATCCCGGCCTGCGCCGGGATGACATGCCATGCCGTGCCTGCGGCACGGCGAGGCATGTCACTTGTAGTTGCGGATGCGGTCCAGGTTGGCCTTGCCGAACTGCTTCTCGAATTCGGCGCTGACCGGGGCCAGGGCCTTCACGAAGGCGGCCTTGTCGACGTTGTCGATCACGGTCATGCCCTTGGCGCGCAGGTCGGCCACGCCCTTGGCGTCGTCCTCGTCCACGCGGGCGCGGTTGGCCTTGGTGCCTTCCTTGGCGGCCTCGATGAAGGCCTTCTGGTCGGCGGGCGACAGCTTGTCGAACATCGCCTTGTTCATCACGAAGATGCAGGGCGAGTACACGTGGCCCGTCAGCGACAGGTGCTTCTGCACCTGGTCGAACTTGGCGGAGATGATCACCGACAGCGGGTTCTCCTGGCCGTCCACCGTGCCCTGCTGCAGGGCGGTGAACACTTCCGGGAAGGCCATGGGCGTGGTGATGATGCCGAAGGCCTTGTAGGCCGTGATGTGCACCGGGTTCTCCATGGTGCGCATCTTCAGGCCCTTCAGGTCGGCGGGCAGCTTCACGTCCCGCTTGCTGTTGGTCATGTGGCGGAAGCCGTTCTCGGCCCAGGCCAGCGCCTTGAAGCCCTTGGACTCGAACTTCTTCAGCAGCTCGTCGCCGATCGGGCCGTCGAGCACCGCGCGGGCGTGCGCCTTGTCGCGGAACAGGAAGGGCACGTCGAGGATCTTGGTCTCGGGCACGAAGTTCGGCACCGGGCCGGTGGACGAGAAGGCCAGCGCCTGGGTGCCCAGCTGCACGGACTCGATCGACTCGCGCTCGCCGCCGAGCGCGCCGTTGTAGAAGGTCTCGATCTTGTAGCGGCCGTTGGTGCGCGCGGCGACTTCCTTCGCGAAGGTGTCGATGGCGACGCCCTGGTGCGAGTTCTGGGACGTCGAGATGCTGATCTTCATCACCGTCTGGGCGGAAGCCAGCGAGGTGGCGAGCAGGCCGGCGGCCAGCATGGCGAAGAGCTTGGTGTACTTCAAGAAGGGACTCCTGCGGGTTGTGCGAAAGGGCAGGGCGACATCATGCCAAAGTCGAGCTCAGGGTTCCCCCGGATAGCCTTGCCTTGTCATCCCGGGCTTGACCCGGGATCCACTCACATGTTCGTGTAATTCGGCCCGCCTCCGCCTTCCGGCGTGACCCACACGATGTTCTGCGTCGGGTCCTTGATGTCGCAGGTCTTGCAGTGCACGCAGTTCTGGGCGTTGATCTGCAGGCGGTCGCCGCCGTCCTCGGTCTTCACGAACTCGTAGACGGCCGCCGGGCAGTAGCGCCCCTCAGGCCCGGCGTACTCGTGCAGGTTGATGCGCACGGGGACCGTCGGGTCCTTCAGCGTCAGGTGCGCCGGCTGGTTTTCCTCGTGGTTGGTGTTGGAGATGAACACCGAGGAAAGCCGGTCGAAGGTCAGCTTGCCGTCAGGCTTGGGGTAGGCGATGGGCTTGCACTGCGCCGCCGGCTTCAGGTAGGTGTGGTCGGGCCGGTCGCGGTGCAGCGTCCAGGGGATGTTCCCGCGCAGCAGGAACTGCTCGATGCCCGTCATGAAGGTCGCGACCGAGCGGCCCTTCTTGAACCACTGCTTGAAGTTGCGCGCCTTGTTCAGTTCCTCGTGCAGCCAGGACTTCTCGAACGCTTCCGGATAGGCCGTGAGCTCGTCGTGCTGGCGGCCGGCCGTGACGGCGTCGAACGCGGCGCGGGCGGCCAGCATGCCGGTCTTGATCGCGGCGTGGCTGCCCTTGATGCGCGAGGCGTTCAGGAATCCGGCGTCGTCGCCGACCAGCGCGCCGCCGGGGAACACCGTCTTCGGCAGCGACAGGATGCCGCCCACGGTGAGCGCGCGGGCGCCGTAGCCCAGGCGCTTGGCCGTGCCGCCCTCGAAGTACCAGCGGATGTTGGGGTGCGTCTTGAAGCGCTGGAACTCCTCGAAGGGCGAGAGATAGGGGTTGGCGTAGTCCAGGCCCACGACGAAGCCGATGGAGATCTGGTTGTTCTCCATGTGGTACAGGAAGGAGCCGCCGTAGGTCATCTCGTCCAGAGGCCAGCCGGCGCTGTGCAGGGCGAGGCCGGGCTGGTGGCGCGAAGGATCGATCTCCCACACTTCCTTGACGCCGATGCTGTAGCTCTGCGGGTCCCGCCCGGCGTCGAGCTTGTAGCGCTCGATCAGCTGCCGGCCCAGGTGGCCGCGCGAACCCTCGGCGAAGATCGTGTACTTGGCGTGCAGCTCCATCCCGAGCTGGAAGTTGTCGGTCGGCTCGCCGTCCTTGCCCACCCCCATGTTGCCGGTGGCCACGCCCTTCACCGAACCATCCTCGTTGTAGAGGACCTCGGCGGCCGGGAAGCCGGGGAAGATCTCCACGCCCAGCGCCTCGGCCTGCTGCGCCATCCAGCGCACCACGTTGGCGAGGCTCACGATGTAGTTGCCGTGGTTGCCGAAGTTGGGCGGCAGCAGGAAGTTGGGGACGCGCTTCGCGCCGTTCTCGCCGAGGAACAGGAAGATGTCTTCCGTGACCGGCACGTTCAGCGGCGCGCCCTTCTCCTTCCAGTCGGGGATCAGCTCGGTGAGCGCGCGCGGGTCCACGATCGCGCCGGAGAGGATGTGCGCGCCGGGCTCGGAGCCCTTCTCGAGCACGACCACCGAGACGTCCTTGCCTTCCTCGGCGGCGAGCTGCTTCAGGCGGATCGCGGCGGCCAGGCCGGCCGGCCCGCCGCCGACCACCACCACGTCGTATTCCATCGCTTCGCGCGGTCCGTACTGGGCCAGGATTTCTTCTTGCGTCATGGGTGTCGTCGATAATGGGTTGCACTCGCGCGCGTGCGCGCCGGCCCGCGGGGCTGCCGCATTCTATGCGGCTGCCGCGCGGCGGCGAGCGGCCGCGCGCTTCGCACTCCAGGGAGGATCCAGTGGCATACAGCATCGACTTGTCCGGGCGCGTGGCCTTCGTCACGGGCGCATCCAGCGGCCTCGGCGCCCAGTTCGCCCGCGTGCTGGCGCGCTCCGGCGCCGCGGTCGTGCTGGCCGCGCGCCGCATCGAGAAGCTGAAGGACCTGCGCGCGCAGATCGAGGGCGAGGGCGGCGACGCGCACGTGGTCGGCCTGGACGTGACGGACCTCGCGAGCATCCGCGCCGCCGTGGCGCACGCGGAGACGGAGGTCGGCTCCATCGACATCCTGGTCAACAACTCCGGCGTCAGCACCACGCAGCGCATCCAGGACGTCACGGAGGAGGACTTCGACTACGTCTTCGACACCAACGTCAAGGGCGCCTTCTTCGTCGCCCAGGAAGTCGGCAAGCGCATGCTGGCGCGCGCCAAGGGCGCGGCGCCGGGCACCTACACCGGCGGGCGCATCATCAACATCGCCTCGATGGCCGGGCTGCGGCCGCTGCCGCAGATCGGCGTCTACGCCACCAGCAAGGCGGCCGTCGTGCAGATGACGCGCGCCATGGCGCTGGAGTGGGGCCGCTTCGGCATCAACGTGAACGCGCTGTGCCCCGGCTACATCGACACCGAGATCAACCACCACCACTGGGACACGGAACAGGGCCAGAAGCTGGTGCAGATGCTGCCGCGCAAGCGCCTGGGCAAGCCCGGCGACCTCGACGCGCTGATCGTGATGCTGGCCTCGGACCAGAGCCACTTCGTCAACGGGGCGGTGATCGCCGCGGACGACGGCTTCGCCATTTGAACGCATGAAACTGGAACTTCCCGAAAACAAGAAGCTCGTCCACTCCCTGCAGATGCCCATCCGCTGGGGCGACATGGACGCCATGGGCCACGTCAACAACACGCTGTACTTCCGCTACCTGGAGGTCGCGCGCATCGACTGGTTCGTGAAGATCGGCTGCCCGGTCAACCCGCAGGGCGTGGGCCCGCTGATCGTCAACGCCTTCTGCAACTTCCACAAGCAGCTCGAATACCCGGGCGACATCGTCGTGAAGATGTACGCCAGCGACCCGGGCCGCAGCAGCTTCGAAAGCTGGGCGACCATCGAACGCGTGGACGACCCCGGCGTGGTCTACGCGTCCGGCGGCGCGACGACGGTCTGGGTGGACTTCCCGAAGCAGAAGTCGGTGCCGATGCCGGGGTGGTTCCGGGAGTTGGTCGCGTAAGGAAACCGGAAGCGGACATCCGGACGCAAAGGTCGCAAAAGTACGCAAAGGTCGCAAAAGTACGCAAAGGTCGCAAAAGAAACCTTTTTGGCTGTCCTTTTGCGACCTTTGCGTAACCTTTGCGACCTCTGCGTCCGGTAGTCCTGTCTTCTACTTTTTCTCCCGCGGCACCCGCCCCATCAGATAGAACTCCGGATTCGGCATCATGTTCGAGAAGCTCGCCATCCGGTTCGACAGGCCGAAGAAGGCGGTGATCGCGGCGATGTCCCAGGCGTCCTCGTCGTCGAAGCCGTGGGCGTGCAGCGCCTCGAAGTCGCTGTCCTCGATCTCCTGCGCGCGCAGGCAGACCTTCATGGCGAAGTCGAGCATCGCGCGCTGGCGCGGCGTGATGTCGGCCTTGCGGTAGTTCACGGCCACCTGGTCGGCCACCAGGGGCTTCTTCTCGTAGATGCGCAGGATGGCGCCATGCGCCACCACGCAGTACAGGCACTCGTTGGCCGCGCTGGTGGCGGTGACGATCATCTCGCGGTCGCCCTTGGTGAGCGAGCCGGTCTCCTTGAGCATCAGGGCGTCGTGGTAGGCGAAGAAGGCGCGCCACTCCGCCGGCCGGCGCGCGAGCGCCAGGAACACGTTCGGCACGAAGCCGCTCTTTTCCTGCACCTCGAGGATGCGCTGGCGCATGTCCTCGGGCAGGTCCTTCAGTTCGGGCATCGGGTAGCGGTCCATGGCGTCTCCTGCGCGTATGCTGTTGCCCCTCATCATAAGGAGACGCCATGCCGCTGTCGGACGACCCCGAAACGCAAGCCGGACTCGCCACCCGCCGCAAGGTGCTGGGCGACGCCTACGTCGATGCCGCGCTCACCAAGCTCACGCCGTTCACCGAGCCGCTGCAGGAGCTCGTGACCAAGCACGCCTGGGGCAACACCTGGCAGCGCCCGGGGCTGGACCTGCGCACGCGCAGCATCGTCACCGTCGCCATGCTGGTGGGCGCGGGCAAGATGCACGAGCTGAAGATCCACGTGCGCGGCGCGCTGAACAACGGCGTGACGCCCGAGGAGCTGCAGGAGATCTTCCTGCACGCGAGCGTCTACTGCGGCTTCCCGGCGGCGCTGGACGCGTTCCGCACGGGCGCCGAAGTGGTCGACGCCAAGTAGCACTTCCTGGCTCAGCGCTGGCGTCTCGGGATGTGACGCCTGCAGCGTTTTGTCACAACGTGCTGCGGGGAAGCGGGGCAGCAGCTATGGTGAACCATGACCCGCGAATGGCGCAGCACCACGATGTTCGCGGCGGGAGCGATCGCCGGCGGCGCGGTCGTCTTCGCCGCGTGGATGACCTGGTTCGCCCCGCGCGAGCAGCCCGCGCCCCCGGTGCGGACGTTCGCGACGGCCCCGCAGCCGGCCGCGCTGCCGCTGGCCGCGCCCGCGCAGCCACAGCCGACGGCGGCCGTGGCCAGCAGCTGTCCCTCGCAGCCGCTGGCCGTGGCGAAGACCGACGGCGACGGCCAGTTCCTGCCGCAGGCGCTGGCGTCCGCGCAGGCCGACCCGGATGCCTTCCTCGCCGTGGCCAAGGAAGTCGCCGAGCAGGGCCGCGTGCGTGACGCCGAGATCGCCCTGATGGCCGCCTGCCATGCCGCCGAGCAGTCCTCGGGCGTGCAGTCGGCGCCTGTCGCCGACGTGAAGTCGCAGATGGGCCAGCACTACGTGATCCTGGCGGCCGAGGAGGGCACGGACAGCGCCCGCGAGGGGCTGCTGCAGCGCGCGTCGTCGCTGTTCGCCGAAAGCGCCAAGGCCTATGCGGCGGCGCTCGGCAAGAACGCTTCCAAGACGCGCATCGCCGAGCAGCGCCTGGCCTCCGTCCGCGAGCCCGAGACGTTGCGCGCGGCCTTGCGGCAGAGGCCTTCGGCGCGGGCCACCACGGTCAGTGCCGAGCAGCCGCTGGAGGACAGCGGCGCCGAGCCGCGCAGCACGCGCACCATGGGCTCGGCGAGCGCGCTGGTGCGCAGCGACCCGGACCTCTCGCAGCTCGACCGCGACCTGCAGCGCCTGCACGCGCAGGCGAGCGCCGTGAGCCGCGACCCGGGCGGCATGCGCCAGCGCGACGCGCGCGCGATCGCGCAGCGCGATGCGTGCCGTGACGAGGGGTGCCTGCGGCGGTGGTATGCGCAGCGCAGGGCGCAGTTGCTCGAGGAGTTCTAGGAGCCTACGCCCCGGCCATCAGCTTGTGCACCAGGTCCGCCGTGGTGTTCGCCCGGTACTTCCGCATCAGCCGCGCCCGGTAGATCTCCACCGTCCGGTGGCTGATCGCCAGCGTCTTGCCGATTTCCTTGGAGGTGAGGCCATCCAGCAGCCGCGCGGCCACCTCGCGCTCGCGCGCCGTCAGCTCCGCCTTCACTGGCCGCTGCGCGCTCAGGTCCTCGAAGGCCCAGATGCCCGAGGCGTGCGGCAGCGCGCGGTTCAGCGCGCGTCCCGTCACGTGGCACCAGAAGACCTCGCCGCTGGCGCGCTTCATGATGCGGTCGTCGGCGTAGTGGCCTTTCGCGTTCAGGATCGGGACCATGCGCCGGCCCAGGCGCTCGTATTCCTCGGCGCTCGGGTACAGCACCAGGAAGGACTGGCCCACCAGCAGCTCGCGCGACCAGCCGAACATGTCGCACAGTTGCTGGTTGCAGTCCACGATCGCCCGGTTGCGCGAGACGCACAGGCCCACGGGCGCCAGCTCGAAGGCGAGCCGGTAATCGACGTCCATCGGGTCATCCTCTACGAAGTACTACGTAACATCCTAGGTAGTATCGTAGCGCCGAGTGCGGGCCCCCTTCGCGGGCCGGCGTCCCCGTTCCAGCAGGAGAGCGCAGTGAACAAGATCTATCCCGATGCGAAGGCGGCCATCGCCGGCGTCGTGCGCAGCGGCCAGCTGCTCGCCGTCGGGGGCTTCGGCCTCTGCGGCATCCCCGAAGCCCTGATCGACGCGGTGCAGGCCAGCGGCGCGAAGGACCTCACCGTCATCTCCAACAACGCCGGCGTCGACGACTTCGGCCTGGGCAAGCTGCTGCAGACGCGGCAGATCCGGAAGATGATTTCCTCCTACGTCGGCGAGAACAAGGAGTTCGAGCGCCAGTACCTCGCCAAGGAGCTGGAGCTGGAGTTCACGCCCCAGGGCACTCTGGCCGAGAAGCTGCGCGCCGGCGGCGCCGGCATCCCGGCCTTCTTCACCAAGACGGGCGTCGGCACCATCGTCGCCGAAGGCAAGGAGCTGCGCGAGTTCGACGGCCAGACCTACGTGATGGAGCGTTCGCTGGTGCCCGACGTCTCGCTGGTGAAGGCCCACGTGGCCGACAAGAGCGGCAACCTGCGCTTCCGCCTCACGGCGCGCAACTTCAACCCGGCCGCCGCCATGGCGGGCAAGGTCTGCATCGTCGAAGTGGAGAAGATCGTGGAAGTGGGCGAGCTCGCCCCCGACGACATCCACCTGCCGGGGATCTACGTGCACCGGATCGTGCACAACCCGAGTCCCGAGAAGCGCATCGAGAAGCGCACCACCCGGCCCGCGTAAGGAGAACAACATGCCCTGGACCCAAGACCAGATGGCCGCGCGCGCGGCGCAGGAACTGCAGGACGGCTTCTACGTGAACCTCGGCATCGGGATCCCGACGCTGGTGGCCAACTTCACCGGCGACAAGGAAGTCTGGCTGCAGTCGGAGAACGGCATGCTGGGCATCGGCCCCTTCCCGACCGACGACGAGGTCGACGCCGACCTGATCAACGCCGGCAAGCAGACCGTGACCACGATCAAGGGCTCGGCCATCTTCGGCAGCCACGACAGCTTCGCGATGATCCGCGGCGGCAAGATCAACCTGTCCATCCTGGGGGCCATGCAGGTCAGCGAGAAGGGCGACCTCGCCAACTGGATGATCCCCGGCAAGATGGTCAAGGGCATGGGCGGCGCCATGGACCTCGTCGCCGGCGTGCCGCGCGTGATCGTGCTGATGGAGCACGTGGCGAAGAAGAAGGACGGCACCGAGGACCTGAAGATCCTGCCCGAGTGCACGCTGCCGCTCACGGGCGTGGGCGTGGTCGACCGGATCATCACGGACCTGGCGGTGCTGGACGTCACGCCCAAGGGCCTGAAGGTGGTCGAACTCGCACCCGGCGTCACGCTGGACTTCGTGCAATCGAAGACCGGCGTGAAGCTGCTTTCATGATGGCTTCGTAGGCTGGCGGTGAGCGCAGCGATCCCCAGCGGCCCCCTGGCGGCACTCTGGCACCTCGCCGGCCTGCCGCCCGCTGCCCTCACCCACGCCCACCTCACCGGCACCGACCCGGTCTACCCCTCCTCCTTCCCGGTCGCCACCGCCGCCCAAACCACCATCGCCGCCGCGGCCCTCGCCGCCTGCGAACTCGCCCACGTGCGCGGCACGCCGCGCCAATCGGTCTCGGTCGACGCGATCCACGCCTCGGCCGAATGCCTCGGCTGGTTCAGCCTCGACGGCCGCGCCCCCGAGCTCTGGGACAAGTTCTCCGGCCTCTACCGCGCCCGCGACGGCTGGGTGCGCGTGCACGCCAACTTCGCCCACCACCGCGACGGCGCCCTGCGCCTGCTGGGCCTGGACCCCGCCACCGCCGACCGCAAGGCGGCGGAGCAGGCGATGCTGGGCTGGAACGCCGTGGATTTCGAGACGGCCGCCGCCGAAGCCGGCCTGGTCGCCTCCGCCTTGCGCAGCTTCGCCGAATGGGACGCGAGCGAGCCGGGACGCGCCATCGCGGCGCAGCCGCTGTTCACGCTCACGCGCATCGGTGAGGCGCCGCCGCGCGAACTGCCGCCGCTCGCGGCCGACCAGCGCCCGCTCACCGGCGTGCGCGTGCTCGACCTCACGCGCATCCTCGCGGGCCCGGTGGGCGGCCGTGCGCTCGCCGCCTACGGCGCCGACGTGATGCTCGTCAACGCGCCGCAGCTGCCCAACATCGAGGCGATCGCGGACACCAGCCGCGGCAAGCGCTCGGCCCTCGTGGACCTGCGCGACCCGGCCGGCCGCGCGGCCATGGACGCGCTGGTGCAGGGCGCGCACGTCTTCGTGCAGGGCTACCGCCCCGGCGCGCTCCAGCAGCTGGGCTACGGACCCGAGGCGCTCGCCGAGCGCAGCCCCGGCATCGTCTGCGTCTCCCTCTCCGCCTACGGGCCGCAGGGGCCCTGGCAAGGACGGCGCGGCTTCGACTCGCTGGTGCAGACCGCCACGGGCTTCAACCTGGCCGAAGCCGAAGCGGCCGGCGACGCGACGCGGCCCCGCGCGCTGCCCATGCAGATCCTCGACCAGGCCACCGGCTACCTCATCGCCTTCGGGGCCGCCGCCGCGCTGGCGCGGCAGCAGCAGGAAGGCGGCAGCTGGCACGTCCAGGTCTCGCTGGCGCAGACCGGCCATTGGCTGCGCGGGCTCGGGCGCGTGGCCAACGGCTTCGCCGTCACGCCGCCCGGCCCGGAGCCCTTCCTGGAAGACAGCCCCTCGGCCTGGGGCGTGCTGCGCGGCACCCGGCACAGTGCCCAGCTCGGCCGCACGCCGGCCGCGTGGATCCGGCCGTCGGAGCGGCCGGGTGATTCGCCGGCACGCTGGTAAGTTCCACTGGCGTCGCGGGAAGGACGCTGACAGCGGGTGACAGGCTTGGCCTGCGCACCGGGCACGCCGGCGTGCTCATCATGCGGCCATCAGGATTGGGCGTCCCCGGGCGCGCGGAAGGCAAGACATGAAAGCGAAGATGATGGTTCTGTGCGGGCTGCTGCTGGCGGGCGCCAACGCGATGGCCTGCTACACGGTCTACGACGCCAACAACCGGGTGGTCTACCGCGGCCACGACGCGCCGGTGGACATGAGCCTGCCGCTGCACCAGGCGCTGGCGCAGCGCTACCCGGCCGGCGCCAGCATGGTGTTCGACCAGGCCGCGACCTGCACGCCGGTGAGCGTGGCGCAGGCCGCGCGCCCCACCGCTGGGACGATCCCGCCCAACACGATCCGCATGGAGCGCACGGGCCGGCAGCTGTCGCCTTCGAGCGCCGCGCCGCTGTTCACCGACATCGAGACGGCGCAGCGGCAGAACCTGCCCTACACCGTCGCCTCGGCCGGCGTCGCCGTCGTGCCGGGCAGCGCGGCGGCGCGGGTCGACATCCCGACCTTCAGCGTGATCCCCTCGGAGACGGCGCTCGCCCGCGCACCGGCAGCCGTGGTGGACACCACGGTCCTGGGCGCCGGCCCGGCACCGGCGCGGGCGCGCCAGGAAACCGTGATCACCGAGATGCGCGACCCGCCGCTGACAATCATCCAGCGCGGCGGCAGCATCAACATCGTGCGCGAGTGATGTCTTTCTCCCTCTCCCCTTCGGGGAGAGGGCTGGGGTGAGGGGCAGGCGCGCCCCGAGCCTCACCCCAACCCTCTCCCGCGAGCGGGAGAGGGAGAGGGAGAGGGAGAGGGAGCGGCAGTCTTCGGGAACGGCCGGCTCACGAACTTCGATCCGGCCAGCCCGAAGCGCCACGGCACGTCCGCGGCCTTGCTGATCCCGATGCGCGGCCCCACCACCAGCTCGTGGTCGTGCTCCGCCGCCAGCACCTCGAAAGGCTTCTGGTCCAGCCGGTGGCCGTTGAACGCATGCACGATCGCCAGCGCCTGCCCTACGCGCCCCGGCCCCGAGCAGAGCAGGCGCACATCGTGCAGCCCGCGCCGCTCGCGCATCGTCTCGATCCCCTCCAGCGGCTCGATCGCGCGGATCAGCACCCCCGCGCCATGTCCTTCCTCGCGGCAGACGAAGTTCAGGCACCAATGGATGCCGTAGGAGCGGTACACGTACGCCCGCCCCGGCGGCCCGAACATGGCCTTGTTGCGCGGCGTCGGCCCGGAATGGCTGTGCGATGCCGGGTCCTCCCGGTCGTACGCCTCCGTCTCGACGATGCGGCCGCCGACGCCGTCCACCAGCAAGACCGCCCCGATCAGGGCCTGCGCCATTTCCGGCGCGTTGCCGGCGAAGTCCGCCGGCCGTAGCCTCCTAGGCATCCACCAGTTCCTCCTCCGTCTCGCCCAGGAAGCCGCCGCTCTGGTGCGCCCACAGCGCCGCGTACAGGCCGCCCTGCGCCAGCAGTTCGCGGTGCGTGCCCTGTTCGACGATGCGGCCCTGGTCCATCACCACCAGCCGGTCCAGCGCCGCGATGGTGGACAGGCGGTGCGCGATCGCGATCACCGTCTTGCCCTGCATCAGCGTGTGCAGGCTGGCCTGGATCGCGACCTCCACTTCCGAATCGAGCGCGCTGGTCGCCTCGTCCAGCAGCAGGATGGGCGCGTCCTTGAGCATCACGCGGGCGATCGCCACGCGCTGGCGCTGTCCGCCCGAGAGCTTCACGCCGCGCTCGCCCACGTGCGCATCGTAGCCCGTGCGGCCCTGCGGGTCCGTGAGCTTCTGGATGAACTCGTGCGCCTGCGCGCGCTTCGCCGCCTGCACCATCTCCTCGACGCTCGCCGTCGGCCGGCCGTAGAGGATGTTGTCCTGCACCGAGCGGTGCAGCAGCGAGGTGTCCTGCGTGACCATGCCGATGCTCGCGCGCAGGCTGTCCTGCGTGACGTGCGCAACATCCTGCCCGTCGATCAGGATGCGGCCGCCCTCCAGGTCGTAGAAGCGCAGCAGCAGGTTCACCAGCGTGGACTTGCCGGCGCCCGAGCGGCCGATCAGGCCGACCTTCTCGCCGGGATGCACCACCAGGTTGAAGTCGTCGATCACCGCCTGCGGCTTGCCGTAGCCGAAGCGCACGTGCTCGAAGCGCACCTCGCCGCGCGACACCTCCAGCGGCTTGGCGTCCGGCGCGTCCAGCACCTGGCGCGGCCGCGTGAGCGTGGCGATGCCGTCCTGGATCGTGCCGATGTTCTCGAACAGCGAGGCCATCTCCCACATGATCCAGTGCGACATGCCGCTCACGCGCAGCGTCATCGCGGTCACGGCCGCGACGGCGCCCGGGCCGATCTGGCCGCGCGTCCACAGCCACACGGCGTAGCCGGCGGTGGCGACGATCAGCGACACCACCAGGGTGTGGTTGACGATCTCGAAGCTGCTGACCAGCCGCATCTGCCGGTAGCCGGTGGTCATGAACTCCGTCATGGCCTGGCGCGCGAAGCCGGCCTCGCGCTGCGTGTGAGAGAACAGCTTGACGGTGGAGATGTTGGTGTAGGCGTCGGTGATGCGGCCCGTCATCATGGCGCGCGCGTCCGCCTGCGCCTTGCCGACGCGGCCCAGCCGCGGCACGAAGTAGATGCACGACAGGGCGTAGCAGGCCAGCCAGCCGAGCAGCGGGATCACCAGCCGCGTGTCGAAGCTCGCCGCCAGCCCGAGGATGGTGATGAAGTAGACGCCGATGCCGATGATCACCTCGGTGGTGGTGAACAGCATCTCGCGCACGGCCAGCGCCGTCTGCATCACCTTGGTCGTGATGCGGCCGGCGAATTCGTCGGCGTAGAAGCTCAGGCTCTGCCCCAGCATCATGCGGTGGAAGTTCCAGCGCAGCCGCAGCGGGAAGTTGATGGCCAGCGTCTGGTGCTTCACGAAGGTGTGGAAGCCGACCAGGGCGACGCTGGAGAACAGGATCAGCACGAACACCGCCATCGCGCCGCGCTCCTGCTGCCACAGCAGTTCGGGCGGCGTGCGGGCCAGCCAGTCCACCACGCGGCCGAGCACGGCGAACAGCCAGGCGTCCCAGGTGGAGATGGCGGCGCTCAGGAAGGCCAGCAGGACCAGGTAGCCGCGCATGCCGGCGGTGCAGGCCCACACGAAGGAGAAGAAGGTCTTGGGCAGCTCCGGAGGCTCGGCCTCGGGATAGGGGTGAAGCAGTTTCTCGAACAGCCGATACAACGAAAGTCTCCGGGGAAAACGCGGACAGCGGCCGCATCGGCAGTATTGCCGGAATCGCCCCTTCGATGCGCGGGCAGGGGCAGGCGGGTGGAGTCGGCGGGAAAAACACTGTATAAATAACCAGGCCAACCACCCCGCCATGAACGCCCTCCACGCCGCCGCCGAACTCGCCCTGCCGCCCCAGGTCTGGCGCGGCCGCGAGCTGGCGCAGGCGCAGGAGCGCACGCTCCCCACGGGCCACGCCGCGCTGGACGCGCAGTTGCCCGGGGGCGGCTGGCCGCTCGGCCACCTGGTCGAGATCCTGCAGAAGCAGGCGCAGCAGCACGTCTGGCAGCTCGCCGGCCCGGGGCTCGCGCAGGCCATGCGCGAGCGCGGCGATCCGGCGGTGCTGGTGCATCCGCCCTACCAGCCCTACGGGCCGGCGCTGCGCGAGCAGGGCATCGTGCCCGAGCACCTGCTGTGCGTGCAGGCGGAGAAGCCGTCCGCGCGCCTGTGGGCCGCGGAGCAGGCCTTGCGCTGCGCCGACGTCTGCGCCGTGTTGGCTTGGCTGCCGCAGGCGCGCGCCGAAGACCTGCGCCGGCTGCACCTGTGCGCGCAGGCCGGCGAGAAGCTGCTGGTCGTGTTCCGGCCGCTGGCCGTGCGCGAGCAGTCCTCGCCGGCGCGCCTGCGCCTGGCGGTGCAGGACGGCGAGGAACTCGCCGTGCAGATCCTCAAGCGGCGCGGCCCGCCGCTGCTGCAGCCGCTGGCGCTGCGCTCGCACCCGCCGCAACTGTCGGCGCTGCTGGCCGCGCGCAAGGCGCGGCGCGGCGCCGTCGCCCCCACCACTCCCGCGTCGCATGTACTGGATCGCACTGCAAGCCTCGCGGGATGAAGACGCGACGGCCTGGGGTTGGCGCTGCCTGCAGTTCACCCCCCGGGTCGCCTTCGTCGACGAAGCCGTCTTGCTGGAGGCGGGCGCGTCCGAGCGCCTGTTCGGCGGGCGGCGCAAGCTGCTGCGCGCGCTGCTGCAAGGCCAGCCCGGGCTGGAGTGCGCGGCCTGGGCGAGCGGGCCGACGGCGCTCGCCGCGCTGGCGCTGCTGCGGCTGAAGCGCCGTGGCGAGAAGCCGGGCGAGCCGCTGCCCGACGCCTTGCCGCTCGATGTGTTCACGGCCGCGCGGCCGCACCTGGCGACGCTGGAGCGCATCGGCTGCACGACGCTCGGCCAGCTGCGGGCGCTGCCGCGCGCGGGGCTGAGCCGCCGCTTCGGTGCGGAGCTGCTGCAGGCGCTGGACTGCGCGGCGGGGCAGCGGCCGGAGCGCTATCCCTGGATCACGCTGCCCGCGGGCTTCGACCAGAAGCTGGAACTGCCGGCGCTGGCGAGCGCGGCGCCCGAACTGCTGTTCACGGGCCAGCACCTGCTCACGCGGCTGCAGGCCTGGCTGCAGGGGCGCAACCTGGGCGTGCTGGCGGTGGAATTCGAATGGACGCTGGACCTGCGCCGCATCGACGGCAAGCCGCTGCCGCCGACGGAGCGGATCGAGTTGCGCACGGCGCAGCCGACGCAGGACATGCAGCACCTGCGGCGGTTGGCTTCCGAGCAGCTGGCGCGCACGGCGATCTCGGCGCCGGCGAACCAGTTGCGGCTGCGCACGCTGGAGACGGTGCCCTGGGGCGGCATCACGACCAGCTTGTTGCCGGAGGAGAACCGGCCGGGGGAGCGGTTGCACCAGCTGGTGGAGCGGTTGAGCGTGCGGTTGGGGCAAGACAATGTGACCGTCGCGAAACCCATGGAAGACCATCGCCCGGAGCGTCGGGAAGTCTTCGTAGGCTGGGGTGACGAAGGAACCCCAGCGATGCGCGAAAGCGCTGGGGTTCGCTGCGCTCACCGCCAGCCTGCGAAAGGCACGAAGTCCGGAATCCCGACCGATGCCTTCCTGCCGCCATGGCTGCTGCGCGAACCCCTGCGCCTGCAGGTCAAGGGCGACAAGCCCTGCTACCAGGGCCCGCTGCAACTGCTCACGCGCGCGCGCCGGCTCGAGGCCGCGTGGTGGGATCCGGAGGCCGCCGCGCCGGTGCTGCGCGATTACTTCATCGCCCGCAGCGCGAGCGCGGGCCTGCTGTGGATCTTCCGCGAGCGGCTCGCCGCCGACCAGGATCGCGCGCAGTGGTTCCTGCACGGCCTCTACGCCTGAAGGTTCGTCCCCATCATGTCCTGGCTGCCCGATTACGCGGAGCTGCACTGCCTCTCCAACTTCAGCTTCCAGCGCGGCGCCTCGCACCCGCAGGAACTGGTGCAGCGCGCGCATGCCCTGGGTTACACGGCCCTCGCCATCACCGACGAATGCTCCGTGGCCGGCGTCGTGCGCGCGCACGCCGAAGCGAAGAAGCTCGGGCTGAAGCTGCTGCTGGGCGCCGAGTTCGCGCTCGACGGCTTCCGTCTCGTGGCGCTGGCGCGCGACGTCACCGGCTGGGGCAATCTCTGCGAGTTCATCACGCGGGCGCGCCGCGAGGCGGAGAAAGGCGAGTACGTTTGCAGCCGGGAGCATAGCGATTTCACGCTGCTGGCCGGCTGCGAGATCCTGCTCGCGCCCGGGCCCGGCATCTCCCTCGACGACCTGTGCGAGCGCCTCGACTGGGCGCAGCAGCGCTTCGGCACGCACCTGTGGCTGGCCGTCGAACTGCTGCTGGAAGGCGACGACGAACTGCGCCTGCAAGTCCTGCAGCAGGCGGGCGACGCCACCGGCGTGCCGCTGGTGGCCGCCGGCGACGTGCACATGCACGCGCGCTCGCGCAAGCCGCTGCAGGACGTGATGACGGCCGTGCGCCTGGGCCGTCCCGTGGCCGAATGCGGCTTCGCGCTGCAGCCCAACGCCGAACGCCACCTGCGCCACCGCATGCGCCTGGCCACGGTCTATCCGCCGGAGCTGCTCGCGCGCACGCTGGACGTGGCCGACCGCTGCAGCTTCAGCCTGGAGGAGATCAAGTACCAGTACCCGCTGGAGACCGTGCCCGCGGGCCTGACGCCGCGCCAGGCGCTGCGCCGCTTCACCATCGAGGGCGCGCGCGGCCGCTATCCGCAGGGCGTGCCCTGGTCCGTGCGGCGGCAGCTGGTGCGCGAGCTGGACCTCATCTCCGACTGCGGCTACGAGATGTACTTCCTGACGGTGCACGACATCGTCGGCTACGCGCGCGGCCAGGGCATCCTGTGCCAGGGCCGCGGCTCGGCGGCGAATTCCGCCGTGTGCTACTGCCTGGGCATCACGGCGGTGGACCCCACGCGCTCGGACCTGCTGTTCGAGCGCTTCATCAGCCGCGCGCGCAAGGAGCCGCCCGACATCGACGTGGACTTCGAGCACGAGCGGCGCGAGGAGGTGATCCAGTACATCTATCGCAAGTACGGCCGCGAGCGCTCCGCCATCGCCGCCGTGGTGGCGACCTACCGCACGCGCAGCGCGATCCGCGACGTCGGCAAGGCGATGGGCATTCCCGACGCGCTGGTGGACGCCTTCGCCAAGGACCACTTCTGGTTCGACGAGCGCGGCCTGCGCGAGCAGAAGCTGGGCGAGCTGGCGGCGGGCCTCGGCGTCGCCGCGCCGGCGAAGTCGCTCGCGCTGTGGATGGAGCTCTCGGAGGAGCTGATGGGATTCCCGCGCCACCTGAGCCAGCACGTGGGCGGCTTCGTGCTCACGCAGGGCAAGCTCACGCGCCTGGTGCCGGTGGAGAACGCGGCGATGAAGGACCGCTCGGTGATCCAGTGGGACAAGGACGACCTGGACGAGATGGGCCTGCTGAAGGTGGACATCCTCGCCCTGGGCATGCTGACGGCGATCCGCCGCTGCCTGGAGTTCGTGGGCCAGCGGCGCGGCGCGCCCTTCGCGCTGACCGACATTCCCGACAAGGACCAGGCCACCTACGACATGATCTGCCGCGCCGACACCGTGGGCGTGTTCCAGATCGAGAGCCGGGCGCAGATGTCCATGCTGCCGCGCCTGAAGCCGCGCGTGTTCTACGACCTGGTGATCGAGGTCGCGATCGTGCGGCCGGGGCCGATCCAGGGCGGCATGATCCATCCGTACCTGAAGGCGCGCGAGCGCCTGCGCAACGGCCAGGCCGTGCACTACGAGAGCGAGGCGCTGCGCCCGGCGCTGGAGCGCACGCTGGGCGTGCCGATCTTCCAGGAGCAGGTGATGCAGATCTCGATGATCGCCGCCGGCTTCTCCGCCGACGAAGCGGACCAGCTGCGCCGCTCGATGGCCGCGTGGAAGCGCCACGGCGGCGTCCACAAGTTCCAGGACCGCCTGATCAGCGGCATGCTCGCCAAGGGCTACCGCCGCGAGTTCGCCGAGAGCATCTTCCAGCAGATCCTGGGCTTCGGCGAATACGGCTTCCCCGAAAGCCACGCCTTCAGCTTCGCGCTGCTCGCCTACGACTCCAGCTGGCTCAAGTGCCACGAACCCGCCTGCTTCCTCGCCGCCATGCTCAACTCGCAGCCCATGGGCTTCTACGCCCCCGCGCAACTGATCCAGGACGCGCAGCGGCATGGGGTGGTGGTGCTGCCGGCCGATGTGTCGTTCTCGGACTGGGACTGCAAATTGTGCAAATTGGGGTCAGATTCCAATTTCATCGCGACGAAATTGGAATCTGACCCCAATTCAGTGCGCCTCGGCCTGCGCATGGTCGGCGGCCTCGGCGAAGCCGGCGCGCGGCGCATCGTCGCCGCGCGCGCGCAGCGGCCGTTCGAGGATGTCGAGGACCTGGCGTTGCGCGCGCAGCTCGACGTGAAGGACCTCAACGCCCTCGCCGCGGCCGATGCGCTGCAATCCCTCGCCGGGCACCGCCGCCAGCAGGTGTGGCAGGCCGCCGCGCAGCAGAAGGCGCCGGGCATGCTGCGCGAGGCGCCGATCCGCGAGCAGCCGCTGGCGCTGCCGCCGGCGAAGGAGGGCGAGGAGATCTTCTTCGACTACGCGTCCCTCGGCTTCACGCTGCGCCGCCATCCGGTGGCGCTGCTGCGCGCGCGTCTCGCGCGCATGAAGCTGCTGAGCGCGCGCGAGCTGCACGACCTGCCGCACGACCGCCGCGTGGGCGCCTGCGGCATCGTCACCGTGCGCCAGCAGCCGCAGACGGCCAACGGCACGATCTTCGTCACCATCGAGGACGAGACCGGCCCGGTGAACGTGATCGTGTGGAAGCACGTGCGCGAGCGCCAGCGCGACGCGCTGCTGCACTCGAAGCTGATGGCCGTGCGCGGCGTCTGGCAGCGCGACGTGGACAGCGGCGGCCAGGTGCGGCACCTGATCGCCGAGCAGCTGGAGGACCTGACGCCGCTGCTGGGGCGGCTGGGGCGGCATGGCAGCAGCTCACGCGATTTCCACTGAGCCTACTGCTGCAGCGCGTTATGCGGCAGATGCAGCAACAACCGGATCAACTCCGGCTGCCGGTTCGTCGACGTCTTCTGGTAGATCGACCGCAACTGCTTTCGCACCGTCTCGTGCTGCGTCCCCTGCGCCTGCGCGATCTGCTTGAGCGACAGGCCCTCGGCCAGCAGCGTCGCGATGCGGCACTCGGCCGGCGTCAGCCCGAACACCGCGTACAGCAGGCCCGAGTCGATCGCGGGCGCCGAGCCCGGGTGGTAGAACAGCAGCATCACCACCGGCCGCAGCCCGAAGGTGCCCATCGCCCCCTGCGGCGACAGCACCGTGTAGAAGGCATAGAGCGATTCCTCGCCCGTTTCCGGCGTGACGTGCAGCGAGCGGAAGTCGCTCGCCACCGGCCCGGCCGGCGCCACGTCGGCTTCGGCGGCGGCCTTCTTCAACTCGCGCTCCAGTTCGGCCGCGCCCTGCAGCAGCTGCTGCAGCTGCCGCTTCGGCAATTCGAGGCGCCCCTCGACCACGCGCACCAGTCGGGTCGACCGCAGCAGTTCCCGCGCCGCCTCGTTGCTGTGCATCACCTCGCCGCCCGGCGTCATCAGCACCACCGGCTGGCGCAGCTTGTTCACCAGCAGGTGCCCCACCAGCGCCTGCGTGGAATAGACGAAGTTGCGGATGCCGATGCGGCAGGCGCGCTGCAGGTGCGGCAGCAGCCGGTCGAGGAACTCCTGCGCCGCGGCCGGCAGCGGCCCCTGCGCGACGCCGCGCAGCGTGGAGAACACCACCGTCGCGTCGGGCGTCTCCACCAGCTTGCAGGCCGTCATGTAGCGCCGGTCGTAGGGCACCAGGAACTCCTGGTAGAACGGGTTGGTGGCCACCTCCTCCTCGGTGACCACGTCCTGGCAGTGCGTCCACTGGCCGACGTCCTTCTCCACGATGGCCGACCAGCGCGGGTCCATGAAGCGGTACTTCTGGATGTAGGCCAGCTCGCCTTCCACCGGCATGTTGGCGCCGTCGCTGTACGACAGCGTGCCGTGGTGCCGGTCGATCGCCAGCATGTGGATCGACTTCACGTCGAGGGCGGGTTGCAGTTCGTCGTAGACGCGGCGCCAGCGCCCGGGGTGTTCCGCCGCGTCGTAGATGAGGTCGATGAAGCGCTGGAAAGAAGCGTCCGAGAAATCCATGACTCCCTTGTTCTCGCGGGCCCGGACGGCCGCGGCGCGAGTCTAGCCCCAGCCGGCGGCAGGCCAGGGAAGGGTAGGTCCGCTTGCCACGCCCGTAGAATCCGCCTCGTCCCGCGGGCCTCATGTCCGCGGGCCGACCGCACCTTTCATGACCGTTCCGTCCCGGCCACCGCTGTGGCTGCTGGTCCTGATCACCATCAGCGGCACCATGGCGATGCACATGTTCGTGCCCGCCCTGCCCGACGCCGCGCGCGGCCTGCGCACCACGGCGGGCGAGATGCAGATGGCGATCAGCATCTACATCATCGGCCTCGCCGGCGGCCAGCTGGTCTACGGGCCGCTCTCCGACGCGCACGGGCGCCGCCCCACGCTGCTGTGGGGCCTGGCCATGTACGCCGCCGGCGGGCTGGCCGCCGCGCTCGCGCCCAACCTCACGACGCTGCTCGCGGCGCGCCTCGTGCAAGGCCTGGGCGGCTGCGCCGGCCTGGCGCTCGGGCGCGCCATCGTGCGCGACACCTCGGCCCCCGAAGGCGCGATCCGCCAGCTGGCGCTGCTGAACCTGATCATCATGGTGGGGCCGGGCCTCGCGCCCATGGTGGGTGGCGCCGTGTCCTCGGCCCTGGGCTGGCGCGCGATCTTCGTCGTGCTGGCGGCCGGCGGCGCCGTGACGGTCTTCTTCGCCTGGCGCCGCCTGCCCGAGACCGGCCGGCCCACCGGCACCTTCGGCCTGCGTGTGATGCTGCGCGACTACGCCGAGCTGCTGCGCTCGCGGCGCTTCGTGGGCTACGCGCTGGGCGGGGGCATGCTCACGACCTGCATCTACGCCTTCCTCGCCGCCTTTCCCTTCATCCTCACCAACGAGCTGCACGAGCCGGCGCACGCGATCGGCCTGTACGCGGGGATCATCCTGTTCGGCATGGGGATCGGCAACGCGATCACGGGCCGGCTGATCCGCAGCGTGCCCGGCGAAGTGCTGCTGCGCATCGGCAACGGCGTGGCCTTGGCCGCGGCCTCCGCGTACCTGGCCCTCGTGGTCACCGACACGATGGCGGTGTGGAACGTCATCGCGGCGCTGCTGCTCTTCACCAGCGGCATCGGCATGACCAGCCCCGCGGCCCTGGGCAAGGCGATCAGCGTCGACCCGCGCCTGACGGGCGCGGCGGCGGGCCTGTACGGCTTTTCGCAGATGGCATCGGGGGCGGTGTCCACGTCATTGGCGGCACTGGGCGATGATCCGGCGCTGGCCTCGGCCCTCGCCCTGACGGGCGTGGCGCTGGTCGCGCTGGTGGCGTTCAGCGTGTCGCTGCGGGCGGAGCGGCGCGCCTCGACCGAAACACTGCAGGAGAACGAGAGATGAAACACGAAACGGACGAGACCTGGCGCGCGCGCGTCCACCTGGCCGCGGCCAACCGCCTGGCGGTCTACGACGACCTGGAGGAGGGCATCGACAACCACTTCACCATGCGCGTCCCGGGCCAGGAGGACCGCTACCTGGTCCTGCCCTTCGGGCTGCACTGGTCCGAGGCGCGGGCCAGCGACCTGATCGTGTTCAACGAGGCAGGCGAGGTGCTGGAAGGCGACGGAACCCTGGAACTGAGCGCGCTCAGCATCCACGCGCCGCTGCACCGGATCACGGGCGCGAACGTCATCCTCCACACCCACCAGACCTGGGCGCTGGCGCTGAACATGCTCGAGGACAACCGTCTCCTTCCAGGGAGCCAGACGGCCGCGTTCATGACGCGGCACATCGCCTACGACGACGGGTACACGGGGCTGGCGGATTCGCTGGGCGAAGGCGAGCGCCTCGCCTCCGTGCTGGGCGACAAGCAGATCCTGTTCATGAAGAACCACGGCGTGCTGGTCGTCGGCGACACCGTCGCGCAGGCGTACCGGCGCCTCTACAAGCTGGAGCGGGTCTGCCGCGCCCAGGTGCTGGCGATGTCGACGGGCCGGCCGCTCGCGCTGCTGGACGAGGCGATGGTGAAGAAGGTCGAGACGCCGAACCCGCACGACAGCCACTCGCGCGCGGAGCGGGAAGAGCTCTACTTCGCCGCGATGATGCGGGTGCTGGACCGGGAGATGCCGGGGTACGCGGACTGAGTCGCCGGGTCGCGACGCGTCTTCGTCTGGCCGCCCCAGTCAACCGATCCAGTCATGCCGCCGCGGCGGCCGGCTGGCGAAGGGCAGGCGCCGGAGCAGCGGCGGAACGTCGGTTCCGCTGGCGGCCCGGGCCACGAGGAGCGTTCCCGCGATGGAAGCGGCGATGCGCACTGGAATGGAGGGGTGCCGCCGCGTGGCGAGCCAGAGCCCCAGGCCGGCGGCGAGGGCGAGCCAGTGCTCGCCGGGGATGTTGGGGCGGGTTCGGTCGAAGCGCTTCGCTTTTTCGAGCAGTCCTTGCGGCATGAGGGGTCCTCGGGAGAGCCGTGGATTTTGCAAGTGGGCGCCGGAGCCGGGGGGCCGAGGTAACGAAATTCCGGATCGGCCGAGTACGGCACGCGCCGCGGCGGGGCAGTCGGGCCGCCGAGGCGTCAACGCTCCCCGAGGGAGCGGGACAGCCACTCGATCTCGTTCGTCCAGATCCCTCCCGCGTAGCCGTGCGGCAAGCGGGCAAGATCCTCCGGCGTGTCGATGCCCGACGTGAATCCGCCGGCGTAGGGGCCGATCGCAACCAGTTCGCTGTCCGCACGCTCCAGGCGCTGCTGGAGCCGGCCGGGCCAGCCCCACAGCAGGAAGCCGAGGTTGACGGGCACCAGCACGACGGAATGCCTGCAAGCGCGCGGAACATGTCCGCTCCAGCCCAGGGCGAGGTAGCCGAGCAGGCAGGATTGGAGGCTCGCGCGCGAGCTGGTCCGCACGCCGGGCAGCAAGTCGCGGACGCGCCCGACCGGCTCGTCGCCTCCGTACACGGCCAGCATCCGGCGCCGTGCCGCCGGGTACTTGCCCAGGGCCGCCGCCAGCCTGGCGCCTTCGCTCGGGTCCCGGCTCTTCACGTTGACCAGGAAGCGGCGCCCGGGGAAGGTCGCGAGCACTTCGTCCAGCGACGGCATCAAGCCGACGCCCCGCCCTCGGAACGGATACGTCCTGCCGCCGTCGGCCGTGTAGCCGTAGCCGACATCGAGCTGCTTCAGTTGCGCCATGGTGTGGGCGCGTGTCTCGCCGTGCCCGTTCGTGCGGCAATCGAGAGTCCAGTCGTGGAACACGGCGAACTGGCCATCCGTGGTCGGATGGACATCGATCTCGACGACATTCGCGCCGGCCGCGAAGCTCGCGCGGATCGAGGGCAACGTGTTCTCCAGCAGGGCGTGCTGCGGCGGCAGCATCCGCTCCGCGGTGCACGTGTCGTTCTTCAGTCCGCGTTCGTCGAAACGCTGCGCGATGCCGCGATGCGCGAACAAGGTGGCACGGGCACGAGGGTCCGGCGGGAGGTCCCTGTTGCCCCACCAGAGGGCAAGCGCAGCGGCGGCCAGGGCGAGCATGAGCAGTCGTCCAGGGGAGGGCATGCCCACGAGCTTACGGCGGCTGGTCGCGGCCGGGAGCAGGCCGATGCCGCGGGATCATCGGACGGCACGCCAGCCCTGGCCCCGACGGTGGAGGACTCCCCGCAATCCCGCTTAGAATCCGCTCCTGTCCCGCGGGCGTCGTTCAATGGCAGGACCTGAGCTTCCCAAGCTCAAGACGTGGGTTCGATTCCCATCGCCCGCTCCATCCCCTCGTTCCCGCAACTTCACTTCCACTCGACCAGGACCTCCCGGTACGCGGTCGGGCCGATGTTGCGCGCCTTGTGGGTCGCGGGGACCTTCACGCCCCTGCCGATCTCGGACATCACTTCGATGACGCCGTCCTGGACCTTCAGTTCGAAGACGCCGCCGGTCGGCACGTCGAAAACGCCGCAGTCCTTGCCATGCTCGTCGAAGATGTGCAGCGGCGCGCCGGCGATCGCGTACCACATGTACGAGCGCTCGTGCGTGTGGACCGGGGTCTCCTCGCCGGGCTCCGCTGCGTCCTCGCGGCTCGTGGGCAGCCTCAGGACGTCGCGTTCATGCTGTCACGCTTGCGGCAAGACGCCAAGCCCCTCGCGGCGCGCGGGTTGTCTCGCACCCGTGCGAACCGGCATCACAGCCCGGCCGTTGTAATGGGATCGACTGCACACCACGCACCTGACCAGCGCGCGGCCATTGCATGCCGCAGCTCACTTCGCCGGCAACGCGATCCCCGGGAAGATCTTGATCACCGCGCTGTCATCCTCCCGCCCGAATCCCGCCGTCGACGCCTGCATGAACATCTGGTGCGCCGTCGACGCCAGCGGCAACGGAAACTTGCTCGCCCGCGCCGTGTCCAGCACCAGCCCCAGGTCCTTCACGAAGATGTCCACGGCCGAGAGCGGGGTGTAGTCGGCCGCGAGCACGTGGGCCATGCGGTTCTCGAACATCCAGCTGTTGCCGGCGCTGTGGGTGATGACGTCGTACAGCGCCTCCGGGTCCACGCCCTCGCGCAGGCCGAGCGCCATGGCTTCCGCGGCCGCGGCGATGTGCACGCCCGCCAGCAGCTGGTTGATGATCTTGACCTTGCTGCCGGCGCCGGCGCGGTCGGCCAGGCGGTAGACCTTGCCGGCCATGGCGTCGAGGACGGGGTCTGCCACGGCGTAGGCCTCGGGCCTGGCCGCGCTCATCACGGTCATCTGGCCGCTGGCCGCCTTGGCGGCGCCGCCGGAGATGGGCGCGTCGACGTAGTGGATGCCCAGCGCCTTCAGGCGCGCCTCCAGCGCGATCGACCAGTTCGGGTCCACGGTGGAGCACATGACGAAGACGCTGCCGGGCGCCATCGCGGCGGCGGCGCCGTCCGGGCCGAAGAGGACTTCCTCGGTCTGCTGCGCGTTGACGACCACGCTGACCACGACCTGGCAGGCGCGGGCCACCTCGGCCGGGGTGGCGCAGGCCACGCCGCCTTGCTCGGCGAAGGCGGCCGCCACGCCGGGGCGGACGTCGCACACATGCACTTCGTAGCCGCGCGTGCGCAACGTCTTCGCCATGCCCGCGCCCATGGCGCCCAGGCCGATCAGGCCTGCCTTGTTCTTCGTCTCCATGCTGCCTCCTCGTGAGCCCGCATCATGACACCGGGCCCGGCTTCATCGGATTCTTCCTACACCGCGCGGTGGGGGACGGTGCGTAGCATGGCGCGATGAGCAACACGACCATTCCCCATCATCCTGGTGCGCCCGGGCGGAAGTCGGAGCGCATCGACGTCACTTACGACTACGCCGTCTGCGCCTGGGCGCGGCACTTCAATGTGAGCGAGAAGAGGGTGAAGGAGGCGGTGAAGGCCGTGGGGAATGAGGCGGAGAGGGTGCGCGAGCATTTGCGCAAGGGAGCGGAGAGGCCGTCGGCCTAGGCAGTGACGCTGAAGACCTGGCGCAGGTAGGCCAGGAAGGTTTCGTCGGTGGCCAGCGTCTTGCCTGGCGTGTCCGACAGCTTCGCCACCGGCTGCCCGTTCGCTTCCACCAGCTTCATCACGATGTTCAGCGGCTGCAGGCCGACGTCGTTGGTCAGGTTCGTGCCGATCCCGAAGCCCAGTTGCACGCGGTCGCCGAAGTGGCGGTACAGCGCGATCGCCTTGGGCACGTCGAGGCTGTCGGAGTAGACCAGGCGCTTGCGCTGCGGGTCGATGCGCAGCTTCTCGTAGTGCGCCAGCGCCTTCTCGCCCCACGCGACCGGGTCGCCGGAGTCGTGGCGCAGGCCCTCGAACAGCTTGGCGAAGTAGAGGTCGAAGTCGGCCAGGAAGGCGTCCATGCCCACCGTGTCGGTCAGCGCGATGCCCAGGTCGCCGCGGTACTCCTGCACCCACTCCTCCAGCGCCGCGCGCTGGAAGTCGCGCAGCCGCACGCCCACCGCCTGGAAGGTCTGCAGGTACTCGTGGCCCATGGTGCCGATCGGCACGATGTCCAGGTCGCGCGCCAGCAGCACGTTGGAGGTGCCCTTGAAGAGCGCCGGCAGCTCGCGCGCCAGCGTGCCCACCACCTCGCGCTGCCAGTCGCGGCCGAAGCGCCGGCGCACGCCGAAGTCGAAGAACTCGAAGGGGTTCGCCAGCGGTGGCTCCGCCGCGAAGGCGCGCAGTTGCGCCAGCTTGGCGGCGAGGCGCCGGCGGCCTTCGGCCAGCGCCGCGGCCGCGTCGAAGCGGCGGAAGTACAGCTCGTTGACGATCGCCAGCACGAAGATCTCGAAGGCCATCACGTGCACCTGCGGCCCGCGCGCCTCGATGCGCAGGTGCTCGCCGTCGGCCCAGGCACGGATGAAGTCGCGCTGGAAATGGAAGATGCGCAGGAAGTCGACGAAGTCGCTGCGGATGAAGCGCAGCCCGCCCAGGAAGTCCAGCTCGTCGCGGCGGAAGCGCAGGTCGCATAGCGCGTCGAGCTCCGCGTTCACCTCGTCCACCAGCTGCGCGAGCGGATACGCCGGCTCGTTGCGGCAGACGAAGCGGTACAGCGCCTGCGTCTGCGGGTGCCGGTGCAGCATCGGCTGCCACATGGTGAACTTGTAGAGGTCGGTGTCCAGCAGGCTCTGGATCACGGGTGCGGAGGCCATGGGCGGAGTGTGGCAAGAAAAAGGGCCCCGCGTGGGGGCCCTTCCGTGTCGCTTCGCCGGGGCTCAGCCGCCTTCGCTGTCGTGGCGCTTGTCCGCCGGCATCGGCGTGCTGCCGCCCGGCATGCCGCCGCCCTGCGGGTAGCCGCCGGTGGGCCACTCGCCGGGCTCGGTGCGTTCCCGCGCCTGGTCGCCCATGTTCTGCGCCATCTGCCGCATCTCGCCGGACTTCTCCTTGCCCTTGGCGTACCACTTGTTCAGGATCTCCGCGGCGGTCTCGCGCCCGCCCAGCCCGAAGGCCAGGCCCAAGCCGAGGGCCAGCGCGCCCACCACCGCCATGAACAGCGTGTTGACCAGTTCGGTGGCGATGCCCAGCTGGTTCACCGCGACGACGATCGCGAAGGCCCACACGACCACCGAGGCGGCCTTGGACAGGAAGTTGGCGTTGCTCAGGCCTGCTTCGCTGGCCGCGCCGCGCACGACGTTGCTCAGGCCGCGCGCCGCCAGGCCGCCGATCACCAGCACCACCAGCGCCACGACCACGTTCGGCAGCCACAGCAGCAGTTGCCGCAGCACTTCCGACACCGCGGGCAGGCCCAGCGCGTCGAAGGCCACCACCAGTGCGATCAGGCGAACGAACCACTTGACGACGAGGCCGATCATGCCGGCGGCGTCGGTGTTCATCCCCATCTTGCGGATGAAGTCGGTCAGGCCCGCCCGCTGCGACAGGTCGTTGAAGTGGATCGAGCGCAGGACGGCCGCCAGCCCTCGCTCGATCAGCGAGGCGATGAACCAGCCGGCGACGATGATCAGCAGGAAGCCGATGATCTTCGGGATGGCCGAGAACAGCAGGGCCATCGCTGCCGCGAGCGATGTGAACATCGCGTCGCTCCATTCAGTGACCTGGACGGGCATGGAAATCTCCAGAGAGGTTTTGTGGACTTCCTCACACTCTCGTCCCCGGCGCCGCCCGGCCGCGTCGGCTTTGTAAAGCGTTGGCTGTAGGAGCGCGCTGCGGCGGGCGGCGCCGCCCGGCCGTGGATTCGCTCGCCAAACGCTGGATGATGGTATACCATCGGACAGAATACATCCCACCGCCCTCCCGGAGACTCCATGAGCATGCTTTCCCAGGCCCGCCGCCTCGCCGGCGGCAAGACCTTCGTCCGCGGGCTCGCCGCCTGCGCCGCCGCCCTGCTGGCCAGCCAGGCCGCCCTGGCCGCCTGGCCGGAGAAGCCGATCACGCTCGTGGTGCCCTTCGCACCGGGCGGCAGCTCCGACAACGTGGCGCGCACGATCGCGCCGCTGCTGTCCGAAAAGCTGGGCCAGCCCATCGTGATCGAGAACGTCGGCGGCGCCGGCGGCGTGCTGGGCACCCAGCGCGCGGTGCGCGCCGCGCCGGACGGCTACACCATGCTGGTGGGCTCCGGCTCGGAGATCCTGATCAACAAGGTGATCAATCCCAAGCTGTCCTACGACGGCATCCGCGACCTGACGCCGGTCACCTTCATCGCCACCGGCCCGATGGTGCTGGTAGGCAAGCCGGGCCTGCCGCCGGCCAACGTGCCCGACCTGATCCAGTACGCGCGCAGTCGCCCCGGCGCGCTGAGCTACGCCTCGGCCGGCAACGGCACGCCCATGCACGTGGCGGGCGAGCTGCTGAAGATGCGCGCGCAGATCCAGATGACGCACGTGCCCTATCGCGGCGCCTCGCCCGCGCTGGTGGACGTGATGGGCGGGCAGGTGGACCTGGCCGTTTCGACGCTCAGCGCCGCGCAGCCCTACATCCGCTCCGGCAAGCTGAAGGCCTACGGCGTCACGGGCGCCAAGCCCTCCGAGCTGGCGCCCGACCTGCCGGCGCTGGGCCAGGTGAAGGGCCTCGAGGGCTTCGACCTGGGCGTGTGGTTCGGCCTGTTCCTGCCGGCGAAGACGCCGTCGGACATCGAGCGCAAGGTGGAAGCCGCCACGCAGCAGGTGATGGCCGATCCGGCCGTGCGCAAGAAGCTGGCCGACCTGGGCCTGAGCGCGTCCGGCGCCTCCGCCGATGCGCTGCGCAAGTTCATGGCCGCCGAAGTCGAGAAGTACCAGGCCGTCGTCAAGGCCGCCCACATCACCGCCGAATGACCCGCCAGAGCGACACCATGAACCACGGCATCCGCAAGATCGTCCACTACACCGAGGAAACGCTGATCGAGGGCGGCAAGGAAGCACCGCGCCCGCTGAAGCTGTTCGCCGCCGCCGCGGTGCTGCGCAATCCCTGGGCGGGGCGCGGCTTCGTCGAGGACCTGAAGCCCGAGATCCAGGCCATCGCGCCGGTGCTGGGCGAGCTGCTCACCGCGCGCATCCTCGCGCTGGCCGGCTCCGGCGACGCGATCGAGGGCTACGGCAAGGCCGCCGTCGTCGGCACCGCCGGCGAGGTGGAGCATGCGTCGGCGCTGATCCACACGCTGCGCTTCGGCAACCATTACCGGCGCGCCGTGGGCGCGAAGAGCTACCTGAGCTTCACCAACGTGCGCGGCGGCCCCAACTGCGCGATCTCCATCCCGATGATGCACAAGGGCGACGAGGGCATGCGCTCGCACTACCTCACCGTGCAGTTCGCGATCAACGACGCGCCGGCGCCCGATGAAATCGTGGTCGCCCTGGGCGCATCCATCGGCGGCCGGCCGCACCACCGCATCGGCGACCGCTACCAGGACCTCAAGGACCTGGGCAGCAATGAAGCCTGAGCCCGGCACCGTCTCCGCCAAGGCGGGCGGCACGGCCTACACCGTCGCCGGCTCGGGCGAGCCCGTGGTGCTGGTCCACGGCGTCGGCATGGCGCGCGCGATCTGGGCGCCGCAGGTGCAGGCGCTGGCGCGCGAGTTCCGCGTGATCAGCTACGACATGCTGGGGCACGGCGACAGCGACATCCCGCCGGAAGGCGTGACGCTGGCGCAGTACGCCGCCCAGCTCGCGGCGCTGCTGGACCACCTGGACATTCCTGCCGCCAACGTCGTCGGCCACTCGATGGGCGCGCTGGTGGCGCTGGAGTTCGCGCTGGCCTATCCGCGGCGCACGCTGCGCGTCGCGGCGCTCAACGCGGTGTTCCGGCGCACGCCGGAGCAGCGCGCCGCCGTGCTCGCGCGCGCCGACGCGCTCGCCACCAGCGGCCTCGCCAGCACGATCGCGCCGACGCTGCAGCGTTGGTTCGGCGACCCGCCGCCGCCGCACCTGCAGGAGGCCGCCGCCGAGACAGAAAGGCTGCTGCGCTCGGTGAATCCCACCGGCTACGCGCGCACCTACCGCCTGTTCGCGACTTCGGACCGCGCGCACGCGGGGCGGCTGGCGGAGCTCGCGATGCCGGCGCTGTTCTTCACCGGCGAGCACGACCAGAACTCCAGCCCAGAGATGTCGCGCGCGATGGCGCAGCTGGCGCCGCGCGGGCGCGTCGAGGTGCTGGAAGGCGCGCGCCACATGATGAACGTGACGCATCCGGCGCGCGTCAACGCTTCGCTGCGTGCGTTCCTGTCGGGCGAAGCCGCATAATCGCGGCCCATGTCCACCGCGCCGGCTCCCCTGCTGAAGGTCGATCGCAGCGCCAAGACGCTGCGCGCGCTGTCGCTGGAGAAGATGCGCTCCGCCATCCTGGGCGGGCACTTCAAGCCGGGCGAGCGGCTGGTGGAGCGCAGCCTGTGCGAGCAGCTGGATGTCAGCCGCTCCATCGTGCGCGAGGTGCTGCGCCACCTCGAGGCCGAGGGGCTGGTGGAGTCCATCCCGCACCAGGGGCCGGTGGTCGCGTCGCTGAGCGCCGACCAGGCCGCCGAGATCTACGAGATCCGCGCGCTGCTGGAGGGCCATGCGGCCAGGCTGTGCGCGGAGCGCGCCAGCGATGCCGCGCTGAAGCAGCTGGCCGAGTTCAATGCGCGCATCCAGCAGGCCTTCGACGCCGGCGACTTCCACGAGGTCGTGGCGCGCACGACGGCGTTCTACGAGGCACTGTTCGCCGCCGCCGGCCTCGCGATGGCCTGGGGCATCGTGCAGTCGCTCAATGCGCGCATCAACCGCCTGCGCCTCATGACCATCAGCTCGCCGGGGCGGCAGAAGGAAGCGGCGTCGGAGATGGAGCGCATCCTGAAGGCGCTGCGCAAGCGCGATGCGCAGGCGGCGCAGCAGGCCGCCGAAGACCACGTGCGGCGCGTCGCCGAGATCGCGGGCAGCCGGCTCGCGCCGGCCGGCCGGCCTACTTGAGCACGTCCCCCAGGCAGAGATACTTCATCTCGACGTATTCGTCGATGCCGTGGCTGGACCCTTCGCGGCCCAGCCCCGACTGCTTCACGCCGCCGAAGGGCACGTGCTCGGTCGAGATCAGGCCGGTGTTGATGCCCACCATGCCGTACTCCAGCGCTTCGCTCACGCGGAAGATGCGGCCGACGTCGCGGCTGTAGAAGTAGCTGGCCAGGCCGAACTCGGTGTTGTTCGCGGCGTCGATCGCCTCCTGCTCCGTCTTGAAGCGGAACACCGGCGCCACCGGGCCGAAGGTCTCCTCGCGCGCGCAGAGCATGTCCTGCTTCGCGTCGGCGATCACCGTCGGCTCGAAGAACTGGCCCTGCAGCTTCTTGCCGCCCACGACCACCTTGCCGCCCTTGTCCAGCGCGTCGGCGATGTGGCGCTGCACCTTGTCGACGGCGGCTTCCTCGATCAGCGGGCCCTGCAGCACGCCTTCCTCGAACCCGTTGCCGACCTTGAGCGACTTGACCTTGGCGGCGAGCTTCTGCACGAAGGCGTCGTACACGCCGTCCTGGACGTAGAGGCGGTTGGCGCACACGCAGGTCTGGCCGGCGTTGCGGTACTTGCTGGCCATGGCGCCCTCGACGGCGGAGTCCAGGTCGGCGTCGTCGAACACGATGAAGGGCGCGTTGCCGCCCAGTTCCAGCGAGAGCTTCTTGATGCTGGGCGCGCTCTGCGCCATCAGGATGCGGCCGACTTCCGTGGAGCCCGTGAAGCTGATGTGGCGCACCGTGTCGCTGGCGCAGAACACCTTGCCGATGGCGATGCTGTTGGCCCCGTCGGCCGTGAGCAGGTTGAGCACGCCGGCCGGGATGCCGGCGCGCATCGCCAGTTCGGCCGCGGCGAGGGCGGTGAGCGGGGTCAGCTCGGCCGGCTTGATCACCACCGGGCAGCCGGCGGCCAGCGCCGGGGCGACCTTGCGGGTGATCATCGCCAGCGGGAAGTTCCAGGGCGTGATGGCGGCGCAGACGCCGATCGGCTGGCGGATCACCAGCACGCGCTTGTTGTTGTCGAAGGTGGGCAGGGTCTCGCCCTGCACGCGCTTGGCTTCCTCGGCGAACCACTCGACGAAGCTGGCGCCGTAGGTGACCTCGCCTTTCGCCTCGGCGAAGGGCTTGCCCTGTTCGGCCGTCATCAGGCGGCCCAGGTCTTCCTGGTTGGCCATCAGCAGCTCGTACCACTTGCGCAGGACCAGGCTGCGCTCCTTGGCGGTCTTGCTGCGCCAGGCCGGCCAGGCCGCGTTGGCGGCGGCGATCGCCTGCTCGGCTTCCTTCGCGCCGAGGTTGGCCACGTCGGCCAGCTTGGCGCCGGTGGCGGGGTCGTGCACGGCGAAGCGCGAGGCGCCCTTGAGCCACTGGCCGCCGACGAGCGCGTCGGTCTTCAGCAGGCTGGGGTCCTTCAACAGGGAGAGGGGAGAGGTCTTCATGTCCATGGCTGGCTCCGGGGGTCTGGGTCTGGCCCGATGTTAGCGCCGGCACCATGACCCTTATCCTCGAGCACCGATGGACTCCCTGATCTCCGCCTCCGCCCGTGCGCTGGCCGCCGGCGACGCGCTCGGCGCGCTCAAGCGCGTCGCGCTGCGCGACGACCCGGCGGCTCTGGCGCTGCGCGGCATCGCGATGGCGCAGCTGGGCGAGCACGCGCGCTCGCGCGAGCTGCTGCGGCGCGCCGCGCGGGCCTTCGGTCCGCACGAGCAGCTGGCCCGCGCGCGCTGCGTTCTTGCCGAGGCCGAGGTGGCGCTGGCCATGCGCGAGCTGGGCGGGTCTTCGCGTGCGCTCGAGGCCGCGTCGGCGACGCTCGAGAAATACGGCGACCGCGGCAACGCGCTGCATGCGCGCCTGCTGGCGGCGCGCCGTGCGCTGCTGATGGGGCGCCTGGCGGAAGCGGGTGGCCTGCTGGCGTCGGTGGATGCCGCCAGCCTGTCGCCGACGCAGGCCGCGGTGGCCGAACTCGCGGCCGCCGAACTGGCCTTGCGCTCGTTGCGCTGCGGCGCGGCGCGCGCGGCGCTGGGGCGGGCGCACCAGGCGGCGTTCCGCGCGGGCATTCCCGCGCTGATCGCGGAAGTGGCGCAGGCGCGCAGCGCCCTGGAGCGGCCGGCCGCGCGGCGCGTCGCCGCCGGCGCCGCGGTCCCCTTGCAGCTGCACGAGGTGGAAGCCTTGCTCGCGTCCGATGCCCTGGTGCTGGACGCCTGCCGCCGCGGGCTGGCGCGCGGCGGCGCTTGGCAGCCGCTGGTGCGCCGGCCGATCCTGTTCGCGCTGGCGCGCATGCTGGCGGAAGCCTGGCCGGCCGACGTGGAGCGCGATGCCTTGATCGCCACGGCGTTCCGAACCCGCCGGCCCGACGAGACGCACCGCGCGCGCTTGCGCGTGGAGATCGGCCGCCTGCGCGCGCTGGTCAAGGGCATGGCGGGCATCGAGGCGACGCCGCGCGGCTTCGTGCTGCGGCCCCGGGACGCGGCGGAGGTGGTGGTGCTCGCACCTCCCATCGATGGCGAGCAGGCTTCGGTGGTGGCGCTGTTGTCCGACGGCGCGCGCCTGGTCCACGTCGGCCCTCGCGCTCGCGCTCGACGCGAGCCAGCGCACGGTGCAGCGCGCGGTCGCCGAGCTCGAGGCGGCCGGCCAGGTGCGCGCCATCGGGCAGGCGCGGGCGCGCCGCTGGGTCGCGGCGCCGCTCGTGGATTTCACGACAATCTTGTTACTCCCCGCTTCGCTGCCCGGTGCGTAGAGTCCTTTCCACCGCCTGAGCGCAGGCACGAGAGGAACCCGAGATGCCCGACACCACCCCCGGCCAGGCGCTGGCCCCCAACCCCGCTTCGTACCCCCCGGCGCGCCGCGCCGAGGTCGTGCGCGAGTTCGGTCCCTTCGCGGGGGCCAGCTCGATCGCCGGCGTGAGCCACGACGGCCACGCCGTCTGGGCGGCCGCCGGCACGCAGCTGCTGGCGATCGATCCGCGGTCCGGCGAGGTCACGCGCTCGCTGCCCTGCGCCAGCGACGCCGGCACCGCCTTCGACGGCAAGCACCTGTGGCAGATCGCGCAGGCGCGCATCCACAAGCTCGATCCCGCGACCGGCCGGGTGCTGACCTCGATTCCCGCGCCCGCGGAGGGCGGCGACTCGGGCCTGACCTGGGCCGAGGGCAGCCTGTGGGTGGGCCACTACCGCGGCCGCAAGATCCACCAGGTGGACCCGGAGACCGGCGCCATCCTGCGGACCATCGAATCCAACCGCTTCGTCACCGGCGTGACCTGGGCCGAAGGCGAGCTGTGGCACGCCACCTGGGAAGGCGACGAGAGCGAGCTGCGCCGCATCGACCCGGAGAGCGGCGCCGTGCTGGAGCGCCTGCAGATGCCGGAAGGCGCGTTCGTGAGCGGGCTCGAGTCGGACGGCGGCGACCTCTTCTACGCGGGAGGCGGCGGCAGCGGGAAGGTGCGCGCCGTGCGGCGGCCCAGGGCCCGCGGCTGAACCCCGGGAGCCAGCCACGACCGCTGTCTCCCTCTCCGGCGCCCCGCATTCGATCCTGCCGGACGCGCCATGGACCGAGGCGCGCCTCCTTCAGCGCCGTGCCGGGGCTTTCGACCTCGCGGCTGCCGGGCTCTTGCCGCCGCGGGGCGCCGACGCTTTCAGGATTTCGCCGAGCTGCTGCGCTATGTCGGGGAAGGACGCGGCCACGTGGCGCACCCCCTCCGCGGCCCTGCTGCGCCATCCCGGCCCGCGGCTCATGAGGTCGCTGGCAGCCGCCTGCAGCGCCGCCGGCGAGCGCTGCAGTCCGTACTGCGCGAGGGCGGCCACCTGGCCGGCGTCCTTGACGATCTTGGTGCGGAAGGCCTGCTCGCGCTCGCCCATGATCACCAGCTTGTGCATGGCATAGCGCATGGGCGAGGGGATGTTCACCAGCACGGCCTGCTCGCCGGAAATGAGCACCGTCTGCGTGGTGTGCTCCAGCGAGAACTCCATGAACTTCAGTGGCTGCAGGTTGACGTTGAGGGGCTCGTACAGGTAGGCGTCGTCCTTGCGGCCGGCCGTGGTGAGCAGGTCGACGCGGATGTCCTTGCGCGCCGAGATATAGGTGGCCGCGGGCCCCGCCGTGAGGGAATGCTGTGGCAGCAGGCCCATCTCCAGGGAGGTGATCGCGTCGTGCATGTCGGCGCGCGCATTCTCCGCAAGCGCGATCGAGACGTTCTTGCCGGCATGGGCCACATCGACGTCGCTGGTGCGCCAACTGCTGGCCCAGCGCACCCCGAGCATGTTGGCCATCGCGATGAAGGCGTGGGTGCCGATGAGGACGCCGCCGGCGCGGAAGAATCCGTGCTCGGCCATGCGGTTCACCACCGCGAAGTGCTGGGCGATGACCGTCATGCATCCCAGCGCGGCGCAGGCACCGGCCAGGCCGCCCAGGTCGCGCGGAGGCCGCGACTTGCCTTCGCCATGAAGGCGGATCAGGCGGGCGAGCCGGTCGTCGTCGGGGCCCAGGTAGATCTGGCGATTCACGCCCTGCAGGTCGCGCACCTGCCAGTACCAGTAGTCGCGCCCCTTCACCGTCTTGCGATGGAACGAACCGGGCAGGTCGCTCAGCGAGCGGTCGAAGGCGGCCGCCTGCACCTGCTCGAAGAGCTCGGCGAAATTGGTCTGAGCCGCGGGCGACAGGTCCGTGAAGAGGCGGGCAGGCTCGGCCATGGTTATCCTGCGATCGATGAAGTTGGCAGTATAACCTGGTTATACTGCGGATCGGAAGAGGCGCAGTATAACTCGGCCTTGTCGCAGCCGCCGGACCAGCGCGACGGAAGCGGGCCACGGCGGAGGGAGAGCCCTTGTGGACAGGCGCGGCAGGTCCCGAAACCTATAATCAAAGGTTCAGTTGGACCCCCCATGACCGCACCGAAATTCACCGTCGCCGACATCCGCCAGACCTTCCTGGACTTCTTCAAGGACCGGGGTCACACGGTGGTGGCCTCCAGCCCGCTCGTGCCGGCGAACGACCCGACGCTGATGTTCACCAACTCGGGCATGGTGCAGTTCAAGGACGTGTTCCTCGGCACCGACAAGCGCCCGTACGTGCGCGCGGCCTCGGTGCAGGCCTGCCTGCGCGCGGGCGGCAAGCACAACGACCTGGAGAACGTGGGCTACACGGCGCGGCACCACACCTTCTTCGAGATGCTGGGCAACTGGTCCTTCGGCGACTATTTCAAGCGCGACTCGATCAAGTGGGGCTGGGAACTGCTGACGCAGGTCTACAAGCTGCCGGCGGAAAGGCTCTGGGCCACCGTCTACATCGACGACGACGAGGCCTACGACATCTGGACCAAGGAAATCGGCCTGCCGCCCGAGCGCGTGGTGCGCATCGGCGACAACAAGGGCGCCAGGTACGCCAGCGACAACTTCTGGATGATGGCCGACACGGGCCCCTGCGGCCCCTGCTCGGAGATCTTCTACGACCACGGCCCGGAGATCCCCGGCGGCCCGCCCGGCAGCCCGGACGCCGACGGCGACCGCTACATCGAGATCTGGAACCACGTGTTCATGCAGTACGACATGCAGCCGGACGGGTCGGTGAAGCCGCTGCCCGCGCCCTGCGTGGACACCGGAATGGGCCTGGAGCGGCTGGCGGCGATCCTGCAGCACGTGCACAGCAACTACGAGATCGACATCTTCGAGGCGCTGATCCAGGCCGCCGCGCGCGAGACGAAGACCAGGGATCTTGTCAACCCCTCGCTGCGCGTGATCGCCGACCACATCCGCGCCACGTCCTTCCTGGTCGTCGACGGCGTGATCCCGTCCAACGAGGGCCGCGGCTACGTGCAGCGGCGCATCATCCGCCGCGCGATCCGCCACGGCTACAAGCTGGGCCAGAAGAAGCCCTTCTTCCACAAGCTGGTGCCCGACCTCGTGAAGCTGATGGGCGAGGCCTATCCGCACCTGGCCGCCGCGCAGCAGCGCGTGATGGAGGTGCTGAAGGCGGAGGAAGAGCGCTTCTACGAGACGCTCGCCAACGGCATGGAGATCCTGGACGCGGCGCTCGCCGGCGGCCAGAAGGTGTTCCCCGGCGAAGTCGCCTTCAAGCTGCACGACACCTACGGCTTCCCGCTGGACCTGACGCAGGACGTCTGCCGCGAGCGCGAGGTGACGGTGGACGTGGCCGGCTTCGACGCCGCCATGGACAAGCAGAAGGCCGCGGGCCGCGCCGCCGGCAAGTTCAAGATGGACCGCGTGCTGGAGTACGCGGGCGAGGTCAACAAGTTCGTCGGCTACGAGAAGCTGGAAGAGGGCGCCCGCGTGGTGGCCCTGTACGCCGAGGGCACGGCGGTGGACGAACTGCGCGCCGGCCAGGACGGCATCGTGGTGCTGGACACCACGCCGTTCTACGCGGAGAGCGGCGGCCAGGTCGGCGACGCCGGCGTGCTGGAGTTCGGCGGCTTCCGCTTCGAGGTGGAGGACACGCAGAAGATCAAGGCCGACGTCTTCGGCCACCACGGCCACCTGGCGCAGGGCGTGCTGAAAGTGGGCGACCAGGTCGTCGCCAAGGTGGACATGAAGCGCCGCGCGGCGACCATGCGCAACCACAGCGTCACGCACCTGATGCACAAGGCGCTGCGCGAGGTGCTGGGCGGGCACGTGCAGCAGAAGGGCTCGCTGGTCGACGCCGAGAAGACGCGCTTCGACTTCACGCACAACGCGCCGGTCACGCCGGAGCAGGTGCGCGAGATCGAGGCCCGCGTGAACGCGGAGATCCTGGAGAACCACGCGACGCAGGCGCGCGTGATGGACATCGAGTCGGCCAAGGCCACGGGCGCCATGATGCTTTTCGGCGAGAAGTACGGCGAGACCGTGCGCGTGCTGGACATCGGCTCCAGCCGCGAACTGTGCGGCGGCACGCACGTGCAGCGCACCGGCGACATCGGCCTGTTCAAGGTCGTGAGCGAAGGCGGCGTGGCCGCGGGCATCCGCCGCATCGAGGCGGTGACCGGCGCGAACGCGCTGGCCTACCTGCAGCAGCTGGAGTCCACGGTGCAGACGGTCGCCGGATCGCTGAAGGCGGCGCCGACGGAACTGCAGGGCCGCGTGTCGCAGGTGCTGGAGCAGGTGCGCTCGCTGGAAAAGGAAGTCGCGCAGCTCAAGGGCAAGCTGGCGTCCTCGCAGGGCGACGAGCTGGTCGCCCAGGCGGTGGACGTCAAGGGGGTGAAGGTGCTGGCCGCCCGCCTGGAAGGCGTGGACGCCAAGGCGTTGCGCGACACGATGGACAAGCTGAAGGACAAGCTGAAGTCCGCCGCGATCGTCCTGGCGACGGTCGACGGCGCCAAGGTCCAGCTGGCCGCGGGCGTCACGGCCGACAGCATGGGCAAGGTCAAGGCCGGCGAACTCGTCAATTTCGTGGCGCAACAGGTCGGCGGCAAGGGCGGCGGCAAGCCGGACCTCGCGATGGCCGGCGGCACGGACGCGAGCAAGCTGCCGGGCGCCTTGCAATCGGTGCAGCAATGGGTCGCGGAGCGGGTATGACCGGACGTTCTCCCTCTCCCCTTCGGGGAGAGGGCCGGGGTGAGGGGCAGGGAGTGTCGCGGCGGCTCGTCGTCGCGGGTGCCCTGGGCTTCTTCCTGCCGGCGCTGCACGCCCAAGGCAAGCTCGAACAGCTCTCCCCGTCGACGCCGCTGCCTCCCTGGCAAGCCCTCGACCTCGAAGGCCGGTCCCACCCCATCCCCGCCTCGGGCAAGCCGACGGTGGTGAACTTCTGGGCGTCCTGGTGCGAGCCGTGCCGCACCGAGATGCCGCTGCTGCAGCAGATGGCGGATTTCTACAGCGACCGCCTGGTGCTCCAGGCGGTGAACTTCAAGGAACGCGCCAACACGGTGCAGCGCCACGTGCGCAACTCGGCGTGGACCGTGCCGGTGCTGCTGGATCCCACCGGGGCCGGCGCGCAGGCCTGGGGCGTCAAGGTGTTCCCGACCACGATCGGCTTCGACGCCCAGGGGCGCCCCCGCTGGCGCGTCGTCGGCGAATACGACTGGAGCAGCACCGAAGCAGGCAAGTTGGTGGAAGGGCTTTGGCGCTGACCGGATAATCCGCGCCATGAGCACCCGCCGCCACTTCCTCCAGTTCGCCGCCGCCAGCGGCGTCCTCGCGTCCTCCCCGCTCGCCTTCGCGCAGCAGCGACAGGTCGTGCTGCAGCCGGGCCGCTGGCGCACCTTCGACGTCACCACGCGCGTGGACGTCAACATGTCGCAGGGCGCCACGCGCGTGTGGCTGCCGATGCCCTCGGTGAACACGCCCTGGCAACGCTCGCTGGAAAGCAGCTTCACCAGCAACGGCCAGGCCGACCGCATCGCCGACGGCCAGGAAGGCGCCGGCATCCTGCAGGTCGACTTCGACGCGAAGACGGAGCAGCCCTTCGTGGAGCTGACCAGCCGCGTGCAGACGCGCGACCGCGCGGTCGACTGGCAGCGCAAGACGCCGGAGCAGATGGATGCCGCGAGCCGCGCCTGGTGGACGCGCCCGACGACGCTGATCCCCACCGACGGCATCGTGCGCGAGACGGCGCTCAAGGCGACCGGCAACGCGCGGACCGACGAGGAGAAGGTCCGGCGCATCTACGACTGGGTGGTCGGCAACGCCTGGCGCGAGCCGCAGGTGCGCGGCTGCGGCGAGGGCGACGTCAAGACCATGCTGGAGACGGGCAACCTGGGCGGCAAGTGCGCCGACATCAACGCGCTGTTCGTGGGCCTGTGCCGCGCGGCCGGCGTGCCGGCGCGCGACGTCTACGGCGTGCGCCTGGCGCCCTCGGCCTCGGGCTATCGCACGCTGGGCGGCAACCCGTCCAACCTGAAGGGCTCGCAGCACTGCCGCTCCGAGGTCTTCCTGCAGGCCCACGGCTGGGTGGCGATGGACCCGGCGGACGTGGCCAAGGTGATGCGCGAGGAAACGGGCAGCTGGATCAAGTCGGTCAAGGATCCGCTGGTCGCGCCCGTGTACCAGGCGCTGTACGGCGGCTGGGAAGGCAACTGGGTCGGCTTCAACATGGCGCACGACGTCGCGCTGCCCGGCTCGCGCCTGGGCAAGCTGGGCTTCCTGATGTATCCGGTGGCGGAGGACGAGCAGGGACGGTTCGACTCGTATGCGCCGGACGATTTCAAGTACCAGATCACGGCGCGCGAGCTGAAGGCCTGACCGGAATTCCTCCCTCTCCCGCGAGCGGGAGAGGGAGCAGGTTCAGACCTTGCGGAACACCACGTCCCACACGCCGTGGCCCAGCTTCAAGCCGCGGTTCTCGAACTTCGTGAGCGGCCGGTAGGCCGGCTTCGGCGCGAATCCCTCCGCCGTGTTGCGCAGCGCCGGCTCCGCCGACAGCACCTCCAGCATCTGCTGCGCATACGGCTCCCAGTCCGTCGCGCAGTGGATGTATCCACCCGGCTGCAGCCGCGGCAGCAGCTTCGCCACGAACGCCGGCTGCACCAGCCGCCGCTTGTTGTGCCGCGCCTTGTGCCAGGGATCGGGGAAGAAGATGTGCACGCCGGCGAGCGACGCCGGCGGCAGCATGTGTTCCAGCACCTCCACCGCATCGTGCTGCACGATGCGGATGTTCGTGAGGCCCTGTTCGCCGATGCGCTTGAGCAAGGCGCCGACGCCCGGCGTGTGCACTTCGCAGCAGAGGAAGTTCTTCTCCGGCAGCAGCCCGGCGATGTGCGCCGTCGCCTCGCCCATGCCGAAGCCGATCTCCAGCACCGTGGGCGCCGCGCGGCCGAACACCTGCGCGAGGTCGACGGGCTGCGGCTGGTAGGGCAGCACGTACGTCGGGCCCAGGGTCTCGATGGCCTTGGCCTGGCCCGTGGTGGTGCGGCCGGTGCGCAGCACGAAGCTGCGGATGCCGCGCCGGGGGGGCACGCTCTCGGGCGTGTTCTCGGGATCGCTCATGTGCCGATTGTCCCCGACCAGGCGCGCACGGCGGCGGCCAGCCAGTCGGCCAGCGAGGTGGCCGGAGGCACCTGCAAGCCCAGCACGGATGCGGCCTGCGCGAGCGCGGCAAGCGGGTCGCGCAGTTCCAGCGCCGCCGCGCCGTTCTGCTTGGAGAGCTTCTCCCCGTTGGCGCCCAGCACCAGCGGTGTGTGCAGGTAGGCGGGCGTGGAGAAACCCAGCGCGTGCTGCAGCAGGATCTGCCGCGGCGTGTTGTCCGCGAGGTCCTCGCCGCGCACGACGTGGGTGATGCGCTGCTCGGCGTCGTCCACCACCACGGCCAGCTGGTACGCGAACAGCCCGTCCGCGCGCTTCAGCACGAAGTCGCCCACGGCCGCCGCCACGTCCTGCGCCTGTGCGCCGAGGCGGCGATCCTGCCAAGGGAGCACGCCCGGCTCGACGCGGAAGCGCCAGGCGCGCGCCGCCTTGCCCTGCAGGCCCTCGCGGCAGGTGCCCGGATACACGAGTTCCCCATGGCGCGTGCGCTCGCGCCCCAGCGCGTGCAGCGCTTCGGCGATGTCCTTGCGCGAGCAGGCGCAGGGATAGGCCAGGCCTTCGGCCACGAGCCGGTCGAGCGCCTGCTGGTACAGCGCTCCGCGCCGCGACTGCCATTGCGGCGGCTCGTCCGGCTGCAGCCCGCAGGCGGCGAGCTGGCGCATGATCTCCTGGTCCGCGCCGGGCACGCAGCGGGGCGTGTCCACGTCCTCGATGCGCACCAGCCAGGTGCCGCCGTGCGCGCGCGCATCGAGCCAGCTGGCCAGCGCCGCGACCAGCGAACCCGCGTGCAGGGGCCCGGTCGGCGAAGGCGCGAAACGTCCGCGGTAGCCGGCCATGGCCTCAGGCGGGACGATGGCGGTGCAGCAGCGCCTCGCGCGTGGCGGGGCTTTCCAGCTGCGCCAGCCACCATTGCAGCGCGCGCCCCGGTCCCAGGTTGCCGCCGGTGCGCCAGGCGTAGCCCAGGCGGATGGCGCGCCGGCTGATGCGCTGGAGCTCGCGCGCGACGAGGCGGCCGCTCTCGAGATAAGGGCGCGCGAGCGGCTCCGGCAGGAAGCCGCCGCCGATGCCGCGCAGCTGCGCATCGAGCTTGGCCGCCATGTTGGCGACGGTGAAGACGTCCTGCCCCGGCAGCAGCGAGAAGGTCATGGCCTGGCCGCGCTGCGGCGTGGTGTCGGCCACGGCGACGGCGCGGTGGCGCACCAGCACCTCGTCGCGGATCGGCTCCGGCGCGCTCGCGAGCGGATGGTGCGGGGCGACGCAGAAGACGAAGCCGAGGTCGCCGAGGTCATGGCTCTGCACGCCCGGCGTGGTGCCCGGTTCGAGCAGGACGCCCAGCGCCAGGTCGGCGCGGCCGGAGGTCAGCGCCTCCAGCGTGCCGGCCAGCGCCTCGTCGCGCAGGCGCAGGCGCGTGGTGGGCGCGAGCGCGTAGAAGGCCTCTGCGAGTTCCAGCACGGTGGAACAGGACAGGGCCGTGTCGACGGCGACGGTGAACTCCGCCTCCCAGCCGGTGGCGACGCGCCGCACGCGGTTGGCCATCGCGTCGATGTCCTGCAGCAGCTGCTGGCCCGCGCACAGCAGCTCGTTGCCCGCCGCCGTGAGGCGCGCCTGGCGCGAGCTGCGGTCGAACAGCAGGACGTCGAGCGCGTCCTCCAGCTGCCGGATCCGGTAGGTCACGGCGCTGGGCACCAGGCCCAGCCGCCGGGCGGCCGCGGCGAAGCTGCCGTGGTCGGCCACGGCCTGCACGAGGCCCAGGGCATCGGGGGTCAGGACGTCGCGAGGATTCAAAGCATTTGAATGATGCCATCAAAACCGGGGGGACGTCAGGAGCCATGCGGCGCCTACATTTGAATCCATTCAAAGGAATTGACCATGCTGAGTGTTCGCAAATCCCAGGACCGCGGCTATGCCGACCATGGCTGGCTCAAGTCGTTCCACAGCTTTTCCTTCGCGGGCTACTACGACCCGGAGCACATGGGCTTCGGCAACCTGCGCGTGATCAACGAGGACCGCATCGCCCCCGGCACCGGCTTCGGCACGCACGGCCACCGCGACATGGAGATCATCAGCTACGTGCTCTCGGGCGAGCTGGCGCACCGCGACACGCTGGGCAACATCAAGGGCATCCCGCCCGGCGACGTGCAGCGCATGAGCGCCGGCAGTGGCGTGATGCACAGCGAGTTCAACCACGCGAAGGACCGCACGACGCACTTCCTGCAGATCTGGATCGAGCCCAACGTGACCGGCATCGAGCCCGGCTACGAACAGAAGCGCTTCGGCGACGAGGAGAAGCGCGGCAGGCTGCGCCTGGTCGCCTCGCCCGACGGCGCCGAAGGCTCCGTGCTGATCCACGCCGACGCGCGGATGTATGCCGGCCTGTTCGACGGGGCGGAATCCGCGACGCTGCCGCTGGACCCGACGCGCGCCGCCTACGTGCACCTGGTGCGCGGCGAGCTGGAGGTCAACGGCACGCGCCTGGCCGCCGGCGACGCCGCCAAGCTGCAGGGCGAGACCGCCGTTTCGCTCGCGCAGGGCAAGGACGCCGAGGTGCTGGTCTTCGACCTGGCGCTGCACTGATTTTTCTGCAACCGTTCCACCACAGAGGAGAACCCATGGCCACCGCCACCACCACCACCCTGACCACCCCCAGCGGCGCCTTGCCCGCTTCCGGACTGCAGGACACGCTCGCGCTGATCGGGCGCATCGTGCTCGCCTGGTTCTTCGTGCCCGCCGGCTGGGGCAAGATCGCCGGCTTCGCCGGTACGGTGGGCTACGCCACCTCGGCCGGCCTGCCCATGCCGCAGGTGGGGGTGGCCATCGGCCTCGCCATCGAACTGATCGGCGGCCTGATGCTGCTGGTGGGCTTCAAGACCCGCTGGGCCGCGCTCGCGCTGGCGCTGTTCACCGTCGTCGCCGCGTTCTTCTTCCACAACTACTGGGCGATGCCGGAAGCGCAGCAGATGATGCAGAAGCTGAACTTCACCAAGAACCTGGCGATCGCCGCCGGCCTGCTCGCCTTCGCCGCCTTCGGCGCCGGCCGCTGGAGCATCGACGGGCGCCGCGCCACGGTCTGATCCATGGCGGACATCGTCGTCGTCTACCACTCCGGCTACGGGCACACGCAGCGCATGGCGCAGGCGGTGGCGGACGGCGCCGGTGCCCGCCTGCTCGCCATCGACGCCGATGGCAACCTGCCGGCCGGCGGCTGGGAAACCCTGGCCGCCGCCGACGCGATCGTGTTCGGCGCGCCCACCTACATGGGCAGCGTGAGCTGGCAGTTCAAGAAATTCGCCGACGCGTCGTCCCGCCCCTGGTACGCGCAGCAGTGGAAGGACAAGCTCGCCGCCGGCTTCACCAACAGCGCCGGCATGAGCGGCGACAAGTTCAACACGCTCGTCACCCTGTTCACGCTGGCCATGCAGCACGGCATGGTCTGGGTGAGCCAAGGCCTGATGCCGAGCAACACGCGCGCGGCGAAGCGCGACGATCCCAACTACCTGGTGTCGTACAGCGGCGCCATGGCGCAGTCGCCGGCCGATGCCGGCGCCGACGCGATGGCGCCCGGCGACCTGGAGACCGCGCGCCTGTTCGGCCAGCGCATCGCCGCCGCGGCCGAGCGCTGGAAGCGTTAACCTGCGCCCATGCCCATCGCACAACGCCTGAGCGGCGCGCCGAAGGACCTGGGCGGCGGCTTCCTGGTCCGCCGCCTGCTCCCGCACGTGCAGCGCCGCAGCATCGGCCCCTTCATCTTCTTCGACCACTTCGGCCCCGCCGAGGTGCGCCCGGGCGAACGCCACGACGTGCGCCCGCACCCCCACATCGGCCTCGCGACCGTCACCTACCTCTTCGAGGGCGCGATGATGCATCGCGACAGCCTGGGCACGCAGCAGTTGATCGCGCCCGGCGCGATCAACTGGATGACCTCGGGTCGCGGCATCGTGCATTCGGAGCGGAAGCCGGAATTGGGGTCAGATTCCAATTACGTGAACCACGGGCTGCAGCTGTGGACGGCGCTGCCACTCGCGCACGAGGAAACGGATCCTTCCTTCTCGCACACGCCGGCCGATGCCATCCCCGAACGCCAAGTGGGCGACGCGCGCGTGCGCGTGCTGGTGGGCGAGGCCTTCGGCGAACGCTCGCCGGTGCCGGCGCTGTCGCCCACGCTCTACCTCGACGCGGCGCTGCCCGCCGGCGGCGCGATGGAACTGCCACCGCTGGCGCAGGAGCTGGCGGTGTATGCGGTGCGCGGTCCCGTGCAGGTCGATGGCGAGCCGCTCGCCGAGCGCGAGATGGCCGTCCTCCCGCCGGGACAGGGCGCCCGGGTGACCGCGGCGCAGGAAGCCCGCTTCGCCGTGATCGGCGGCGATCCGCTCGACGCGCCGCGCCACCTGTGGTGGAACTTCGTCTCCAGCCGCAAGGAACGCATCCTGCAGGCCAGCGCCGACTGGGAGGCCATGCGCATGGGCACCATCCCCGGCGACGACCAGGAGTTCATCCCGCTGCCGCCGGTGCGCTTCAAGCCGCCGGAGCCGATGTCCTGAGCCCGCGCCGCGGGCTCAGTGGAACTTCACTTCCTCGTGCTCGCCCATCTTGCGCGGCTTCTGGCCCGTGGCCGCCGCCTTGCCCATCTTGAGCAGCTGCAGCAGCTTGTTCTCCTTGACGTTCCAGTATTCGGCCTCGTCGATGCGGATCTCCACCAGCTGCAGGTCGGGATCCTCCGGGCCGCCCGGGAACCACGCCTTGGCCATGGGGTTGAACAGCTCGCGCGTCTTCGCGGCGTCCTCCAGCACGCGCGCCGTGCCCGTGACCGACACCCAGGTGTCCTTGTCCGGGTTGGCGTAGGCCAGGTTGACGTTGCCGTCCCCCTGCAGCCGCTGGCCCAGCTCGGTCTTGCGCGAGACGAAGAACCAGAGGCAGGCGTCCTCTTCCAGCGTCTTGTTCTGCGTGGTGAGCGGATGCGAGTGCAGCGTGCCGTCCGCGTGGCGATGCGACAGCATGCAGAAGCGGGTGTCCTTGATCAGGTCCCACAGGATTTCGTGGTGCTTGCTTTCGTTCATGCGCCCATGCTGGCCGCCGCCGGGCCGGCCGTCACCCGGAACCGTGAACCTTCTGCTGTGCGGGATGGCTGACACCGGGGGCCCGCGGCCTACAATCGAACGCATGTTCGTCCACCTGCGCCTCCACAGCGAATTCTCCGTCGTCGACGGCACCAACCGGATCGACGAGATCGTGAAGGCGGCCGCCGGCGACCACCAGCCGGCGCTGGGGCTCACGGACCTGAACAACCTGTTCGGGGCGATCAAGTTCTACAAGGGTGCCCGCGGCGTCGGCCTGAAGCCCGTGATCGGCTGCGAGCTGATGCTGCAGGGCCTGGGCACGGACCCGGCCGCCATCTCTCGCATCGTGCTGCTGGTGCAGAGCCACCGCGGCTACCTGAACCTCTGCGAGATCCTGGCGCGGGGCTGGACGCGCAACGTCGTGCGCGCCCAGGCCGTCTGCAAGGTCGAATGGCTGCAGGAGCTGGGCGAGGGGTTGATCCTGCTGTCCGGCGCGCAGGCCGGCCCCGTCGGCCAGGCCCTGCTGCAGGGCGACGAGAGCCGCGCGTCCGAGCTGGCGCTGCAGCTGGCCGGCATCTTCCCGCACCGCTTCTACATCGAGCTGCAGCGCGCCGGCCGCAACGAGGACGAGGTCCACGTCGCGGCGGCGGTGCAGCTGGCCGCGCGCCTGAACCTCCCCGTGGTGGCCACGCACCCCGTGCAGTTCACCAGGGAAGACGACTACGAGGCGCACGAGGCGCGCGTGTGCATCGCCGAGGGCGAGATCCTGGGCAACCCGCGCCGGGTGCGCCGCTTCACGCGCGAGCAGTACTTCAAGTCCGCCGCGCAGATGGTGGAACTGTTCGCCGACATCCCCTCGGCGATCGCCAACACGCTGGAGATCGCGCGCCGCTGCAACCTCGTGCTGGAACTGGGCAAGCCGCGCCTGCCCAACTTCCCCACGCCCAACGGCATGCCGATCGAGGAGTACTTCCGCTACGCCTCGCACGAGGGCCTGAAGGAGCGCCTGGTCCACCTGTTCCCGAACGAAGCCGAGCGCGAGAAGCAGCGCCCGCGCTACGAGGAGCGGCTGGAGTTCGAGCTCGGGACCATCCTCAAGATGGGCTTCCCCGGCTACTTCCTGATCGTGGGCGACTTCATCAACTGGGCCAAGCAGAACGCCTGCCCCGTGGGCCCGGGCCGCGGCTCCGGCGCCGGCTCGCTGGTCGCCTACGCGCTGAAGATCACCGACCTCGACCCGCTGCAGTACAACCTGCTGTTCGAGCGTTTCCTGAACCCCGAGCGGGTGTCGATGCCCGACTTCGACATCGACTTCTGCCAAGGCAACCGCGACCGCGTGATCGAATACGTGAAGGAGAAGTACGGGCGCGACGCGGTGAGCCAGATCGCCACCTTCGGGACGATGGCGGCGCGGGCGGCGGTGCGCGACGTCGGCCGCGTGCTCGACATGAGCTACACCTTCTGCGACGGCATCAGCAAGCTGATCCCGAACAAGCCGGGCACGCACATCACCATCGCCGACGCGCTGAAGCAGGAGCCGATCCTGGCCGAGCGCTACGAGCGCGAGGACGAGGTCAAGACGCTGCTGGACCTCGCGCAGAAGCTCGAAGGCATGACGCGCAACGTCGGCATGCACGCCGGCGGCGTGCTGATCGCCCCGGGCAAGCTCACCGACTTCACGCCCCTGTACCAGCAGCCGGGCAGCGATTCGGCCGTGAGCCAGTACGACAAGGACGACGTCGAGGCGGCCGGCCTCGTGAAGTTCGACTTCCTGGGCCTGGCGACGCTGACCATCCTGGAGCTCGCGCGCCAGTTCATCGTCCAGCGCCACCCGGGCCAGGAGGACTTCGCCTTCGAGAAGGTGCCGCTGGACGACCCGCAGACCTACAAGCTGTTCACCGACGGCAAGACCGAGGCCGTGTTCCAGTTCGAATCGCGCGGGATGCAGGGCATGCTGCGCGACGCGCGGCCGACGCGCCTGGAGGACCTGATCGCCCTGAACGCGCTGTACCGGCCGGGCCCGATGGACCTGATCCCCAGCTTCGTGGCCCGCAAGCACGGGCGCGAGCCGGTGGAGTTTCCGCACCCGGCGGTGGCGGACATGCTCGGCGAGACCTACGGGATCATGGTCTACCAGGAGCAGGTGATGCAGACGGCGCAGATCCTGGGCGGCTACTCGCTCGGCGGCGCCGACCTGCTGCGCCGCGCGATGGGCAAGAAGAAGGCCGAGGAAATGGCCGAGCACCGCGAGCGCTTCCGCGCGGGTGCCGCCAGGACGCACGGCATCCCGCAGGAGAAGGCCGACGAGATCTTCGACCTGATGGAGAAGTTCGCGGGCTACGGCTTCAACAAGTCGCACGCGGCCGCCTACTCGCTGCTGGCCTACCACACGGCCTGGCTGAAGGTGCACTACACGGCGGAGTTCTTCTGCGCCAACATGACGATCGAAATGGACAACACCGACAAGCTGAAGGTGTTGTTCGAGGACGCCGTCAAGCGCTTCGGCCTCACCTTCGAGCCGCCGGACGTGAACCGCGGCACCTGGCGCTTCGAGCCGATCTCGGACAAGGTGATCCGCTACGGGCTGGGCGCGATCAAGGGCACGGGCCAGTCCGCGATCGAGGCGATCGTCGCGGCGCGCGAGGAGGGCGGCGCCTTCAAGAGCATCTACGACTTCTGCTGCCGCGTCGACCGATCGCGCATCAACAAGCGCACCGTGGAGGCGCTGATCAAGGCCGGCGCCTTCGACACGCTGCAGATGAACCGCGCCTCGCTGGTCGCGTCGATCGACCGCGCCTTCGACTTCGCCAACGCCGCCGAGGCCAACGCCAACCAGGGCGGCCTGTTCGACATGGGAGGCGAAGACTCCTATGGTGCCAGCACGCAGGAGCCCGACCTGGTGGAAGCCACGCCCTGGGGCGTCAAGGAGCGCCTGGCGCAGGAGAAGACGGCGATCGGCTTCTACCTCTCGGGGCACCTTTTCGACGAGGTGGAGCGCGAGGTGCGGCGCTTCTGCAAGCGCACGATCGAGGAGCTGGTGGACACGCGCGAGCCGCTGCTGCTCGCGGGCATCGTGAACGACCTGCGCGTGATCAACGGGCAGCGCGGCAAGCTGGCGCTGTTCAAGCTGGACGACAAGACCGACGTGATCGAGGCCGCGGCCGACGAATCGGTGTTCAACCCGGCGCGCGCCTGGTTCAAGGACGACGAACTGGTGGTCGTCATGGCCAAGCTGCAGCCGGACCGCTTCTCCGGCGGCTTCCGCCTGAACGTGCAGCAGATCTGGGACCTGGCGACGGCCCGCTGCCGCTTCGGCAAGTACCTCAAGGTCGCCGTCAACGGCACGGCGCCGGACATCCAGCGCCTGCTGCAGGACTTTCCGCCCAAGCGCGAGATGTCGGACCAGGGCGAGCTGGTGCGCGGGCTGGGGGTGCGGCTGCTGGTGCAGCGGGAGGAGGCGGTGGCGGAACTGCAGCTGGGAGAGGACGCGAAGTTCTTCCCGAGCGACGCGGCGCTGGCGAGCTGGATGGCGCAGGCCGACCAGGGGCGGGCGCAGATCGTCTACGAAAACTAGTCCTTCGGGCGGAAGACCAGTTCGGCGCTGTTCGGCACGCGCCCGGTCTCCGGATCCCGGGGCAGCACCTCGGTCTTGTCCAGGGCGCGCAGCACGGCGTCGTCCCAGCTGCGATTTCCGCTGGATTTCTTCAGCCGCTTGCCCACGATCGTGCCGTCGGGCGCCATGCGCACTTCCACGACCGCTTCCGGGTTGCCGGTGAGCACCTCGGTGTAGACGATGTTGGGCCGCACGCGGGCGATCACGCGGCCGGCCCAGCTCTTGGAGGGGCCCGCCGACCGCGCGGCCGTGCCGGCGGCGTCGGGCGCGCCGGTGCCGGCCATGTTCTGGATCCGGCTCATGGTGTCCTTGCGGATCTGCTCGCGCAGCTTCGCTTCGCGCTCTTCCTGCCTGCGCTTCTTCTCCTCGGCCTCCTTGCGCTTGGCCTCGGCGATCCGCTGCTCCTCGGCCTTCTTGCGCGCGAGCTCCTCCTCGCGCTTCTTCTTCGCGAGTTCCTCCTCGCGCTTCTTCTTCGCGAGCTCCGCCTCGTGCTTCTTCTTCGCCTCGGCGGCCTTGCGGCGCTCCTCGCGCTGGCGCTCCAGCTCCGCCTGCTTGCGTTCTTCTTCCTCCTGCCTGGCCTTCTCGCGCTCCAGCGCGATCTGCGCCTGGCGCAGCGCCTCGGGGTCGGGCTGGGGCGGCGCCTTCACGACGGGCTTGGGCGGCTCCGGCGGCGGGGCAGGGGGCGCGGGCGGCGCGGGCGGCGCGGGTTCGGGCTTGGGCGCGGCCTCCACCGGCAGCGAGGACCACAGTTCCGCCTCCACGGCGGCGTCCTGCGTCTCGCGCTGCCAGCGCAGGCCCTGCGTGAGCATCAGGAACAGCAGCAGGTGCGCCAGCACGGCCAGCGCGAACGCGCGCAGCAGCCCCGGCTGCGGCGGGGGCGCGAATTCGATGCGGTCGGCGGCGGCGGGCATGGGGACTTAACGCGCGACGTTCACCGACAGGCCGACGCGCTGGACGCCGGCGCGCTGCAGGGTGTCCATCACCTTCACGACGACTTCGTACTTCACGTTGCGGTCGGCGCTGATCACAACGGCTACGCTGCCCGGCGGCTGGCCCGACTGCGCCTGCAGCACGGCCGGCGCGATTTCCTTGAGCGTGAGGGCCGTCGTCTTGTCGCCGTTCTTCAGCTCCAGGTGTTCGTCCTTGGCCACGAGCACCTGCACCACCTTGTCCGGCTGGCGCGCCGCCTTGCCCACGGTGGGCAGGTCGATCAGGCTGGGCGTGATCAGCGGCGCCGTCACCATGAAGATGATCAGCAGCACCAGCATCACGTCGATGAACGGGACCATGTTGATCTCGTTCATGGTGCGGCGGCCGCGGCCGCGTTGGGCGACGTGCGGCATCAGTGCCCCGAGGCGGTGGCGGCCTGCGCGCCCAGGTTGCGCTGGAGGATGTTGGAGAACTCCTCGATGAAGGTCTCCAGCTTGATCGCCACCCGGTCGATGTCGCGGGCGAAGCGGTTGTAGGCCACCACGGCGGGAATCGCCGCGAACAGGCCCAGGGCCGTCGCCACCAGCGCCTCGGCGATGCCGGGGGCGACGGTGGCCAGCGTCACCTGCTGCAGCGCGCCCAGGCCGGTGAAGGCGTGCATGATCCCCCACACGGTGCCGAACAGGCCGACGTAGGGCGAGACGGAGCCGACCGAGGCCAGGAAGGACAGGTGCGTCTCCACCGCATCGAGCTCGCGCTGGAAGCTCGCGCGCATCGCGCGGCGCGCGCCATCGAGCAGCGTGCCGGGGTCGCCGATGCGGCGCTCGCGCAGCTTCTGGTACTCGCGCATGCCGGAGGCGAAGATGCGCTCCATGGGGCCGGCCTGCCTGGCGTTCTGCGCGGCGGCCGAGAACAGGTCGTTCAGGCTGGTGCCGGACCAGAACTCGCGCTCGAAGTCGTCGTTGAGGGAGTTCACGCGGCGCAGGGCGAACAGCTTGCGGAAGATGGCCGCCCAGCTGGTGACGGACACCGCCAGCAGCAGCAGCATCACCAGCTGCACCACCAGGCTGGCGCCCAGCACCAGCTGCAGGATCGAGAGGTCTTGGTTCATGCTTTCATTGGAGGACTGCGAGGATCGCGTCCGGGATGCGCCCCGGACGCAGCGTGGCCGCATCGACCCACCCGATGCGGATCGTCCCGGCGGCCAGCAACGTGTCGCCCCGGCGTGCCTGCTGTTCGATTATGAGAGACGCGCGGCCGCTGGCTTCCAGCTGGGCCGTAACAAGAAGTTCGTCATCGAGCCGCGCGGGGGCGAGATAGCGTACGGAAGTTTCGCTCACGACGAACATGCCGCCGCCTTGCTCCTTCAGCGCGCCCTGCGACACGCCCAGCGAACGCAGCCACTCGGTGCGCGCGCGCTCGAAGAACTTCAGGTAGTTGGCGTAGAAGACGATGCCGCCGGCATCGGTGTCTTCCCAGTAGACGCGCACCGGCCAGGTGAACACGCGGCTCAACCCAGCACCTCCTTCAGGCGCGCCGCCGCCTCCTGCAGCTGCGCCATCGAGTTGGCTGTGGAGAAGCGGATGAAGCGGCTGGTCTCGGCATGGCCGAAGTCGCGCCCGGGCGTCACGGCCACGTGGGCGCGCTTCATCGCCTCGAAGGCGAAGTCCCAGCTGCCCTCCACGCCCAGGCGCCCGGCCGCTTCGCTGCAGTCGGCCCAGGCGTAGAAGGCGCCATCGGGCATCACGGGAACCTGCAGGCCCATGGCCTGCAGCTGCGGGATGAACCAGTCGCGCCGGGCCTTGAACTCGGCGCGCCGGCGCTCGTATTCGGCGATGCTCTCCGCCTCGAAGCAGGCGAGCGCCGCGTGCTGCGCCACGGTGCTGGGGCAGATGAACAGGTTCTGCGCAAGCCGTTCCACGGCCGGCACCAGCGCCTCGGGTACGACCATCCAGCCGAGGCGCCAGCCGGTCATGTTGAAGTACTTGGAGAAGCTGTTGATGCTCACCACCTGGTCGTCGATGGCGAGCGCCGTGTGGCCGAAGGTGTCCTCGTACGACAGGCCCAGGTAGATCTCGTCCAGCAGCGTGATGCCGCCGCGCGACTGCACGAAGGCGTGGATGCGGCGCAGTTCGTCCGGGTGGATCGAGGTGCCGGTGGGGTTGGACGGCGAGGCCAGCAGCACGCCGCGCGTCTTGGGGCCCCAGTGCTCCTGCACCTTGGCGGCGGAGAGCTGGTAGCGCTCGGCCGCCGTCGTGGGGATCAGCACGGCGTCGCCCTCGGCGGCGCTCACGAAATGCCGGTTGCAGGGATAGCTGGGGTCCGGCATCAGGATCTCGTCGCCGGCCTCGATCAGCGCCAGGCAGGCGAGCTGCAGGGCCGCCGATGCGCCGGCCGTGACGACGATGCGGCGCGCCGGCACCGCGACGCCGAAGCGCTGGGCGTACCAGCCGCTGATGCGTTCTCGCAGCGCCTCCAGGCCCGTCGCGTCGGTGTACTGCGTGCGGCCGTCGCGGATCGCGCGCTGCGCCGCTTCCTGCACCAGGGGCGGCGCCGTGAAGTCCGGCTCGCCGATGTTCAGGAAGATCATGGGCCGGCCGCTGTGCGCGAACTCGCGCGCGAGCTGCGAGGCCGCCTTGGCCACCTCCATCACGTAGAACGGCTCGATCCGCTCGGCCCGGCGCGCGATCTTCATCAGGGCCGCGCCTTTCCGGCCGCGCGGTCGGCCTCGACCTCGGGCGCGCGCAGCTGCGGCGCCAGGCCGTTGAGCACGCCGTTGACGTACTTGTGGCCGTCGGTGCCGCCGAACTCCTTGGCCAGCTCGATGCACTCGTTCAGCACGACGCGCCAGGGGACGTCGGGCGCGTGCAGGAACTCGTAGGCGCCGATCCACATCACGGCGTGCTCGATGGGCGAGATCTCCGCCAGCTTGCGATCGAGCAGGGGCGTGATCAAGGCGTCGAGTTCTGCCGCTTCGCGGATGCAGCCGTGCAGCAGCGCGTCGTAGTGCACCGCGTCGGCCTTGTGGAAGCCCGAGAGGCCGCGCGTGAACTGGTCGATGGACTGCGGGTCCTGCCGGCCCACCAGGTGCTGGTACAGGGCCTGCACCGCGAACTCGCGGGCGCGGCTGCGCGGCGGCTTGGCCGAGGTCTTGCGGGGAGCGGCGGTCATCCGATGTCGTCCAGCAGATTGGCCATCTCGATCGCGACCTGGGCGGCGTCGCGGCCCTTTTCCAGCTGGCGGGCGATCGCCTGGTCCATGTTCTCGGTGGTGAGGATGGCGTTGGCGATCGGCAGCTGGTAGTCCAGCGCGATGCGGGTCACGCCGGCGGCCGATTCGTTGGCCACCAGCTCGAAGTGGTAGGTCTCGCCGCGGATGATGCAGCCCAGCGCGATCAGCGCGTCGTAGCCGCCTTTCTCCGCCATGGCCTGCAGGGCCACCGGCACCTCCAGCGCCCCGGGCACCTGCACGTGCTCGATGTTGCGCTCCTGCACGCCACGCGCCAGCAGCTCGTCCCAGCAGGCCTTGGCCAGCGCGTTGGTCACGCCCTGGTTGAAGCGCGCCTGCACGATGCCGATCACCAGCTCCTTGCCGTCCAGCCGGTCGGCCGTGCCCTTGTCTGCTCCGAACATTGCTTTCCTTGTCAGCGGGTGGGGCGGGGCGTGAAGCCCGCCACTTCCAGGCCGTAGCCGGCCATGCTGGGCATGCGCCGGGGCGTGCCCATGAGGTTCATCTTCCGCACGCCGCACTCGCGCAGGATCTGCGCGCCGATGCCGTAGGTGCGCAGGTCCATGCGGCCGCGCTCGGGCGCCTGGGCGGCGCGCGCCGTGCCCTGGAACTGCTCCAGCAGCTGCGCCGCGCTCTCGCCGCAATTGAGCAGCACCGCCACGCCGCAGCCCGCGGCGGCGATGTGCTTCAGGCTCGCGTCGAGGCTCCACGAGTGCATCGTGCGGTCCACTTCCAGGGCGTCGAGCACCGACAGCGGCTCGTGCACGCGCACGGGCACCACCTGGCCGGGTTCCCACTGGCCGCGCACGAGCGCCAGGTGGAGGTCCTGCGTGGGCTGGTCGCTCCAGGCGTGGGCGATGAATTCGCCCCAGGCCGTGGCCAGCGGGCGCGAACCGAGCTTGCGCACGAGGGTTTCGGTGCGGCTGCGGTAGCCGATCAGGTCGGCGATCGTGCCGATCTTCAGGCCGTGTTCGGCGGCGAACAGCTGCAGGTCCGGCAGCCGCGCCATGGTGCCGTCGTCCTTCATGATCTCGCAGATCACGGCCGCGGGCGTCAGCCCGGCGAGGGCGGCGAGGTCGCAGCCGGCCTCGGTATGGCCGGCGCGCATCAGCACGCCGCCTTCGACGGCCTGCAGGGGGAAGATGTGCCCGGGCTGCACCAGGTCCTCGGGCTTCGCGTCGCGGGCGACGGCGGCCTGCACCGTGCGGGCGCGGTCGGCGGCGGAGATGCCGGTCGTGACGCCTTCGGCGGCCTCGATCGACACCGTGAAGGCGGTGCCCATCTTCGTGCCGTTGCGCGCCACCATGGGCGGCAGGCGCAGGCGTTCGCAGCGTTCGCGCGTGAGGGTGAGGCACACGAGGCCGCGGCCGAAGCGGGCCATGAAGTTGATCGCCTCGGGCGTGACGTGTTCGGCGGCGAGCACCAGGTCGCCTTCGTTCTCGCGGTCTTCCTCGTCGACGAGGATGACCATCCGGCCGGCCTGGATCTCGGCGACGATTTCCTCGACCGGCGCGACCGGCACGGGCGCGCGGGCGTTCATGGCTGCGTCCCCTGCGTGCCCAGCATGCGCTCGACGTAGCGGGCGATCAGGTCGATTTCCAGGTTGACGCGCGCGCCGGGCTGGAGGGCGTGGAGGGCGGTGTTCTGCACGGTATGGGGGATGAGGTTGATGCTCAGCTCGGTGCCTTCGGCGGTGTCGGCGATGCTGTTGACGGTGAGGCTGACGCCGTTGACGGTGATCGAGCCCTTGTACGCCAGGTATTTCGAGAGTGTTTTCGGCGCGAGGATGCGCAGCTCCCAGCTCTCGCCCACGGCTTCCATCTTCAGCACGCGGCCGACGCCGTCCACGTGGCCGGACACGAGGTGGCCGCCCAGGCGGTCCTGGGGGCGCAGGGCCTTTTCCAGGTTGACGGCGCCCGGCTGGTCCAGGCCCGCGGTCTTGTCCAGGGATTCGGCGGAGATGTCGATCGTGAAGTGGCCCGCGTTGGCGTCGAGCGAGGTCACCGTCATGCAGGCGCCGTTGAGCGCGATGCTGTCCCCCAGCCCCACATCGTCCAGGTAGCCGGCCGGCGCCGTGACGGTGAGCCGCTTGCCGTGCTGCTGGGAAGATCCGAGGTCGTCGATGGCGGCGATACGCCCGACGCCGGTGATGATGCCGGTGAACATTCCGGCATTTTCGCAGGTTCTTCAGGCCCCCTCTCCCGCTCGCGGGAGAGGGCCGGGGTGAGGGCGGTGGCTAGAAGTCGGCGCGGCCGGGGATCCGGGCGAGGATCCGCAGGTCCGCCCCCACCCGTTCCACGCTCTCGAACTCCAGTCCCACCGCCTCGTCCAGCCCCGCCAGAGGCCCGATGTTCACCATGCCTTGCCCCGTCCCGAGCAGCTTCGGCGCGAGGTAGACCAGGAATTCGTCCACCAGTCCCTCGCGCAGCAGCGAGCCGTTGAGCTTGAACCCGGCTTCCACGTGCAGTTCGTTGACGCCGCGTCCCGCGAGGTCCTTCAGCAGCGCTTCCAGGTCCACCTTGTGGCCGGCGCCGGGCAGGTGGGTGACGGTCGCGCCGCGCGCGAGCAGCTGCTCCTCCGCCTTCGGATGCCGTTCCGCGGCGTAGATCCACACCGGCCGCCCGGGCACGTCGAACAGCGCCGCCGTCGCCGGGGACTGCAGGCGGCTGTCGACGACGACCAGGGGCGGCTGGCTGCCGACCGGCGCCAGGCGCACGTCGAGGCGCGGGTCGTCCTCCAGCACCGTGCCGATGCCGGTGAGCAGCGCGCCGGCGCGGGCGCGCCAGGCGTGGCCGTCCGCGCGCGCCGCCTCGCCCGTGATCCACTGGCTCTGCCCGTTCGCCAGCGCGGTCTGGCCGTCGAGCGATGCCGCGATCTTCATCCGCACCCAAGGGCGCCCGCGCACCATGCGGCTGAGGAAGCCGATGTTGAGGGCGCGTGCCTCGGCCGCGCCGGGCCCCACCTCCACGGCGACGCCGGCGGCGCGCAAGCGGGCGAAGCCCTGTCCGGCCACCAGCGGATTGGGGTCGGCGAGCGATGCGACGACGCGGCCGATGCCGGCGGCCACGAGCGCGTCGCAGCAGGGACCGGTGCGGCCGTGGTGGGCGCAGGGCTCGAGCGTCACGTACGCGGTGGCGCCGCGCACGTCTTCGCCGCGCGCCGCAGCGTCGCGCAACGCCGCGACCTCCGCGTGCGCCTGGCCCGCCGGCTGCGTGTGTCCTTCGCCCAGCGCGCGCGTGCCGTCGGCGGACACGAGAACGCAGCCGACGCGAGGGTTCGGTTCGGTGTGGCCGACGGCGCGGCGCGCGAGTTCGAGCGCCCTGCAGAGCCAGCGATCGTGCGCGTTCATCCCCCCATTCTCATCCATGCGGCGGCCGCTCCACCTTTCGGGCTGCGTATCCGACCGGTTGTCCCCACCCGATGGCATGCCAACTGGGGGTCCGATAAGGTTGCGACCATTCGAGCATTCCGGGACCAGGAGAGAGCATTGAAAACCCAGCGCGGCTTCACGCTGATCGAGCTGATGATCACGGTGGCGATCGTGGCCATCCTGGCGTCGATCGCGTATCCGTCGTACACCCGGTACGTGGCCCGCGGCAAGCGCGCGGCCGCGCAGGCGATCATGCAGACCGCGGCGAGCCGGCAGGAGCAGTACATGCTCAACGCCCGCAGCTACGCCACCTCCCTGGCCGACCTGAAGGTCGCCGTTCCGCCCGACGTGGCCTCCGCCTACGACATCACCGTCACGGCCGACAGCGCCGCGACGCCCCCGACCTACTCCTTCACGGCGACCCCCAAGGGAGCCCAGATCGGCAACGACAGCAAGTGCGGCACGCTGACGCTCAAGAACACCGGCGAAAAGGAGGCCAGCGGCGGCGCGGCCGACTGCTGGTGAGGGAGCCCGTCGTGCGCAGGCAGTCCGGCTTCACCCTGATCGAGCTGATCGTGGTGCTCACGGTCGCGGCGGTCCTGATGGGCATCGGGATCCCGTCCTTCCGCGAGTTCACGGCCACCCAGAAGGTCAAGGGCGCCGCCTTCGACTTCGCCGCGGCGCTGCTGCTGGCCCGCAGCGAGGCCGTCAAGCGCAACGCGACGGTCACGATGGCGCAGACCGGTGGCAGCTGGAGCAACGGCTGGACCGTGGCGAGCGGGGGCACGACGCTGTCGACCCAGGGCTCGCTCGGGACGGTGGACATCACCCCGATCGACCCGTCGACGACGACCGCGGTGTCGTACCAGGGCAATGGCCGCCTGGATCCGGCGACGACGCTCAGCTTCGAGTTCGCCACGGCCCATACCAAGCAGGTCCGCTGCCTGACGATCCGCAGCGACGGCGTCCCGAACACGACCAGCACCAGCTGCCCGACACCATGAGCACGCCTTCTCCCCGCCCGCTGCACGGGCAGCGCGGCGCCACCCTGATCGAGATCCTGGTCGCGCTGATCATCCTGATGGTCGGCCTGCTGGGGCTCATCGGCGTGATGATCCAGAGCCAGCGGGCGCAGCTGGAGTCCTACCAGCGCGCCCAGGCGATGCTGCTGGTGCAGGACATGGCCGCCCGGATCAACTCGAACCGCGTGGCGGCGGACTGCTACGCGGTGGCGGTCACGCTGGGCACGGGTTCTCCCACCATCCCGCCGTGCGGCGTCGGCAGCGGCACCCAGCAGGCCCGTGCCGACGAGGACCTGGAGGCGTGGGACAGCCTGCTGAAGGGCAGTGCCGAAACCAGCGGCGGCGGCTCGAACGTCGGCGCCATGCTGGGCGCCCGCGGCTGCATCCAGAAGGACGCGGCCACCGGGATCTTCCAGGTCAGCGTGGCGTGGCAGGGCAGCCAGGCCGCCGGCGCGCCGCCGGCCGGCATCACCTGCGGCACCGGTTCCTATGGTTCGGACGACGCGCAGCGCCGTGCCGTGAGCATCACCGTCCTGCCGGCGGTGGCGAGCTGATCATGAATTCCTTCCGGACCTCCCAGCCGACCTTGCGCAGCCGCCAGCGCGGCCTGACCCTGATCGAGTTCATGGTCTCGATCACCATCGGCCTGCTGATGGTGGCCGCGATCGCCGCGCTCATCGCCTCGCAGAGCGGCAACCGCGCCGAAGTGGACCGGGCCGGCCGCATGATCGAGAACGGCCGCTACGCGATCCGCGCGATGGCCGACGACATCCAGCTGGCCGGCTACTGGGGCGAACTCAATGGCGTGCCGACCACGGCGGCGCTGACGGCGCTGCCGGATCCGTGCAGCCTGGCCCTCGCCGACATCGAGGCGGCGACGCAGCTGCACATCCAGGGTTTCGACGCGCCGGCCTCCGGCGCCGTGCCCTCCTGCGTCAAGGAGCAGCTGCCCGGCACCGACATCCTGGTGATCCGCCACGCCGACCCGGACACGAGCGCCCTGGAAACCGGCGGCCTGCCGGACCTCGGCAAGCTGGTGGAGGGCCAGCCGTACCTGCAGACGGGCCTGAACACCGCGGGCACCGCCTTCGCGTCCACCATGCACCTGGGCGCCGACGCGACGACCAACGCGACCAACTTCCCGCTGAAGCGCAAGGACAAGGTGACCACCGCGACCGTGCGCCGGGTGCTGGCCCACATCTACTACGTCTCGAAATGCAGCGTGCAGGTCTCCGGCAGCTGCACGGCCGGCGACAACGGCAACCCGATCCCGACGCTCAAGATGATCGAATTGGCGGCCGAGTCCGGCGCCGCCGCCTGGTCGGACCCGGTCACCATCGCCGAAGGCATCGACACGCTGCAGATCGACTACGGCCTGGACACCGACAGCGACGGCGCCCCCGACAGCGACGTGGACGGCAGCGCCCTCACGCACCTGAACATGGGCGACGTGATGGCCCTGCGCATCCACCTGGTGGCGCGCAGCCTGGAGAAGTCCCCCGATTACACGGACGACAAGACCTACGACATGGGAACCTCCCCCGCGTTCGGCCCCAAGAACGACGCCTACAAGCGCCACGCCTTCGTGCAGTCGGTGCGCCTGGTCAATCCCAGCGGCAGGAGGCAGCCATGAACGGGCAACGCCGCCAGGCGGGCATGACGCTGGTCGTCGCGCTGGTGATGCTGGTGGTGCTGACGCTGATCGTCGCGTCGGCCATCCGCTTCGGCAACATCAACCTGAAGATCACCGGCAACGTGCAGGCCGAGACCGAGGCGGTCTCCGCCGCGCAGGTGGCGCTGGAGTCGATGATCCAGACGATCAACACGTCGCCGAACATCAGCACCATCACGAGCCAGAGCCCGACCATCTCCACGGGTGGCGGCACCTACACGGTGGCCGTCAGCAAGCCGGGCTGCCTCTACAACAAGCCGATCAACAACGCGGACCTGGACCCGACCAAGACGGGCGACCTGGCCTGCTTCGAAACCGCGGATACCGAGAAGCTGGTGACCACGAACAACACGCTGACCACCAGCCCCACCGCCTGCAAGGACCAGCAATGGGACATCCAGGCGGATGTCGACGACGACAGGTCAGGGAGCAAGGCGACGCTGCTGCAAGGCGTCTCCGTGCGTGTGGGAGCCGAGGTGCAATGCCCGTGATCTTGCAGGCCCGCAAGGGCGCAGGAGCTGTCATGAAAAAACTACGAACCATCTTCCAGGCCTTCCTGATGCTGCTCACGCTCGGGCTGGCCGCCGTTTCGACGAACCTGCGCGCGGAGGACATCGACATCTACGTCGACAACGCGGGCACGTCGGGCACGCCGAACGTGCTGTTCGTGATCGACAACAGCTCGAACATCGCCTCCACCTGGGGCGGCGGCGGCTGCAGCGGCTACCAGGGCACGAACGAGGCACCCTCCCTCGGCAGCGGCACGGCCGGCGGCGTGATCCAGTGCGCCCTGGTCGACGCGATCAACTCGCTGCCCAACGGCGCGCTGAACATCGGCATCATGGTCGGCAACGCCAACAACTTCGCCACCGAGTCGCGGCCCACCACCAACCTGGGCTGGCACGAGGTCTGCCAGGGCGGCACCGGCGGCTGCCTGCTGCGCAAGCTCGCGCTGATGGACACCAACAACAAGGCGAGCCTCACGAACTTCGTCAAGCAGTGGCAGAAGGACAACAGCGGCGGCAGCAACGCCTTCAACGTGACCGTCAACAGCGCCGCCTCCGGCGCGATGATGCAGGAGGCCTGGGCCTACTACAACGGCCGCACCGGCCTCTCGGGCAAGTCCTATTCGCCCTCGCTGCTGCAGGACTGCCAGAAGAACTTCATCATCTACATCGGCAATACGGACAAGACGCCGGCCAACGAGAACGACTCCGGCACGGGCGCGCTGGCGGCCGCCGGCGCGAGCACCGCCCTGCAGGCCAAGATCAAGGAGACGGTGACCTTCAACCCGGCGATCTGCGGTTCCAAGAACATCACCTCGAAGCCCGCCGCCAACAACAGCAACGACTGGTCCGAGAACTGGGCGGACGAGTGGGCCCGCCTGATGTTCTCCCAGGACGCGGGCACCAGCACGCAGGAGGGGATGCAGAACATCACCACCTACTCCATCGGCATCATCGACAACAACAGCAACCAGTGCACGGCGGACTACCCGGCGCTGCTGTCGAAGATGGCGGAGAAGGGCGGCGGCAAGAACTTCCGCGTCGGCAACGCGTCCGAGATGGCGGCCGCGCTGGCGTCGGCGCTGAACGAGGTGCAGGCGGTCAACAGCGTGTTCTCGTCCGCCTCGCTGCCGGTGTCGGTGAACGCCGAGGGCAGCTACCTGAACCAGATCTTCCTGGGCATGTTCCGCCCCGACTCCTCCGGCGCGCCGCGCTGGCTGGGCAACCTGAAGCAGTACCAGCTGATCCGCAACAGCTCCGGCAACCTGGTGATGGGCGACGCCTGCACCGGCACCGGCTGCCCGAAGCCCGCCATCACCTCCGGCGGCACGGGCTTCCTGGCGCCGGACGCGATCAGCTTCTGGACCTACAAGGACACGGCCACCCTGCCGGACAGCAAGGGCGGCTTCTTCGTCAACGACCCCAAGGGCACGCCGCCGCACGGCTACGACATGGCCGACGGCGAGGTGGTGGAAAAGGGCGGCGTCGCCCAGCAGCTGCGCAAGCAGAACCTCACGGCGACCTTCGCGGGCGCCAGCGGCACCAGCGTCAACCCGCGGCGGGTGTACACCTACTGCCCGCAGGGCGACGGCGACATCACGAACCCGTGCGAGAAGGACCTGGCGCACCCGGACAACGACTTCTCGACGACCAACACGAACATCGCCGCCGCCTCCTTCGGCTCGGCGCTGACGGTCCCTGTGTCGTCCATCGTGCGCAACGGAACGACCGCCACCATCACCACCGTGGGTAACCACGGCTTCCGCACCGGCTCGATCGTCACGATCCGCAACGCGGGGCAGCCGGAATACAACCGCACGCAGACGGTAACGGTGCTGAACGGAACCCAGTTCACCATGGACGGCCTGCCGGACTACCCGAACCCGGTGTCGACCATCCCGTACACGGTCAGCGTGCCGGGCTCGGGGGGCACCTACACGATCACCGACCTGAAGCGCACGACCAGCACCACCACCGGCTCCAACAGCGAGACGGTCACGGTGACGACCTCCGTCGACACCCCGTACACGGCGGGACAGACCATCCGCATCTCGGGCGTGACCCCGGCGGATTTCAACGGCACCTGGGTGATCGCCACCAAGCCGGCGGCGAACAAGTTCACCTTCTCGATCCCCGTCTACCCGGTCAGCCCGGCGCTGAACAGCTACACGGCCGTGCATTCGCCCCGGTCGGTGGCGATCAACTCGATCGACCTTTCCGGCGGGACGTACACCGTCCAGACGGCGCAGGACCATGGCTTCCACGTGGGCCAGACGGTGACGATCTCCGGGTCCAACTACAAGGGCAACACCGGCGGCTACGTCGGCGCCCAGGTCATCACCTCGGTGACCGGCCTGCGGAGCTTCACCATCGCCACGCCCTCGGGCAACGCTTCCAAGTCGGGCGGCGCCGGCAGCGTCGCGCCGTCGACCACGGGCAAGAGCATCTCGCTGAAGCGCGACGGCACGACGGCGGCCACCTCGGCGACCGCCACCGGCGCCCCGGACAAGTGGTTCGCCAACGGCGACAAGGTGGACATCACCAGCACCGGCAGCTTCCCGAACGAAGCGGGTTACCTGGTGAGCGGCGCGACCATCCGCTGCACCGGCACCTGCAACACGTTCCAGTTCGACATCACGGCGACGCCGCCCGAGGCCGCCACCGGCTTCGGCAGCGTGAGCGTCCCGGGCGCCGGCGCGACGGGCACGATCGCCACGGGCAACCTCAAGCGCACGGGCAACCTGGCGTCGGTGACGGGCATGGTCACGGTCGGCGGCTCCTTCGTGAACGGCGCCACGGTGGACATCAGCGCCGCGTCGGGCGCCGCCCCGGCCAGCGAGGCCGGCTACGTCGGCACCTTCCAGATCAACTGCGGCGCCGACACGAGCTGCAGCAGCTTCACCTACGGCCCGATCCCGCTGACCCCCGCCTCGCCGGCGACGGGCAACAACATCCAGGCCTATAGCGGCAACACGTCCCCCGACAAGGACGTGATGATCCGGTGGCTGCGCGGCCAGGACAACCAGGGCGAGGAGAAGGGCCCGGGCAACGGCGTGACGGTCCGCCCGTCCGTCCACGGCGACGTGCTGCACTCGCGGCCGCTGGTGATCAACTACGGCGACTCGCGCGGCATCGTGGTGTTCTACGGCTCCAACGACGGTGTCTACCGCGCCGTCAACGGCAACCAGGAAAACGCGATCACCGGCACCGTCACCTCCGGCACGGTCACCAGCGACGTCACCGTGCCCGCGGGCGGCGAGCTGTGGGGCCTGATCCTGCCGGAGCACTTCCAGCTGATCAACCGCTACCGCGCCAACGCGCCGGAGCTGAAGTTCCCCGGCTCCTTCCTGTCCACGGCCCAGCCCAAGGACTACTTCGTGGACGGGCCGACCGGCGTGTACCAGAAGCTGAAGCCGGACAACAGCATCGAGCAGGCGATCATCTACCTGACGATGCGCCGCGGCGGCCGCCTGATGTACGCGATCGACGTCACGCAGCCGCTGCAGCCCAAGGTGCTGTGGTCGATCAGCCAGCAGACCACCGGCTTCGAGGAACTGGGCCAGACCTGGTCGCGCCCGCGCCTGACGCTGCTGCAGAACTACGGCACCATGGTGGCCGGCAAGCTCGTGCGCACCCCGGTGCTGGTCTTCGGCGCCGGCTACGACCCGGCGCAGGACGCCGAGCCGCCGAGCGGGGACACCATGGGCCGCGGCATCTTCGTGATCGACGCGCTCACCGGCGCCAAGGTGTTCAGCGCCAGCGTCTCCTGCCCCGCCAGCACGGCCAACTGCCGGCAGGTGAGCGGCATGAAGTACGCGACGCCGGCGGACATCGCCTTCGTCGACCGCGACCTCGACGGCTTCACCGACAAGTTCTACTGGGGCGACCTGGGCGGGAACCTGTGGCGCGCCGACGTGAGCATGGGCACCGTCGGCGACTGGAAGGTCACGCGCATCGCCCAGCTGGGGTGCAACACCGGCGAGTGCGCGGCCGGCGCGACGCCGCGGAAGTTCTTCTTCCCGCCGGCGGTGCTGAGCGTGCGGGCCGCGGGCGCGCCCCAGTCATACGACGCGCTGTCCATCGTGTCCGGCGACCGCGAGCACCCGCTGCGCGACGAGGCGAACACCTTCTCGGCGTACCACGTCCAGGACCGGTTCTTCATGGTCAAGGACGTGAACACCAGCGTGATGACGTCGACGTCGGGCACGGGGACGGTCACCGAGAACGTCACGGCCAGCGACACCGACCTGTTCAACGCCACGTACCTCACCTACGACGGGACGAAGAACGGCTTCTACATCAACTTCGTCGGCGCCGGCTGGAACGACGCGACCAACAAGCCCGACGCGAGCAAGACGGCCACGCTGGGCGAGAAGGGCGTGAACGCGCCGGTGGCGGTGAACGGGCAGATCTTCTTCTCGACCAACCAGCCGAAGGACAAGACCAACACCTGCGTGGCCAACCTCGGCGCCGCCCGGGCGTACGCGATCAGCCCCTTCACCGGCAGCATCACGCGCAACGAGCTGTCCGGCGGCGGCCTGCCGCCCAGCGCGGTGACGGGCCTGATCACGATCACGGAGACGGACGCCAACGGCAACAAGACCGAGACGCAGGAGAAGTTCTGCATCGGCTGCGGCATGTCGGGCACCCAGGCGGGCGGCACCAACACCGCGCCCTGCACCTCCGCCCTGGAGAACTGCAACATCGGCACCGTGATCCCGAAGAACCTCAAGCGCACCTACTGGTACCGCAAGTAGCGCTCCGCGCCGGGGCCGCAGCGGTTTAGTGCGGTCTTCGGCATCCTCGCCGCGCAATCAGGCCGCCCACCGGGCGGCCTGATTTGCTTCCGGCCGCCGGCGCGCCTGCCTAGATTGGCGGCCATGGACCGGGCCCGCGGCTTCACCCTCGTCGAATGCGTCATCGTGCTGGCGGTGGCGGCCCTGCTGGCTTCGGCGGCCGTGCCCTCGTTCGGCTTCCTGGTGCGCCGCATGCAGCTGTCCACGGCCGGCAGCGACCTGCTGGGGGGCCTGCTGCTCACGCGCAGCGAGGCGATCAAGCGCCGCGTGCGCGTCGTGATGTGCAAGTCCGCCGACGGGCAGTCGTGCGCGGCCGCCGGCGGCTGGCAGCAGGGCTGGATCGTCTTCGCGGACGCCAACGGCAACGGCCAGCGGTCCGCTGCCGAGCCCCTGCTGCACGTGCAGCCGGCGCTCGCCGGCTCGCTGAGGTTGACGGGCACCTCCAGCGTCGCGAAGTACGTGAGCTATGCGCCCAGCGGCGCGACCAAGCTGGCGGGCGGCGGCTTCCAGGCGGGCACGCTGACCCTGTGCAGCGCTTCGCCCGAGCCCGGAACGGGCCGGCAGGTGGTGATCAACGCGACCGGGCGGCCGCGGACGCAGCAGGTGAAATTGAAATCGTGCGGCTAGCGCCGGATCTCGTCGACGACCAGCTTGAAGTCGTCGAGGTCCTCGAAGCTGCGGTAGACGCTGGCGAAGCGCACGTAGGCCACCTTGTCCAGCTTCTTGAGCTCGCGCATCACGAGCTCGCCGATGCGCGAGCTGGGGATCTCGCGCACGCCCAGGTTGAGCAGCTTTTCCTCGATGCGCTCGACGGCGTTGTCGATCTGCTCGGTGCTGACCGGCCGCTTGCGCAGCGCCAGCTTCATCGAGCCGAGCAGCTTGGTGCGGTCGTACTCGATGCGGCGGCCGTCCTTCTTCACCACCGCCGGGAAGGCCACGTCGGGCCGCTCGTAGGTGGTGAAGCGCTTCTCGCAGTGCGCGCACTGGCGGCGCCGGCGGATGAAGCCGCCGTCCTCGGCCATGCGCGTCTCCACCACCTGGGTGTCGGCGTGGCCGCAGAACGGGCACCTCATGGCAGGCCTATTTGTAGACCGGGAAGCGGCGGGTCAGGGCGCTGACCTGCTCGCGCACCCGGGCGATGTTGGCGGCGTCGCGCGGCTTGTCCAGCACGTCGGCCACCAGGTTGGCGGTCAGGCGCGCTTCCTCTTCCTTGAAGCCGCGGGTCGTCATGGCGGGCGTGCCGACGCGCACGCCGCTGGTGACCATCGGCTTTTCCGGGTCGTTCGGGATCGCGTTCTTGTTGATGGTCATGTGGGCCTGGCCCAGCACGGCCTCGGCTTCCTTGCCGGTGATGCCCTTGGAGCGCAGGTCCACCAGCATCACGTGGCTCTCGGTGCGGCCGCTCACGATGCGCAGGCCGCGCTCGACCAGGGTCTCGGCGACGACCTGGGCGTTGCGCGCCACCTGCTGCTGGTAGGCGCGGAACTCGGGCTGCAGCGCCTCCTGGAAGGCCACCGCCTTGGCGGCGATGACGTGCATCAGCGGGCCGCCCTGCAGGCCGGGGAAGATGGCGCTGTTGATCGCCTTCTCGTGCTCGGGCTTCATCAGGATGAAGCCGCCGCGCGGGCCGCGCAGGCTCTTGTGGGTGGTGGAGGTGACCACGTCCGCGTGCGGGACGGGGTTGGGGTAGACGCCCGCGGCGATCAGGCCGGCGTAGTGGGCCATGTCCACCATGAAGAGCGCGCCGACATCCTTCGCCACCTTGGCGAAGCGCTCGAAGTCGATGCGCAGGGAATAGGCGGAGGCGCCGGCGATGATCAGCTTGGGCTTGTGCTCGTGGGCCTTGCGCTCCATCGCGTCGTAGTCGATGGCTTCGTCCTTGTCCAGGCCGTAGCTCACCACGTTGAACCACTTGCCGCTCATGTTGAGCGCCATGCCGTGGGTCAGGTGGCCGCCCTCGGCCAGGCTCATGCCCATGATGGTGTCGCCCGGCTTCAGGAAGGCCAGGAACACGGCCTCGTTGGCCTGGGCGCCGGAGTGCGCCTGCACGTTGGCCGCCTGGGCGCCGAACAGCTTCTTCACGCGGTCCAGCGCCAGCTGCTCGGCGACGTCGACGTACTCGCAGCCGCCGTAGTAGCGCTTGCCGGGGTAGCCCTCGGCGTACTTGTTGGTGAGCTGGGTGCCCTGCGCGGCCATGACGGCGGGCGAGGCGTAGTTCTCGCTGGCGATCAGCTCGATGTGCTCTTCCTGGCGGCGGTTCTCGGCCTGGATGGCGGCCCAGAGTTCGGGGTCGGTCTGTTCGATGAGGATGCGGCGGTCGTACATGTGGCAGTCCTGAAGATGTCCCTGTGCAATGACAAGGGCTGCCCAGGCGAACGGCGGAACACGAGGCACGCTCCCCCGTGGTTTGGCGGGGCGCGATGCCCCGGGGAATCCACGTCAGCGCGCCGGCCTTGCGGCGGCGCGCCTATCGCCAGTCGCGTACGTGGATAGTTTACCCGTTCAGACGGCGGGGGCCGCGGCGTCGGCGTGCTTGGCCGGCGGCGTCTCGACCGGCGCCACGGTGCGCAGCGGCTGGGGCGCCGGCAGCGGGATGGGGCGGAGGCCGGCCACGGCCTGCAGGCGGGCGTGCTCGGCCAGCACCTTCTCGGCGTAGCCGCCGTCCTCGGGCAGCAGCGCCGCGCCCACGTAGAACTTCAGGCCGGCCTGCACCGAGCCGGCGCGCTGGATGCACTCCTGCAGCACCTTGGCGCCGACGCGCAGGTTGGTCACCGGGTCGAAGGCGGCCAGCTTGCCGCCGAAGCTCTCGTACTTGTCGCTGTGGATGCCGGTCATGACCTGCATCAGGCCCTGGGCGCCCACCGGGCTCTGGGCGAAGGGGTTGAAGCTGGATTCCACGGCCATCACGGCGAGCAGCAGCAGCGGGTCGATGCGGGTGCGGCCGCCGATCTCGTAGGCCTCGGCCACCAGGGCGCTCAGGGGCTCGGGCGCGACGCGGTACTTCTTGCTGAGCCAGTAGGCGACGGCGGCCTGCTGCTTGGGCAGGTCCTTGGGGTTGAGGGCCGTGGCGCGGTCGATGGCATCGAGCTCGGGCACGAGGCCGAGCGCCTGCGCCTGGCGCGCATGCAGCCAGGTCATGAGGTGCGATTCGCTGGCCTGGCGCAGGTCGGGCCGGGCGAGGAGGGTGAGCGCGGAGAACACCACCGCCAGCCCCACCACCGCGAAGCCGTTGTGCGTGATCTCGAAAAAGCCCTGGGCGACGTCGCTGACGAAGGTCTGCACGCCCCGGCCCAGTTTTCCTAGCGCTGTCATAGCACTTCCTTTCTACGCGTGGATCCGGGTGGGGTGCCGCGCTGGGGCGGCAGGTCACCTCGGCTCCCCGTTTGGATTGGTACGCCGTCGGACCGGAGGGCCTCGTTCGCGAGGGGTCCTGTCACGGCCCGGCTCGCCGGGTTCGGCAGCGGGTTCTGGTCTGGCCCGGGCGGCGGCCCGGGAACGGGGCGGATTCTAGGCAGGCGCTAAATGCCGGGTCAAGGATGTTTGCATGGTTTCTTATTCGTCGTGGTTCTGTTGAATGGGGAAAATTTAAGGCTGAGCCATCGCGCCCTGGCGTCGGAGGAGGCCGCCGTCCCGTGTCAGGCGGGGGCTGACAGCGGTCCGTCGCTAGCAAATCGGTAGCGCCCCGCCGTTGGTGGCGTGCTCGGCGGCCGCTCGTCGGCCGGCGGGCGGCGGGCCGCCGCCTGTCCGGAATGGCGGGGACCGCCGCCCGGCGCCCAATCATGGCGCCCCGCGCGATTGAAAACGCGCATTTGAAAAGCGGGGGACCCTGACCTAACTTGTCTGCACCCGAGTGATCGGGTGTCAGCCGGTAGGGCCACATCCCGTGGCAGCCCCGGCCCCTCTTGGAAGCAATCTTTGCTTCCGGCGCAATGCGGACACCCGGTCCGTGTTGCGAACCCAGACGGCAGCGACATCGGGTCGGACCGTCCAGCCCGGCAGGCAGCTTCAGGCTCCTGGCCGGGCTTTCCATTTGGGGCGGCGCACGCCGCGCCGCGAATCGCGGTGAGAATAGGGTCTTCGCCCCCCTTCCGGGGGCTTTCCATTCCGACGACGATTCCTGCAGTGAGCACCTTGAAGACCCACGACACCCAGGCGCTGGACGCGCTGACCGGGGGTGCCTTTTCCGCGCCGACCTCCGGCGAACGCGCCGCCCGCGTGCGCGAATGGCTGGCCGCCGAACCCAGCGCCGACCAGATGCAGGAGGTGTTCCGCGAACTGAGCGCGCGCGACAAGGGGGCGGCCCGCCCGCTGCGGGAGAAGCTCGACGAGATCAAGCGCGCGCGCGGCCAGGAGGCGATCGCCGCCGAATGGGCCGAGAAGGCCCGCCACCTGCTCGCCCAGCCGCGCCTGAACATTGCCGACGCGATGGCCTGGCAGCGCGACGCCGCCAAGGCGGGCGCGCCCCTCAGCCGCGAGCCGCTGGCCACCGTCAAGACGCAGCTGGCCGAACGCATCCGCGGCATCGAGGACCTGCAGAACCGGGTGCAGGTCCAGCGCGAGGCCGCCGTCCTGCTGGCGCAGCGCATCGAGGTGCTGTCCACCAAGTCCTGGAAGGACGCGGAAGCCGCCGCCGAAGCGCTGCGCGCCGACGTGCCGCAGTGGCAGGCGCAGGCCGCCGCCCTGCTGGAAGACCCGAACTGGAGCAGCGTGGACCCGCGCTTCCCGCCGCTGCTGGAAGCCTCGCGCGGGCAGCTCCAGGTGGTGTGGGACGCCTTCCAGAGCGCCGTGGCGCAGGCCAGCGCCGCCGCGACGGACGCGAACGCGCCGCTGCCGCCGGTGCCCGTGTGGGCCGACGAACTGCGCCAGGCCCGCGGCCTGCCGGCCGAGAACGTGCCGGCCAAGCCGGCCAGGCCCAAGGTCGATCCCGAGCAGCGCGCGCGCGCCAACCAGGTGGTCGGCGAGGCGCTGGCGAAGCTGGAACAGGAAGTGGGGCAGGGCCACGGCAAGGCGAGCGCCGGCGCCGCGAACGCGCTGCGCAACGCGCTGAAGGAACACGGCCGGCTGGTGGACGACAAGCTGGAAGCGCAGGCGCACGCCGCGCTCGGCGCCGCCACCGAGCTGGAGGGCTGGCAGCGCTGGCGCGCCGACCAGCTGCGGCAGGAGCTCGTCGCCAAGGCCGAGGCCTTGTTCGAGCCGCTGCCGCCGGCGACGGCGCCCGCGGCCGCGACGGCCGGCACCGAGGCTGCGGCCGAAGCCGAAGCGCAGGCGGTGTCGCCCGCCGCCGCGCCGGCCACGCCGCCTGCCCGCAAGCCGCGCTACGGCGGCCGCAAGATGCAGGAGACGCTGCGCAGCCTGCGCGAGCAGTGGAAGCAGGTCGACCAGGGCGGCCCGCCCAACCACGCCCTGTGGAAGCGCTTCGACGAGGCCTGCAACGAAGCCTACAAGGTGGTGCAGGAGTGGCTGGACAAGGTCAAGAGCGAGGCGGCGGAGCACCGCGCCGCGCGCCTGGCGCTGATCGAGGAAGTGAAGGCCTGGGCGGCCGCGAACCCGCAGCCGGCGCTGGGCGACTGGAAGGCCTTCAACCGCGCGCTGCACCAGTTCTCCGACCGCTGGCGCGAGGCGGGGCACCTGAGCGAGAAGGCCTTCGCCGAACTGCAGCCGCAGTGGAAGGAAGCGATGGCGCTCGCGGGCGCGCCGCTGGAGGCGGCGCAGAAGCAGAGCGTCGAGCGGCGCAACGCGATGATCGAGGAAGCGCGCCAGCTGGGCGAGGCGCCGGTGCTGCGCATCGACGCCGTCAAGTCGCTGCAGCAGCGCTGGCAGGCCGAGGCGCAGTCCGTGCCGCTGGACCGCAAGCAGGAACAGAAGCTGTGGGACACGTTCCGCAAGCCGATCGACGACGCCTTCAACCGCAAGACGGCCGAGCGCGAGAAGGCCGCCGCCTCGATGAGCGCGCGCGACCGCGCGGTGCTGGATGCCTCGCGCGCCGTGGAGGACGCCACGCGCAGCGGCGACGCGCAGAAGATCCGCGCGGCGATGGCGGCGCTGGAACAGGCGCTGCGCGCCCGCGACGATGCGGCGGCTGCCGCGCCGGCGAACGCGCCCGCTCCCGCCGCTGCGGCGGACGGCGCTTCGGCCGAAGCGGCAGGCGCACCGGCCGAAGCCGCGGCGCCGGGCGAAGGCGAAACGGCCGCGGCCGAGGGCGAAGCCGCCCCGGCGCCGGCCGCCGCGCCCAAGGCGCCGCCCAAGCCCGTCGTGGCCATGCGCGGCGACGACCGGCCGGGCGCGCGCCGGCCCGAGGTGGCCGCGCCCGCGCGCGGCGGCCGCTTCGACGCGCGCCGTCCCGGACCGGGCGGCCGCGATGCGCGCGACGACCGCCGCGGCGGCGGCTTCCGCGGCGACCGCGACGACCGTCGTGAAGACCGGGGCCCGCGCCTGGGCGACGCCGCCTTCCGCGCGCAGCGCGAGGCGCTGGAGCACGCGCAGGCCGCGCTGCGCAAGCTCGCCGTGCAGGCGCACGGCGAGGCGATCACGCAGCTCATGACGGCCTGGGAGCAGCGCTCCGCGGAGCAGGTGCCCAGCCACCAGGAGCTGGGCAAGGTGGTGAGCCCGCAGGTGCGGCAGGGGTGGACGCAGGCGCTGGGCCAGCCGGGCGCCGGCGACGCCTCGGAAGCGCTGCTGCGCCTGGAGATCGCCGCGGACGTGCCGACGCCGGCGGAGCAGATCGCGGCGCGGCGGCAGATGCAGTTGCAGCTGCTCACGCGCCGGCACGAGCCGTCGCCGCAGGAGACCTGGGGCGCGGACGTCGCCAAGGTGCTCGCGACGGCGCACGAGGCCGGGGCGGCGCGGCGGTTGCAGAATGCGTTGAAGGCGCTGTTGCGGCGGTGAGGGGGCGGCGCTGGGGTTCGCCTGTCGGCTCACCGCCAGCCTACGAAGCCCCGCCGCCCCTCGGGTAGGCTGGCGGTGAGCCGAAGGCGAACCCCAGCATCACACCGACGGCAGATAGAACCCGTCGAACAACGCCGTCAGCTCCGCAAACTCCTGCATGAACCGCCCGCGGTTCACGAAATACGCTTCGCACGCCACGGCGAAGAACTCGTCGATCGCCGTCGCGCCGTAAGGGTCGAGCCAGGTCGGCTCGCCGCCGAAGCGTTCGGCGATCGTCACCTGCTCGCGGAAGCGCTCGTACGCCGGTTGCATCACCCCCAACCACCGCTCCCGCGCCGCGCGCGAGCGCAGCGGCGGGCAGCCGTCCGGCGCGCCGTCGCGCAGGTCGATCTTGTGGACGAACTCGTGGATCACCACGTTGAAGCCGCTTTCCGCCGTCGTCCCCGCCTGCGCGACGTCGCGCCAGTTCAGCATGATGGGGCCGCCCTCCATGGCCTCGCCGGCCAGCACCTCGTCCCAGTCGTGGACCACTCCCGCTTCGTCCATCGCGGTGCGCCGGGCCACCACCTCGTCGGGGTGCACGACCACGGTCACGAAGTCGTCGTACCAGGCGAGCCCCAGGTGCAGCACCGGCAGCACCGCCTGCGCGGCGATCGCCAGCGCGATTTCATCCGTGATCGCCAGTCCGCCGGCGCCATGGAATTCCTTGCGCGCGAGGAACTCCGCGGCGAGCGCGCGCAGCCGGTCGACATGCGCCCCGGCGCGTTCGGCGAGGAAGGGATAGCGCGCGAGCGTCGCGCGCCACAGCGCGTCGGGCAGTTCCGGCGCGCGGCGGCGCCGGCGCAGCCAGGCCCACATCAGGCCAGGGCGACGCGCTCGCTGCGGCCGTCGGCGTGCAGGCGCAGCGCCTGCAGCCGTGGCGGCGCCGCGGCCGCATCCCAGTCGCTCAGCACGATGCGCCGGTGCGTGGCGTCCATCGCATGGTCGCCCGGCTTGTGCGTGTGGCCGTGCACCAGCACCTCGGCGTTGGCCGCGCGCAGCCAGTCCAGCGCCGTGGCCGTGTCCACGTCGGGATAGTCGCGGCCGCTGCGCTTCAGCTCCTCGCTCTCGGCCCGCATGCCGCGCGCGAGTTCCTGCCGGCGCGCGAGCGGCTGCGCCAGGAAGGCCTGCTGCCAGGCGGGGTCGCGCACCTGCGCGCGGAAGGCGAGGTAGTCGGTGTCGGCGATGCACAGAGCGTCGCCGTGCGACAGCAACCAGCGCCGCGCGCCGAAGCTGAACACCGTGGGATCTTCCAGCAGCGTGATGCCCGTCTGCCGCGCGAGCCCGGTTCCGACCAGGAAGTCGCGGTTGCCCGCGAGGAAGAACACCGGCAGCCGCTGCGCCGTCGCGCGCAGCACCTCGGCGCATTCGCGCTCGAAGCCTTCGGCCTGCGCGGCGTCGTCGCCGACCCAGGCCTCGAACAGGTCACCGAGGATGAAGAGCGCGTCGGCGCCGGTGCCGCCCATGTAGCGCCGCCAGACCTCGAAAGTGGAGGGCTCCGCCGCCTGCAGGTGCAGGTCGGAGATGCATTCGACGCTGCGCCAGCCGGGGGCGGCGCGCAGTTCCTGCGCTGCCGGCACGGCGGCCGCGCTCAGGCGACGACCGCCTTCTCGATCACGACGTCCTGCTTGGGGACGTCGCCGTGGCCGCCGCGGTTGCCCGTCGCCACGCCCTTGATGCGGTCCACCACGTCCTGCCCGCCCACGACCTTGCCGAACACCGCGTAGCCCCAGCCCTGCGGCGTGGGCGACTTGTGGTCCAGGAAGTCGTTGTCGGCGACGTTGATGAAGAACTGCGCCGACGCCGAGTGCGGGTCGGAGGTGCGCGCCATGGCGACGCTGTACTTCTGGTTCTTCAGGCCGTTGTTCGCCTCGTTCTCGATCGGCGCGTCGGTGCGCTTCTGCGTCATGCCGGGGGCGAAACCGCCGCCCTGGATCATGAAGCCGTCGATCACGCGGTGGAAGACGGTGCCGTCGTAGTGGCCCTTCTTCACGTAGTTCAGGAAGTTGGCGACGGTCTTGGGCGCCTTCTGCTCGTCCAGTTCCAGCGTGATCACGCCGCCGCCGGCGATGTGCAGTTCGACCTTGGGGTTCATGGGAAAGCCTCTCTTACTTGACGATGGTCGCCGAGTTGATCACCACCGGCGCCAGCGGGACGTCGCTGTGCATGCCGGCATTGCCGGTCTGCACGCCCTTGATCCGGTTGACCACGTCCATGCCGCTGACGACGCGGCCGAAGACGGTATAGCCCGGATTGTCGGCCTTCGGGTCCAGGAAGGCGTTGTTCGCGACGTTGATGAAGAACTGCGAGGTGGCGGAGTCGGGATCGTTCGTGCGCGCCATGGCCACGGTGCCGATCTCGTTCTTCAGCCCCTTGGCGAAGGCCGCGCGGCCTTCGTGCGGCACGGGCGCGCGGGTCTTCTTCTCGACCATGTTGCGGTCGAACCCGCCGCCCTGGATCATGAAGCGGTCGATCACGCGGTGGAAGATCGTGCCGTCGTAGTGCTTGTCGCGCACGTACTGCAGGAAGTTCGCGGCGGTCTTGGGCGCCTTGTCCGGGTAGACCTCGATCACGATGTCCCCGGCGGTGGTGTCCAGCTTGACGCGGGGTGCGTCGGCGGCCCAGGCGCCGCCGGCGAGGCAGCCGAGCAGCAGGGTCGCGGCGGCCAGGCGGCGCGTGAGGGCAGGCATCAACCGATCACTCCTTCGAAAAAGATCTTCCATTGCGGGCCTTGCCGCACCCAGTACTGCCGCTTCACCGGCCCGCCCCGGGCGCCCTCGGCCACCTCGCCGAAGGTTACCACCATGGTGTCGGCGCTGTCGGTCCAGCGCAGGAAGGAGAGGTCCTTCAGCTCGATGGCGCGGCCGCGCATCTTGCCGAGCTCCACCTTGATGAGCGGGGCGGCGTCGGCCAGCGCCTTGCCGTCGACGCTGAAGTCGGGCGTGTAGAACGAGAGCAGGCGGTTCAAGTCGCCGCTGGCCTTGGCCTGGCGCCACGCCTGCAGCACGTCGTGGAAGTGGCGGTTCTCGGCCTGCACGCTGGCCGGCGGCACCCAGCGCAGCGAGGGCGCGATCACCACGGGCGTGGTGCGGATCTCGACGGTGCGGATGATGCGCTCGAGGTCCGGGTTGGCCAGCACCACGCAGCCGTCGGTGGCCTTGGGCGCGCGCGAGAACTGGTCGGGCGGCGTGCCGTGCAGCCAGATCCCCCGGCCGGTCTTGCCGCGGCGCGCGTCGTACGGGTTGGGGTAGTTGATCGGCAGCGCGCCGACGCCGTAGAAGTCCTTCAGCGACTTCGGGTCCAGGTTGCTGGTGATGTAGTAGACGCCCACCGGCGTGCGCAGGTCGCCCTCGGCCACCTTCTCCCAGCCCGACTTGCCCACCGAGATGTAGTAGTCGGCGATCAGCTTGAGGCCTTCGGGGCCGTTCTGGAACAGGTACAGGCGGGCGCGCGAGGTGTCGATGGCGATCGCGTGCTTGTTCCTGGGCGACAGCTGCAGGAACTGGGCCGGCACCGCCCCGGCCGGGGGGCGCTCGCGCAGCGCGCGCATGCGCAGCTGCGATTCCTCGCGCAGTTCGGCGAGCACCTGGCCGGCGTCACGCGCGGCGCTCTCCGGCACGTCGCCGAAGGCGCGCACCGGGCCCTGCTGCGCCATGAGCAGGTCGCCGTACACGAGCTGCGCCAGCGCGAAGTTGGGATGGTCGCGCACCAGCGCCTCGGCGCGCGCGAGCGCGGTGCGCGTCTGCGCCTGGCCGATCAGCTTGTAGATCGCGATCAGGCGGGCCTCGGCCTCGCCGTCGCGCGGCGCCTGCGCCTTCTGCGTCGCGGTGTGGCGGGACTTCGAGCGGGGGCCGGCGTCGGCGGCGCCCGCGCACGCGGCCGCGCAGCACAGCGCCAGCAGGGCCTTCGTCAGGAGGGAGGAGCCAGGAGTGAGGTTCAACTGCAAGACCTTCGACCTGTGCGGCGCCGTCAGGCGCCGGTGCTCTCCCGCACGATCGCCCAGCGGTCGCCGGCCTTCACCAGTTCGAGCGTCTTGCGGCTGTTCACGTGCAGCGTGTCGGCGTCGTAGTCCTGGCGGAAACGGGCGGTGGCCTTGTTGCCGTCCACGGTGATCTTCAGGTCGGTGATCTTCACGGAGATCTTCGACTTGTTGACGATGCGGGCGCGGCGCTCCTCTTCCCAGGCCTTGCGCGACTGGCGGCCGGGCGGGTCGAAGTCCTTGCCGTACGCGGCCAGGTAGGCGGCCATGTCCTTGGCGGACCAGGCGGCGGCCCAGGCGCGCACGGCCTGCTCGACGTCCTTGCTGGCGTCGGCCGAAGCGGATGCGGCGGGCGCGGCCGCGGGCGCCGGGGCGGGAGCGGCGGCCACGGCGGGCGCCGGTGCCGGAGCAGGGCGCGCCGCAGGAGCGGGAGCGGCGGCCGGAGCGGGCGCAGGCGCGGGACGGGCGGCCGCCGCCGGCGCGGCGGCGACGGCCACGCTGCTGCCCGGGCGCGGCGCCGCGGCGGCGCGGGTGCCGGTGGAGAACAGCTCGCGGATCAGGGCGAGCTTGGGCTGCACGGCGGTGTTGCCGGCATCGAGCTGCAGCGCCCGGCTGTACGCCTGGCTCGCGAGCTTCGCGTAGACGTCGCCCAGGTTCTCGTGCGCCGTGGCGTAGCTGGGGTTGGTGCGGATCGCCATCTCCAGCGCGGCGCGCGCCTTGTCGAACTGCGCCTGCCCGGCATAGAGCACCGCCAGGTTGTTGTAGGGTTCCGGCAGCTCGGGGTAGTCCTCGGTGAGCTTCTGGAAGGTGGCGATCGCCTCGTTGGTGCGGCCCGCCTCGGTGAGCACGACGCCCTTGAGGAAGCGCATCTGCGGATCCTTGGGCTTGGCGGCCAGGTACTGGTCGGCCTTGTTCAGGGCGTCGGTGAGCTTGCCCGTGCGCAGCAACTGGTTCACGTCCCCGTACTCATCGGCCCGCGCCGTGCCCGACGCCGCGAGGGCGACGGCGAGGACCGCGAGGGCCAAGGTCTTGTGGATGTTCGGGCGCGCGAGCTTCATGAGGCCTCTTGTTCCAACGCTTGCCGCCAATGCGGCAAAGGGGGGCGATATACTGCGTGCCGATTGTAGCCGTGGGGCCGCGCCGCGGCTCAAGCGATCTCCCCAGAACAACACCTGCACGCGGCTGGCGGCGCCGACGGCGCACCGAGAATTTCAATGAGCCTGCGCATCTACAACACGCTCACGCGTGCTCTGGAGGACTTTTCCCCGCTCGAGCCGGGGCACGTCCGGATGTACGTGTGCGGCATCACCGTGTACGACCTGTGCCACGTGGGCCACGCCCGCGCCAACGTGGCCTTCGACGTCGTGCAGCGCTGGCTGAAGGCGCGCGGCTACCGCGTCACGTTCGTGCGAAACATCACGGACATCGACGACAAGATCATCCGCCGCTCGCTGGAAAACGGCGAGACTGTGCGCTCGCTGACCGACCGCATGATCGCCGAGATGTACCGCGACTTCGACGCGCTGGCGATCGAGCGTCCGACCCACGACCCCCGCGCCACCGACTACGTCCCGCAGATGCTTTCCATCGTCCGCCAGCTGGAGGGAAAGGGCCTCGCCTACCGCGCCGGCGGCGACGTGAACTACGCGGTGCGGCGCTTCCCCGGCTACGGCAAGCTCTCGGGCAAGTCGCTCGACGAACTGCATGCGGGCGAGCGCGTGGCGGTGCTGGAAGGCAAGGAGGACCCGCTGGACTTCGCGCTGTGGAAGGCCGCCAAGCCCGGCGAGCCCGCGGACGCGCAGTGGGACAGCGACTACGGCCGCGGCCGTCCGGGCTGGCACATCGAGTGCAGCGCGATGGCGTGCGCGCTCCTGGGCAACACCTTCGACATCCACGGCGGCGGCGCCGACCTGCAGTTCCCGCACCACGAGAACGAGATCGCGCAGAGCGAGGGCGCCAACGGCGTTCCCCTGGCGAAGGTCTGGATGCACAACGGCTTCGTCAACATCGACAACGAGAAGATGTCGAAGTCGCTGGGCAACTTCTTCACCATCCGCGAGGTGCTGGAGAAGTTCGACGCCGAGACGCTGCGCTTCTTCATCGTGCGCACGCACTACCGCAGCCCGCTGAACTACAGCGACGTGCACTTGGAAGACGCGCGCGGCGCGCTGAAGCGCCTGTACACCGCGCTCGACGCCGTCGCGCCCGCGCAGGTGGCGATCGACTGGGCCGACCCGTACGCGGCGCGCTTCGCGGCGGCGATGGACAACGACTTCGGCACGCCCGAGGCGGTCGCCGTGCTGTTCGACCTGGCCGCGGAAGTGAACCGCACGAAGTCCGCCGACCGCGCGGGCCTGCTGAAGGCCCTGGGCGGCACGCTGGGCATCCTGCAGGGCGACCCGCGGGCCTTCCTGCAGGCGGGCGCCGGGCTGGACGCTGCGTCGATCGAGCAGAGGATCGCCGAGCGCGCCGCCGCCAAGGCGGCGAAGGATTTCGCCGCCGCCGACCGCATCCGCAAGGAACTGCTGGAGCAGGGCATCGTGCTGAAGGATTCGCCCACCGGCACGACCTGGGAGGCGAAGCAGTGAGCGACGAGATCGAGCTCGTTACGCCCGAGTACTGGGAGGAGGCGCGCAAGCACCTCACCCGGCGCGACCGCGTGATGAAGCGCCTGATCCCGCAGTTCGGCAGCGCCTGCCTGCAGTCGCGCGGCGACGCGTTCACCACGCTCGCTCGCAGCATCGTCGGCCAGCAGATCTCGGTGAAGGCGGCGCAGAGCGTGTGGGACCGCTTCTCCGCACTGCCGCGCCGCATGACGCCGGCCAGCGTGCTGAAGCTCAAGGTCGACGACATGCGCGCGGCGGGCCTGTCGGCGCGCAAGATCGAATACCTGGTGGACCTGGCGCTGCACTTCGACTCCGGCGCGATCCACGTCGACGCCTGGCGCGACATGCCGGACGAGGAGATCATCGCCGAGCTCGTGGGCATCCGGGGCATCGGCCGCTGGACCGCCGAGATGTTCCTGATCTTCCACCTGATGCGGCCCAATGTGTTGCCCCTGGACGACGTCGGGCTCATCACGGGCATCAGCAAGAATTATTTCTCGGGCGACCCCGTGTCCCGCAGCGACGCCCGGGAGGTCGCGGCCGCCTGGAATCCCTTCTGCTCGGTGGCGACTTGGTATATTTGGAGATCGCTGGACCCGCTGCCCGTGGCCTATTGAGCACGGCGCGGCAGGCGGCAAACCGAGGAGAAAGCGCTTGGCGAAACGGACCTTCCTGGACTTCGAGCAACCCATCGCGGAGCTCGAGACCAAGATCGAGGAGCTGCGCTACGTGCAGACCGAATCCGCGGTGGACATCTCCGAGGAGATCGAGCAGCTGGGCAAGAAGAGCCAGCAGCTCACCAAGGACATCTACAGCCAGCTGTCGCCATGGCAGATCACCAAGATCGCGCGCCACCCCGAGCGGCCGTACACGCTGGACTACGTCAACGAGATCTTCACCGACTTCGTCGAGATGCACGGCGACCGCCACTTCGCCGACGACCAGTCGATCGTCGGCGGCCTGGCCCGCTTCAACGGCAACGCCTGCATGGTGATCGGCCACCAGAAGGGCCGCGACACCAAGGAGCGCGCGCTGCGCAACTTCGGCATGAGCCGGCCCGAGGGCTACCGCAAGGCGCTGCGCCTGATGAAGACGGCCGAGAAGTTCAAGCTGCCGGTGTTCACCTTCGTCGACACGCCCGGCGCCTATCCCGGCATCGACGCCGAGGAGCGCGGCCAGTCCGAGGCCATCGGCCGCAACATCTACGAGATGGCGCAGCTGGAAGTGCCGATCATCACCACCATCATCGGCGAGGGCGGCTCCGGCGGCGCCCTGGCGATCTCGGTGGCCGACCAGGTGCTGATGCTGCAGTACTCGATCTATTCGGTGATCAGCCCCGAGGGCTGCGCCTCCATCCTCTGGAAGACCTCCGACAAGGCGCAGGACGCCGCGGACGCGATGGGCATCACGGCCCACCGGCTGAAGGCGCTGGGCCTGGTCGACAAGATCGTGACCGAGCCGGTCGGCGGCGCCCACCGCGACCACAAGCAGATGGCCGCGTTCCTCAAGCGCGCGCTCAACGACGCGTGGCGCCAGGTCGGCGACCTGAAGGTGCGCGAACTGCTGGAGAGGCGCTACGAGCGGCTGCAAAGCTATGGCCGCTTCAGCGACACCAAGGCCGACGCCAGCTGACCCGCCGGGCAATCCGGCCGCCGCCGCGCTCGCGGGGCTGGAGCTGCCGCTGCCCCTGGCCGTCGCCTACAGCGGCGGCGCCGATTCCACCGTGCTCCTGCTCGCCGCGGCCCGCCGCTGGCCCGGGCAGGTGCAGGCCATCCACGTGCACCACGGGCTGCAGGACGCGGCCGATGCCTTCGAGGCGCACTGCCGCGCGACCTGCGACGCGCTCGGCATTCCCTTGCAGGTGCGCCGCGTGCACGCGCGCAACGCGCTCGGCGAAAGCCCCGAGGACGCCGCGCGCCAGGCGCGCTACCAGGCGCTCGCCCGCGCCGCGCGCGACGCCGGCCTGAAGGCCGTACTGCTGGGACAGCACGCCGACGACCAGGTCGAGACCCTGCTGCTGGCCCTGAGCCGCGGCGCCGGCCTGCCGGGGCTCGCGGGCATGGCGCCGGTGTTCCAGCGCGAAGGCATGGTCTTCGTGCGGCCGCTGCTGGCGCTGCCGGCCGAGGCGATCCGCGAGTGGGTGGCGGAGCAGGGCGTAGCCGTCGTCGAGGACCCGAGCAACGCCGACGTCGCCTTCACCCGCAACCGCATCCGGCACCTGCTGCTGCCGGCGCTGCAGGAGTGCTTCCCGCAGTACCGCGAGACCTTCGCGCGCTCGGCGCGCCATGCGGCGCAGGCGCAGCAGCTGCTGGAGACGGTGGCGCAGGAGGACCTTGTGCGCATGGGCGGCACGCCGGCGCTCACGGCGCTGCAGATGCTGCCGCGCGCCCGCCAGGCCAACGTGCTGCGCCACTGGCTGCGCACGGCCCACGCGGCGAGCGCAAGTGCCGCGCAGCTGGAGGAATTGCTGGACCAGGTCGCCGACTGCACGACGCGCGGGCACCGCATCCGCATCAAGGTGGGCGAGGGCTTCGTGGAGCGGCGGGGGGAGCGCCTGCACTACGAGGCGGCCTGAACCCCGGCCGGTATAATCCGGCCTTTCCGCGCGCCCCGGCCCGCCACGGGCCACCCTTCCGAGGGCCGCGACTTTTCCCCATTCCGATGGCATTGATCGTTCACAAATACGGCGGCACGTCGATGGGCTCGACCGAGCGCATCCGCAACGTCGCCAAGCGCGTCGCCAAGTGGGCCCGCGCCGGCCACCAGATGGTGGTGGTGCCCAGCGCCATGAGCGGCGAGACGAACCGCCTGCTGGGCCTGGCCAAGGAGCTGCAGCCGGCGCGCGCCGACGCGGCCGCGCAGCGCGAGCTGGACATGCTGGCGTCCACCGGCGAGCAGGTCTCCGTGGGCCTGCTGGCGCTGGCGCTGCAGGCCGAGGGCGTCCCGGCCATCAGCTATGCCGGCTGGCAGGTGCCCGTGCGCACCAACAGCGCCTACACGAAGGCGCGCATCGAGTCGATCGAGGACGCGCGCGTGCGCAAGGACCTCGAGGCCGGCCGCGTGGTGATCATCACCGGCTTCCAGGGCATCGACGACCACGGCCACGTCACGACGCTGGGCCGCGGCGGCAGCGACACCTCGGCGGTGGCCATCGCGGCGGCGCTGAAGGCCGACGAGTGCCTGATCTACACGGACGTGGACGGCGTCTACACGACCGACCCGCGCGTCGTGCCGCAGGCGCGGCGCCTGGCCACGGTGAGCTTCGAGGAAATGCTGGAGATGGCCTCGATGGGGTCCAAGGTCCTGCAGATCCGTTCGGTCGAATTCGCGGGCAAGTACAAGGTCCCGCTGCGCGTGCTGTCGAGCTTCACGCCCTGGGACATCCCCCTGGAGGAAGAAGAGGCCTCGGGCACGCTGATCACTTTTGAGGAAGACGAGAAAATGGAGCAAGCCATCGTGTCCGGCATCGCGTTCAGCCGCGACGAAGCCAAGGTTTCGATCCTGGGCGTGCCCGACCGCCCCGGCATCGCCTACCAGATCCTCGGCGCCGTGGCCGACGCCAACATCGAGGTCGACGTGATCATCCAGAACGTCAGCCACGACGGCAAGACCGACTTCAGCTTCACCGTGCACCGCAACGACTACGCGCGCACGGTGGACGTGCTCAAGACGAAGGTGCTGCCCTCGCTGGGCACCGAACGCGTCGAGGGCGACACGCACATCTGCAAGGTGTCGATCGTCGGCATCGGCATGCGCAGCCACGTGGGCATCGCCTCCAAGATGTTCCGCGCGCTGTCGGAAGAGGGCATCAACATCCAGATGATCTCCACCAGCGAGATCAAGACCTCGGTGGTGATCGACGAGAAGTACATGGAGCTCGCGGTGCGGGCGCTGCACAAGGCGTTCGACCTCGACCAGCCGGCCGAGTAAAGCGCCTGCGGCGCGTACTCGGCCGTCCCGGCGCAGGCCGGGACCTCGATGCGAACTCGTCTTCAGGCATAATCCCACCTACTTCGGAGCGATGACCGAGAGGCCGAAGGTGCTCCCCTGCTAAGGGAGTATGCGGGCCAAAACCTGCATCGAGGGTTCGAATCCCTCTCGCTCCGCCAGGATCCCCGGGCCGCTCGCGCAGCGGCCCTTTTTCTTCCGTGAGGCGCCCATGCCCACCGACTTCGCCAGCCTGCTCCTGCTGGTCGGCACTTCCGCCGTCACCTTCACCGTCGCGCGCATGCTCTCGCGCAAGTGGCGCGAGAAGCGCCGCCAGCGCGACGAGGCGCAGCGCCGCGCCGGCGAGAGCCGTCAGGTGCGCCGCGCGCGCGAACGCCGCGCAGCCGGCAAGTAGCGGCCAAAAAAGAAAGGCCGCCTCGCGGCGGCCTTTCGCTCCCTGGACATCCTTCCCTGTCTATTTCTGCGCGGCGGGCTTGCTGCCCTGCTCGCGTGCGTGCTGGCGCCGCTCCCCTGCCACTCCCGGCCTGCGCGTCCCGGCGGCCTGCGGATTCAGGCCGTAGGAGGACGCGGTGACCGCCAGGATGCGCGGCAGGCGCTCCAGCATCTCCGTCGTCTTCGTTTCGCTCATTGTTCGTATCCCTGTACTGCTTGCTGTGTGACGCAACACAGGGAGTATGGGACGCGCCCGGCAGCCGATCTGCCAGCCCCGGGCGGGACGCGAAGTCAGCGGTATCTGACATCCAGCCCGGCCGCGACGGGCGGGGGCTGCAGCTTGCGCGCGGCGACCTGCCGCAGCAGCACGGGCACCGCGAGCGCCACGCCGACGAGCGACACCCACAGGCCGGGCGCGATCAGCAAGAGCGCCGAGGCCAGGCACAGCAGCTGTTCCCAGCGCTTCATCTCGACCAGGAAGAAGCGGCTGAGCGCCGCGGCCAGCACCACGATGCCCAGCACGCAGCCGGCGAAGGTGATGGCGAAGTCCTGCAGCGTGAAGCCCTTGGCCACGATCAGCAGCGCCGGCGAGAACACGAAGACGAAGGGCACGAGCGCCTTCGCCATGCCGAGGCGGAAGGCCATGTTGCCGGTCTTGAACGGATCGCTGCCCGCCATGCCCGCGGCCGCGTAGGCGGCCAGGGCCACCGGTGGCGTGATGTCCGCGAGCACCCCGTAGTAGAAGACGAAGAAGTGCGCCACCAGCGGCTCCACCCCGAGCTGCACCAGCGTGGGCGCGGCCACCGTGACCATGATGATGTAGTTGGCCGTCGTCGGGATGCCGCAGCCCATGAGCACGCAGACGACGCCCGTCATCGCGAGCGCCGCGAACAGCGTCAGCGCCTTGATGTCGGTCAGCGCGGCCGGCAGCACGCTGGCCAGGCCGCCGGCGATCGCCTGCGCCCAGCCGGTGATGATGTAGCTGATCTTGAAGCCGACGCCCGTGAGCGTGACCACGCCGATCACGATGCCCACGGTGGCCGCGGCCGCGCCGACGGCCAGCGCGTACTTGGCGCCGGTCTCCGCCGCTTCCAGCAGCACGCCGTGGCGGATGCGGCCGGTGACGCCGCCGAACTTCCACGCGCCCAGCGCGATCGCCACGCCCGCGGCGAACAGGCCGAGCCGGATCTGGTCGCTGTGCGTGCCGAGGTCGAAGAAGACGATGAGCGTCAGGATCGCGTGCAGCAGCGCGCACACCGCCCAGTTCGCCGGGCGGTTGCCGCTCACCTGCGTGGTGAGGCCGACGATCGCGCAGGAGGTGATGCCGGTGAAGGCCGCCAGGTAGGGCGTGCGGCCCGACACCAGGATGCCGACCAGCAGGAACAGCGGGATCAGCGTCGGCCAGCGCTGCTTGAGCGATTCGCGCAGCTTCGGCATTTCCTCGTCGGTCAGGCCGCGCAGCCCGTAGCGCTTGGCCTCGAAGTGCACCTGCATGAACACGCCGAAGAAGTGCATGAAGGCCGGCACCACGGCGGCCGCGATGATCGTCTGGTAGGGGACGTTCAGGAACTCGATCATCAGGAAGGCCGCCGCGCCCAGCACCGGCGGCGTGATCTGCCCGCCGGTGGAGGAGGCCGCCTCCACGGCCCCCGCGAACTCGCGCCGGTAGCCGACGCGGATCATCGCGGGGATGGTCAGCGAGCCGACCGTCACCGCGTTGGCGACGGACGATCCGGACAGCATGCCGAACATCGCCGAGCCGAACACGCTCACCTTGGCGGGGCCGCCGGCGTAGCGGCCGGCGATGCTCGCCGCGATGTCGAGGAACAGCTGGCCCAGGCCGATGCGCGTGGCCATCACGCCGAACAGCACGAAGTGGAAGACGTAGGTCGCCACCACGCCGATGGCCACGCCGTAGATGCCCTGGCTGGTGAGGTACTGGTGGTTGATCATCTGGCTCCAGCTGGAGCCGGCGTGCTTCAGCAGGCCCGGGAACAGCGGGCCGGCCAGCGCATAGGCGGTGAAGCCGATCGCGATCAGCGGCAGCGGCCAGCCCATGGAGCGGCGCGTCGCCTCGATCAGCGTGACGAACAGGATCGAGCCCATCGCGACGTCGACGACGCCGGGGTTGCCGACGCGGAAGGCGAGGTCGTCGAAGATGTACGGGATGTAGAGCACGCTCACCGCGCAGCCGATGGCGAGCAGCCAATCGGTCAACGGCACGCCGCCGGGCGAATGCCAGCCGACGCGCGCCGGCGAGGCGAACGCGCGCTTGTGGCGCGGGAACACGAGGAAGATCAGCCCCAGCACGAAGGCCATGTGGACGCCGCGGTGCGTCGTCTCGCGCAGCAGGCCGAAGCCGGCCGTGTAGTAGTGGAAGCAGGAGAGGGCGACCAGCAGCACCGTCACGATCGCCGTGGCCGGCTGCACCGTGGGCCGGAAGCGCATCTCCGGGTCGAACTTCTCTTCCAGCTCCTGCAGCTTGCGCTCGTCGAGCGCCGCGGTCGTGGTCATGCATTCCCCTCCAAAACAAAACAGGGAGGCGCTGCCTCCCTGCCGGTGCGCCTCGCGGCGGGAAGCGGGCCTACTTCAGCAGGCCCACTTCCTTGTAGAAGCGCTCCGCGCCCGGGTGGAACGGGATGCCGATGCCCTTGACGGCATTCTCCTTGGTGATGAACTTGCCCTTGGCGTGGCCGGCCTGCAGCGCCTTCTGCGCCTTCTCGCCGTACATGGCCTTGGTGATCTCGTAGACCGTGTCCGCGCTCACCTTGGCGCTGGTCACCAGCTGCGCGCCGACGGCCAGCGTGTCGACCGCGGGGACGTCCTTGTAGGTGCCGGCGGGGATGTGGTCAGCGGCGAACCAGGGGCTGGACTTCAGCAGCGCCTGCGCCTGCGGGCCGCCGAGCGGGACCAGCTCGATGCCGGTGCCGCTGGAGGCGAGTTCGGCGATGGCGCCGGCCGGCGCGCCGCCCACGAAGAAGAAGGCGTCGAGCGAGCCGTCCTTGAGCTTGTCGCCGGCCTGGTTCGGCTTGATGTAGTCCGGCTTGATGTCGGACTCCTTCACGCCGTAGGCGGCCAGCACCAGGCGGGCGTCGATCAGCGTGCCGGAGCCCGGCTCGTCGAGCGCGACGCGCTTGCCCTTGAGGTCCGCCACGCTCTTGATGCCGGAGCCCTTCTTCACCACCAGGTGGATGCTCTCCGGGTAGAGGTTGGCGATGGCGCGCAGGTCGGTGACCTTGGGCTTGCCCTCGAAGGCGCCGGTGCCGGTGTAGGCCCAGGTGGCGACGTCGGATTGCGAGAAGCCCGCTTCCATCGAGCCGCTGGCGACCGCGTTGACGTTGGCGAGCGAGCCGTTGCTGGCTTGCGCGGTCGCGATGATCTTGCCCGGCTGCGACACCGCGTTGGCGATCATGCCGCCCACGGGGTAGTAGGTGCCGGCCGTGCCGCCGGTGCCGATGCGGAAGAACTGCTGCGCGTGCGCGGCGCCGGCGAAGGCCACCGCCGCGGCGAGGGCGACGCCCCACTTCTGGATGCTCATGGAATTCTCCTCAGTACGACATTGGTACGAGGGAGGGAGTAGACCATCGCGGCGGTGCGGCGTCGCCTAGTGGAAGCCCGAACCCGGTTGACAGGCTCCTTACTTCTCGTCGTCCAGCGACGCGCTCCAGCGGTCGCCCCAGCCCTGGCGGGCCTGGTCCAGTTCGCGGCGCCCGCGCTTGGTGGGGCGGCCATGTTCGATGGCGAGCGCCGGCTCGCGGGCGATGCGGCGCTGTTCGGCGGCGCGTTCGCGCTCCTGGACGCTTTCCGGCGTTTCCTCGTAGAGCTCCTGCGCCACCGGCGCCGGCCCGCGCATGTCCGACAAGGCCTTCACCTTCACCGTGCGCGTGACGCCCTCGCGGCGCACGGCCACGGTGTCGCCCACCTTCACCTCGCGCGCCGGCTTCGCTTCCTGGCCGTTGATCGCGACGCGGCCCTTGTCGATTTCGTCCGTGGCCAAGCTGCGCGTCTTGTAGAAGCGCGCCGCCCACAGCCACTTGTCGATCCGCAACCGGTCCATTCAGCCCTGATTTTCTGCCAGCGGGAGGCGAACCGTGGCGTCGAGCCCGGCCGTGCGCCGTTCCTTTTCACGGTTTTCCAGCTGGATGCTGCCGCCGAGCGCGCGGACGATCTCGTGGCAGATGGCCAGGCCCAGCCCGGAGCCGCTTCGGACGTCGCCGGCGGAAAACGGCTGGAACAGGCGCGGCTGCAGCTCGGCCGGCACGCCCGGTCCGCTGTCGCTCACCACCAGCACGGCGGTATCGCCCTCGCGCCGCACCCGCACCGACAGCGCGCCGCCGGCCGGCGTGTGCCGCACCGCGTTGTGCAGCAGGTTGCGCGCCAGCTCGCGCAGCATCCACTCGTGCGCGAGCACCGGCGCCGCCTCGGTCTCGATGTCGAAGTCGATGTCCTTGTCGGCCACCAGCGGCGCCAGGTCCAGCGCCACCGCCCGCACGGATTCCGCGAGGTCGGTGACCTCGGCGTCGGCCTGCTGCCGCAGCTGCTCCACCTTCGCGAGCGACAGCATCTGGTTGGCCAGCACGGTCGCCCGTTCCGCCGTCGCGTTGATCTCGACGAGCGCCTGGCGCGGCTCCACGTCGCCGCGCAGCGCCGACTGCACCTGCGCCTTCAGCACCGCCAGGGGCGTGCGCAGCTGGTGCGAGGTGTCGCGCACGAAGCGCTTCTGGTTGTCCAGCAGGTGGGCCAGCCGGCTCATCACCTCGTTGGTGGCTTCCACCAGCGGCAGCAGCTCGCGCGGGGCATCGGCGCTGGTGAGCGGCGTGAGGTCGCCCTCGGGCCGCTCCTGCAGCTCGCGGCTGAGCCGCCGCACCGGACGGGTCGCGCCCTGCACGACCAGCACCACGACCAGCGCGATCACGGCCACCAGCAGCGCCTGCTGCCAGAGGAAGTCGATCAGCACGCGGCGCGTGGCGCGCCGGCGCAGCTCCAGCGTCTCGGCCACCTGGATCACGGCCATGCCGCGGCCGACGGGGCTGGCGACCGGCTGCAGCAGCACGGCCACGCGCACGTCGCGGTCGCGGAAGGTGGTGTCGTAGAAGTCCACCAGCGCGGCATAGGGCGGCTGGGGCGGGATGCGGCCTTGCCAGAAGGGCAGGTCCTGGAAGCCCGACACGAGCTCGCCGCGCAGGTCGGAGACGCGGTAGTACATGCGCGTCTGCGCGTCGGCCTCGAAGGCCTCCAGGGCGGAATAGGGCACGGTGGCGCGCAGCACCGCGGCCTCGTCGTAGCCGTGCACGTCCAGCTGCTCGCCGATGGACTTGGCCGACGCGAGCAGGGTGCGGTCGTAGGCCGTGTTGAGCGCCTGCAGCGTCTTGCCGTACAGGGTCGCGGCGTTCAGCGCCACGAACACGCCCACCGGCAGCAGGATGCCCGCGAGCAGGAAGGTGCGCAGCGAGACGGAGCGCAGTCGCATCGCCCGGCTCAATCGCCCGCCTTGAGCAGGTAGCCCAGGCCGCGCAGCGTCACCAGCTTCACGCCGGTGGGCGCGAGCTTCTTGCGCAGCCGGTAGACGACCACCTCGATCGCCTCGTACTGCACCTCGGCCTCGCCGGGGAACACCAGCTCGAACAGGCGCTCCTTGGGCACGGCGTGGCCGGGGCGCGCCAGCAGGGCCTGCAGCAGCGCCGCCTCGCGCGGCGCCAGCTCCAGGATCGCGTCGCCCCAGTGGACGGCGCCGCTCTGCCGGTCGAGCCGCAGGCCGCCCAGCGTGGGCTCCGCTGCCGGCGCGCCGCCCCCGCCGCCGCGCCGGTGCAGCGCGCGCAGCCGCGCCTCCAGTTCGTCGAGGTCGAAGGGCTTGGCCAGGTAGTCGTCGGCGCCGGTGTTGAGGCCCATGATGCGGTCGCCCACCGTGCCTCGGGCCGTGAGGATCAGCACGGGCGTCGCGAGCCCGCTGCGGCGCGCGTGCTCCAGCACCAGCAGGCCGTCCATGCCGGGCAGCGTGAGGTCCAGCAGCACCACGTCCGGCGGGGCCGCCTTCCAGCGCTCCAGCGCCTGGCGGCCGTCGCTGCACACCTCGACGGCCATGCCGCGGTTCTGCAGCGTGCGCTTCAGCGCCGTCTGCATCGACGGGTCGTCCTCCACCAGCAGCAGCTTCATGCCCGCGACGATAAACGGACCGCCATATCCGCATTTTCCCTGATGGCCGCGACAGCCGATTGACAGGGAGCCGGTCCACCATCCGCAGGTCCAACCACTGGAGACAACGAGATGCGTCGTGACGAATTCCTGAAGTCGATGGCGGCCCTGGCCGCCGCCGGGGCGCTGCCGCTCGCCGCCCGCGCGGGCCAGGACCTGAAGATGATGATCCCCGCCAACCCGGGCGGCGGCTGGGACACCACCGGCCGCGCGCTGGGCAAGGCGCTCGTCGACGCCAAGGTCGCCGACAGCGTGACCTACACCAACAAGGGCGGCGCCGCCGGCGCGCTGGGCCTGGCGCAGTTCGTCAACGCCAGCAAGGGCGACCCGGACGCGCTGATGGTGATGGGCGCCGTGATGCTGGGCGGCATCATCACCGGCAAGCCGCCGGTGAGCCTGTCGCAGGCCACGCCGATCGCGCGCCTGATCAGCGAGTACAACGTGTACGTGCTGCCGGCCAACTCGCCCTTCAAGACGATGGCCGACGTGATCGCCCAGCTGAAGAAGGACCCGGGCAGCGTCAAGTGGGGCGGCGGCTCGCGCGGCTCCACCGAGCACATCGCCGCCTGCATGATCGCCCGCGAAGTCGGCGTCGATCCGGCGAAGATCAACTACGTGGCCTTCCGTGGAGGCGGCGAAGCCACCGCGGCCATCCTGGGCGGCAACGTCACGGTGGGCGGCAGCGGCTACAGCGAATTCCAGGAGTACATCAAGGCCGGCAAGATGCGCCCGATCGCGGTGACCTCGCCGCAGCGCCTGAAGGGCATCGCCATCCCGACGCTGAAGGAGCAGGGCATCAACGTCGAGCTGGGCAACTGGCGCGGCGTGTACGGCGCCCCCGGCATCACCGCCGCCCAGCGCAAGGCCGTCACCGACATGGTGGTGAAGGCCGTGAAGACGAAGACCTGGCAGGAAGCCGTGGAGAAGAACGACTGGACCCCGGCCCTCATGTACGGCCCGGAGTTCGAGAAGTTCGTCGACAACGAATTCGCCATGCTGCGGGCCACCATGGTCAAGGCCGGCATGGTCTGACCCTGCGCGGCCACGCGCCGACCGCCCGGTGCGCCGGGCGGTTTTTTTGTTTTCCCGAGTGCCTGCGGAGGCCAGAACCATGACACAAGCATCTTCCCGGCGCACGGTCCAGACCCTGGTGGGCGCGCTGGTCGCGCTCACCGGGATCGCGCTGGGCGCGGGCGCACTCCAGATCCCGGGCGCCGCCGGCTACAGCGGCGTCGGCCCCAACTTCCTGCCCTGGCTGGTGGCGGTGGTGCTGCTCGTGTGCGGCGTGATGATCGTGCGCGAGGCGCGCACCGGCGGCTTCCGCGACATGGAGCCGCCCTCGGGCGCGGAGAAGGCCTGGTGGCCGGGCCTGGCCTGGGTCACCGCGGGCCTGCTCGCCAACGCGGCGCTGATCACGACCATCGGCTTCATCCTCAGCTGCACGCTGTGCTACCTGCTGGCGGTGCAGGGGCTGCGGCGCGCGCAGGGCCAGTCCATCGCGGCGCGCACGCTGGCGGTGGACGCCGTCTCCGGCGCCGTCATCGCCGCCCCGGTGTTCTGGATGTTCACCCAGTTCCTCGCCATCAACCTCCCGGGCCTCACGCGCACCGGCTGGATCTGACATGGACATCTTCGCCGCGCTCCTGCAGGGCTTCGCCACGGCGATCAGCCCGATCAACCTGGTCTGGGCCCTGGTCGGCTGCATCCTGGGCACCGCCGTCGGCGTGCTGCCCGGCATCGGTCCGGCGGTGGCCGTGGCCATGCTGCTGCCCATCACCTCGCAGGTGGACATCACCGCCTCCATGATCTTCTTCGCCGGCATCTACTACGGCGCGATGTACGGCGGCTCCACCACCTCCATCCTGCTGAACACGCCGGGCGAGACCGCCAGCATGGTGACGGCCATGGAGGGCAACCGCATGGCCAAGAGCGGCCGCGCCGGCGCGGCGCTCGCCACGGCGGCCATCGGCTCCTTCGTCGCCGGCACGATCGCGACGGTGTTCGTCACGCTGTTCGCGCCGGTGGTGGCCGACTTCGCCGTGAAGCTGGGGCCGCCGGAGTACTTCCTGCTCATGGTGCTGGCCTTCACCACGGTGAGCGCAGTGCTGGGGCAGAGCACGCTGCGCGGCATGACGGCGCTGTTCCTCGGCCTCGCGCTGGGGCTGGTGGGCATGGACCAGATCTCCGGGCAGCCGCGCTACACGCTGGGCGTCCCGGAGCTGCTGGACGGCGTCGAGATCGTGCTGGTGGCCGTGGGCCTGTTCGCCGTCGCCGAGGTGCTGTACTTCGCGATGTACGAGGGCCGCGTGCGCGAAACGCAGAACGCGATGAGCCGCGTGTACATGACGAAGCGCGACTGGCGTCGTTCGGTGCCCGCCTGGCTGCGCGCGACGGTCATCGGGACGCCCTTCGGCTGCATCCCGGCGGGCGGCACCGAGATCCCGACCTTCCTGAGCTACGCCGTGGAGAAGAAGCTCGCCAAGGGCAGCGACAAGGCGGAGTTCGGCACGGCCGGCGCCATCGAGGGCGTGGCGGGGCCGGAGGCGGCCAACAACGCCACGGTGACGGCGGCGCTGATCCCGCTGCTGACGCTGGGCATCCCGACCTCCAACACCACGGCCATCCTGCTGGGCGCCTTCCAGAACTACGGCATCCAGCCGGGGCCGCAGCTGTTCACCAACTCCGCCGCGCTGGTGTGGGCGCTGATCGCGTCGCTGTACATCGGCAACGTGATGCTGCTGGTGCTGAACCTGCCGATGGTGAAGCTGTGGGTGCAGCTGCTGAAGATCCCCAAGCCGCAGCTCTATGCCGGCATCCTGATCTTCGCCACGGTCGGTGCCTACGGCATGCGCCAGAGCGCCTTCGACCTGGTGCTGCTGTGGGGCATCGGCCTGCTGGGCGTGCTGATGCGCCGCTTCGACTTCCCGACGGCGCCCGTGGTGGTGGGCATGATCCTGGGGCCGCTCGCCGAAGCGCAGATGCGCAACGCCATCGCCATCGGCGAAGGCAGCCCGCGCGTCTTCGTGGAACGCCCGATGTCGCTGGGCCTGATCGTCGTGATCCTCGCGGTGCTGGTGCTGCCGCGCGCCTGGAAGTACTTCGCCGCGAGGCGGGGTGCCATGGCGGCGGCGTAGGACAGCCGAAGCCGGACAGCCGAAGGCGGACAGCCGGACGCAGAGGTCGCAAAGGTTGCGCAGAAGTCGCAAAAGAAGACCTTTAAAGGCTTTTTTCTTTTTTGCGTCCTTTGCGTAACCTTTGCGACCTCTGCGTCCGGTAGTCCGATTTCTCTCTGCGCGCCACGCGCCAGTTACCATCCCCGCATGAGTACAGACGCCACGCTGCCCCTGGACGGCCAGCGCATCCTCGCGCTGGCCGCGCGGTCCATGTTCGAGCTGTTCGCCAATGCGAGCGAGGGCATGGTGCTGGTGGACCGGCAGGCGCGGGTGGTCTGGATCAACGAGCAGTACAAGCGCTTCCTGCCGGCGCTGGGCTACGCGCGCGAGGAGGACTTCGTCGGCAAGCCGGTCTCGCAGGTGATCCACAACACGCTGATGGACCGCGTGCTGGAGACCGGCAAGCCGATCCTGATCGACCTGCTGTCCAACAAGGCCGGCACCTTCGTGGTGAGCCGCATCCCCCTGCGCGACGAGCGCGGCGAGGTGATCGGCGTGCTGGGCATCGTGCTGTTCGACCATCCCGAGACGACGCTGCAGCCGCTGATCCAGAAGTTCGCCAACCTGCAGCGCGACCTGGACGACGCCCGCCGCGAACTGGCGACGCAGCGCCGCAGCAAGCACACGCTGGCCAGCTTCGTCGGCAACAGCCCGGCGGCGGTGGAGGTGAAGCGGCAGGCGCGCAAGGCGGCGCAGTCCTCCAGCCCCGTGCTGCTGCTGGGGGAGACGGGCACCGGCAAGGAACTGCTGGCGCACGCGATCCACGCCGCCTCGGCGCGCGCGCGCGGGCCCTTCGTCAGCGTGAACATCGCGGCCGTGCCGGAGACGCTGCTGGAGGCGGAGTTCTTCGGCGTGGCACCGGGCGCCTACACCGGCGCCGACCGCAGGGGCCGCGACGGCAAGTTCAAGCTGGCCGACGGCGGGACGCTGTTCCTCGACGAGATCGGCGACATGCCGCTGGCGCTGCAGCCCAAGCTGCTGCGCGCGCTGCAGGAAGGCGAGATCGAGCCGCTCGGCTCCAACAAGGTGGTGCCCTTCGACGCGCGCGTGATCGCCGCGACCTCGCGCGACCTCGCCGCGCTCGTGCGCGAAGGCAAGTTCCGGGAGGACCTCTACTACCGGCTCAACGTGCTGCCCATGAAGGTGCCGCCCCTGCGCGACCGCCGCGCCGACATCCCGCAGCTCGCGGAGGTGCTGGTGGAGGACATCGCCCTGCGCAACGGCACGGCGCCCTTCGAGCTGGGGGCCGACGCGATGGCGCTGCTCACCGCGCAGCGCTGGCGCGGCAACATCCGCGAACTGCGCAACGTGCTGGAGCAGGCCGCCATGCGCAGCGACTCGCGCCATATCGACGAGCGCGTGCTGGAGGACGTGCTGCGCGACGCCGGCATCGAGCGCCTGCCGCCCGCGCCGGCCCCGCGGGGCATCGCGGCGCCGGCGCCCGGCCCGCTGCGCCCGCTCGCGGAGCAGGTCGCGGAAGTGGAGCGGGCAGCCATCCGCGCGGCGATGGAAGCCACTGGCGGCAACAAGCTGGCCGCGGCGCGGCTGCTCGGGATCTCGCGCGCCAAGCTGTACGAGCGGCTCGAGGTGGTTGCCTGATATTCAGACAAATGTCTGAAGATCAGGCAATCTTCGTGTACAAAAACCAGCCAGTCGGCCCCCGCCGCGGCCTGAAAACCCAGGCCTGACAAGCACTTGCGCCGCTGGCACGCGGCGTGCAAGTGTCCGCCGGTTTGCCCACAGCTACAGGAGACATGCACATGCAAAGACGCATCTGGGTCGCGGCCGCCGCGCTCGCCGCTTCCGCCCTGGCCAGCCCGCTGGCCTGGTCCGCGGACAAGGAAATCCGCATCGCCCACGTCTACAGCCGCACCGGCCCGCTGGAGGCCTACGGCAAGCAGACGCAGACCGGCCTGATGATGGGCCTGTCGTACGCCACCGGCGGCACGATGATGGTCAACGGCAAGAAGATCGTCGTGATCGAGAAGGACGACCAGGGCAAGCCGGACCTCGGCAAGTCGCTGCTGGCCACCGCCTACTCGGACGACAACGCGGACCTCGCGATCGGCCCGACCTCCTCCGGCGTCGCGCTGGCCCTGCTGCCGGTGGCCGAGGAGTACAAGAAGATCCTGCTGGTGGAGCCCGCCGTGGCCGATTCCATCACCGGCGACAAGTGGAACAAGTACATCTTCCGCACGGGCCGCAACAGCTCGCAGGACGCGATCTCCAACGCGGTGGCGCTGGACAAGCCCGGCACCGTGATCGCCACGCTGGCGCAGGACTACGCCTTCGGCCGTGACGGCGTGAAGGCGTTCAAGGAAGCGATCCACAAGGCCAAGATCGTCCACGAGGAATACCTGCCGACCAACACCACCGACTTCACCGCCGGTGCGCAGCGCCTGATCGACGCGCTGAAGAACCAGCCGGGCCGCAAGGTGATCTGGATCGTTTGGGCCGGCGCCGGCAACCCCTTCAAGATCGCCGACCTGGACCTGAAGCGCTACGGCATCGAGATTGCCACCGGCGGCAACATCCTGCCGGCGATGGCCTCGTACAAGCAGTTCCCCGGCATGGAGGGCGCGACGTACTACTACTTCGGCATCCCGAAGAACCCGGTGAACGACGCGCTGGTGGCGCAGCACTACAAGGAATTCAAGTCGCCGCCCGACTTCTTCACGGCCGGCGGCTTCTCCGCCGCGATGGCGATCGTGACCGCGCTGAAGAAGACCAACGGCGACGCGAGCGCGAAGAAGCTGATCCCGGCGATGGAGGGCATGTCCTTCGACACGCCCAAGGGCAAGATGACCTTCCGCAAGGAAGACCACCAGGCCATGCAGAGCATGTACCACTTCAAGATCAAGGTCGACCCGGCCTTCGCCTGGGGCGTGCCCGAGCTGGTGCACGAGATCAAGCCCGAGGAAATGAAGATCCCGATCCGGAACCACCGCTAAGACGGACTTCCGGACGCGAAGGTCGCGAAGGTTCCGCAAAGGTCGCAAAAGGAACATCCAATCAAGGTTTTCTTTGCGACCTTTGCATAGCTTCTGCGACTTTTGCGTCCGGTATTTGGGATTCCCATGAGCCAACTCGCGACACGCGACCTGACCGTGCGCTTCGGCGGGCATGTGGCGGTCAATGGCGTCAGCTGCACGTTCGAGCCGGGCACGCTGACGGCGATCGTCGGGCCCAATGGCGCCGGCAAGACGACTTATTTCAACCTGATCTCGGGCCAGCTGAAGGCGACCGCCGGCACGGTGTCGCTGGGCGGGCGTGACCTCTCGGGTGCGTCGGCGTCCGAGCGCACGCGCGCCGGACTGGGCCGCGCCTTCCAGCTGACCAACCTGTTCCCGCGCCTGACGGTGCTGGAGAACGTGCGCCTGGCCGTGCAGGCCACGCGCGAGGGCGGGCACCGGCGTGGCCTGAACCTGTGGAGCGTCTGGAGCGACCACGCGGAGCTGCTCGCGCGCGCCGACGAACTGCTGGCCGCCATCGCGATGAAGGACAAGGAACACGAGCTGGTCGCCAACCTGCCGCACGGCGACCAGCGCAAGCTGGAAGTGGCGCTGCTGATGGCGCTGGAACCGCAGGTCTTCATGTTCGACGAACCGACGGCAGGCATGAACGCGGCCGAGGCGCCCGTCATCCTCAACCTGATCCGCCAACTGAAGGCGGACAAGACCAAGACCATCCTGCTCGTGGAACACAAGATGGACGTGGTGCGCGAACTGGCCGACCGCATCATCGTGCTGCACAACGGCACGCTCGTCGCCGACGGCGAGCCGCCCGAGGTGATCGCCTCGCCGGTCGTGCAGGAAGCCTACCTGGGCGTGTCCAAGGAAGCCGCATGAGCGACAACCTGCTCGAACTCCAGGGCGTCCACACGCACATCGGTGCGTACCACATCCTGCACGGCGTGGACCTCGTGGTGCCGCGCGGGCAGCTGACGATGCTCCTCGGGCGCAACGGCGCGGGCAAGACGACGACGCTGCGCACCATCATGGGCCTGTGGCGGGCGTCGCGGGGCCGCATCCTTTTCAAGGGCCAGGACATCACGCAGGCCGCCACGCCGCAGATCGCCGGGCTGGGCGTCGCCTACGTGCCCGAGAACATGGGCATCTTCGCCGACCTCACGGTGAAGGAGAACATGGTGCTGGCGGCGCGCGGCGCGCGCCACGTGGGGCAGATCGACACGGCGCGGCTGCAGTGGATCTTCTCGCTGTTCCCCGCCGTGGAGAAGTTCTGGAACCACCCGGCCGGCAAGCTGTCGGGCGGGCAGAAGCAGATGCTGGCCGTCGCCCGTGCGATCGTCGAGCCGCGCGAGCTCCTGGTGATCGACGAGCCGAGCAAGGGCCTCGCGCCGGCCATCATCAACAACATGATCGACGCCTTCCAGAAGCTGAAGCAGCAGGGCGTGACCATCCTGCTGGTGGAGCAGAACATCCACTTCGCCAAGCGCCTGGGCGACACGGTGGCCGTCATGGACAACGGCGTCGTCGTGCACGCCGGCTCCATGCAGGCGCTGGCCGGGGACGAGGCGCTGCAGCATGCGCTGCTCGGGCTCGCGCTATGAATTTCAAGGACCTGGATTGGAAGCCGCTGGCGCTGGTCCCCGTGCTGGCGCTCGTCGTGCTGCCCTTCATCGGCTCCGCCTCGACCTGGGTGACGCTCACGGTCGCGGGGCTGGCCATGGGCATGATCGTCTTCATCATCGCCTCGGGCCTGACGCTGGTGTTCGGCCTGATGGACGTGCTGAACTTCGGCCACGGCGTGTTCATCGCGCTGGGCGCCTTCGTCGCCACCAGCGTGCTGGGCGCGATGGGCGACTACACCGCTTCGGAAAGCCTCTGGCGCAACATGCTCGCGGTGCTCCCCGCGATGGTGGTCGCGATGCTGGTCGCCGGTGCGATCGGCCTGGCCTTTGAGCGCTTCATCGTGCGGCCGGTGTACGGCAACCACCTCAAGCAGATCCTGATCACCATGGGCGGGATGATCATCGGCGAGGAGCTGATCAAGGTCATCTGGGGCCCGCTGCAGATCCCGCTGCCGCTGCCCCAGGGCATGCGCGGCAGCATCTGGTTCGGGGAGGCGGCGGTGGAGAAGTACCGGCTCATCGCCGTGGTGGTGGGCGCCATCGTCTTCGGCTTCCTCCTGTGGACGCTCACCCGCACCAAGATCGGCCTGCTGATCCGCGCCGGCGTGCAGGACCGCGAGATGGTGGAGTCGCTCGGCTACCGCATCCGCGTGCTGTTCATCGGCGTGTTCGTGGTCGGCAGCGCGCTCGCGGGCCTGGGCGGCGTGATGTGGGGGCTGTACCAGCAGAACGTGATCCCGCAGATGGGCGCGCAGGTCAACGTGCTGATCTTCATCGTGCTGATCATCGGCGGCCTGGGCTCCACCACCGGAGCGCTGGTCGGCGCGCTGCTGGTGGGGCTGGTCGCCAACTACACGGGCTTCCTGGTGCCCAAGATGGCGCTGTTCTCCAACATCCTGCTGATGATGGCCATCCTGCTGTGGCGGCCGCAGGGCGTCTACGCGCTGGGTGGCAAGTGATGCTGGCCCGCCTGCTGTCCCACGACCTGCCGCGCAGCCGCGTGCTCTCGGTGCTGCTGGTCGCGATCTTCCTGGCGCTGGCGCTCACGCCCTTCGCCATTCCCGGGGTGAAGGCGCTCAACGTCGCCGCCAAGATCCTGGTGTTCATCGTGCTGGTGGCGAGCTTCGACCTGCTGCTCGGCTACACCGGCATCGTCAGCTTCGCCCACACCATGTTCTTCGGCATCGGCGCCTACGGCGTCGCCATCGCCTCGTCGCGCATGGGCCCCGGCTGGGACGCGCTCGCCGTCGGCATCTTCGCTGCGCTGGGCGTCTCGCTGGTGCTGGCGGCCGCGATCGGGCTGTTCTCGCTGCGCGTGCGCGCGATCTTCTTCTCGATGATCACGCTGGCCTTCGCGGCGGCCTTCCAGACGCTCGCCTCGCAGCTGTCGGAGTTCACGGGCGGCGAGGACGGGCTGACCTTCAAGATGCCCGAGTGGCTGTCGCCTTCCTTCGAGCCGCTGGAAGGTCCCTTCCTGGGCCTCGACGTGGACGGCCGCATCTTCTGCTACTACCTCCTGTTCGTGGTGGCGGTTGTGCTGTTCCTGGCGCTGCTGCGCATCGTCAACTCGCCCTTCGGGCGCGTGCTGCAGGCGATCCGCGAGAACGAGTTCCGGGCCGAGGCGATCGGCTACCGCGTGGTGGTCTACCGCACCATCTCGAGCGTGCTCTCGGCGCTGTTCGCCACGCTGGCCGGCGCGATGCTGGCGATCTGGCTGCGCTACAACGGGCCGGACACGACGCTGTCGTTTGAGGTGATGCTGGACGTGCTGCTGATCGTGGTGATCGGCGGCATGGGCACGATCTATGGCGCCGTGATCGGCTCCGGCCTGTTCGTTCTGGCGCAGAGCTATCTGCAGGACCTGCTGCGGCTGGCGAGCGAGGCGGCCTCGGGCCTGCCCTGGCTGGCGGCGCTGCTGTCTCCCGACCGCTGGCTGCTGTGGCTGGGCCTGCTGTTCGTGCTCTCCGTCTACTACTTCCCCACCGGCGTGGTCGGCCGCCTGCGCGCATGGCGCGCCGCGGCCCCGGTGCGGTCTCCTTCCCTTCCCGCGGCCCCGGCCGCATCCCGCCCCGAAGAGAGTGAAAGGAGACCATGTTGAAGACCCCGACGACTTCACTGTCCGCACTGCGCCTGGGTGTGAACTGGCGTGCGCGACTGGCGGCCTGTGCCGCCGCGATCAGCCTGCCCCTGCTGCTCGCCGCCTGCGGCGGCGGTGGCGGGGCTCCCGCGTCCGACCTGCAATCCGCCAGCGTCGACGCCGGCCTGGTGCGCACGACGCAGCTGGGCCCGGTGCGCGGGTCCGCCCACGCGGGGGTGTTCATGTGGAAGGGCGTGCCCTTCGCGCAGGCGCCCGTGGGCGCGCTGCGATGGCAGCCGCCGCAGCCGCCCGTGCCGTGGACGGACGTGCGCGACACCCGCGAGTTCGGGCCGGCCTGCGCGCAGTACGGCCGCATCTACGGGCCGGGCGCGAACAACCGCTACGACGAGACCATCGCCAGCACGCTCGGCCAGGCGGTGGGCAGCGAGGACTGCCTGTACCTGAACATCTGGCGGCCGGCCGGCGCGGCGTCGGACCTGCCCGTCATCGTGTTCTTCCACGGCGGCAGCAACGTCTCCGGCTACACCGCCGACCCGATGTACGACGGCGCCGCGCTCGCCAAGGCGGCCAACGCCATGGTGGTCACGGCCAACTACCGCCTGGGCATCCTCGGCTTCATCAACCTGGCACAGCTGAAGACGGGGGATCCGCGCAACGACTCCGGCAACTACGCGCTGCTGGACAGCATCGAAGCGCTGAAGTTCATCCGCGCCAATGCGCGCGCCTTCGGCGGCAACCCGGACAACGTGACCATCATGGGCCAGTCGGCCGGCGCCATCAACGTGTGGGCGCTGCAGACCTCTCCCGAGATGGCCGCGGCGAACCCGAAGCTGTTCCACCGCAACGTGCCGCTGTCCGGCGGCATCTCGCTGGCCAGCAACCTGCCGCCGTTCACCATCCCCACCTTGTCGCCGGCCTCCACCTATGCCGCGCAGGGCGACGCGCTGCTGCTGAACCTGGCGCTCGCCGACGGACACGACGCCACCTGGATCGCCGGCCAGAGCAACGCGCAGGTCGCGGCCTACCTGCGCGGCAAGTCGCCTTCGGAGCTGTTCACGACGCTGCTGACGAAGCTGGCGCCGCTGGGCCTCTCGGGCTCCGGTCCCATTCCGGACGGCGCCATCGTCGCCAGCAACCCGATCGAGGCGATCAAGGCCGGCCAGTACGTGAAGGTGCCGGTGCTGGCGGGCAACACGCGCGACGAGGGCAAGCTGTTCTGGTCCTTCCTGCCCCTTGTTGGCGGAACGGGCAACGCGCGCCTCGTGTCCGACGCCGAGCTGTTCACGAACCACTTCCACTACGACCCCGATGCCGCGCCGCAGACCACGGTGGAACAGTGGATCGCGCCGAACTACCTGCCGGTGAACGCGCCGGTCACGGGCTTCACCGCCCGCGCCGAGCTTCTGAACCAGGTGTTCTTCCTCGCGAGCCGCACCAACGTGCTGGATGCCCTGAAGACGCAGCAGGGCGACGTCTGGTACTACCGCTTCGACTGGGACGAGCAGCCCGCGCCGTGGAACGACATCTACGGCGCCGTGCACGTGGTGGACCTGCCCTTCCTGTTCGGCAATTTCGGGCCTTCGCTGTTCGGCAACGTCTGGTTCAGCACGGCCAACGCGCCGGGGCGCCTGGCGCTGTCGGCCACCATGATGCGGACGCTGGGGACCTTCGCCCGGACCGGCGACCCGAACAACGCGTCGCTGGGCGCGGCCTGGGCGCCGTGGCCGCACCGGATGGTCTTCGACGCGACGCCCACCGCGCAGGCCATCCACGCCGAGTAGGCAGGGTCGAGGAAGAGGAGGAGAGCACATGCCCGGTTCGAAGTACGCGACCTGCGCGGGACGCGAGATCCACTACACCGAGTGGGGCGCGGCGCACCCGCGCACCGTGATCGCCTGGCACGGCCTGGCGCGCACCGGCCGCGACATGGACGAACTGGCGGAAGCGCTCTCCTCGCACTACCGGGTGATCTGCCCGGACACCCTCGGGCGGGGCTTCAGCCAGTGGAGCCCCGACCCGTCGGCCGAATACACGCTCGCCTTCTACGCGAAGCTGGCCGGTGAGCTGATGGATGCCCTCGGCATCGCCCGCGCGCACTGGGTCGGCACGTCCATGGGCGGCGCGATCGGCCTCGTCTGCGCCGCCGGCCTGTACGAGCCGCGGCTGCAGGACCGCATCCAGAGCCTGGTGCTCAACGACAACGCGCCGCGCCTGGCCGAACCGGCGCTGGACCGCATCCGCAACTACGCGGGCACGCCGCCGGCCTTCGAGAGCATGGCGCAGCTGGAGGCCTTCTTCCGGCAGGTGTACAAGCCCTACGGGTGGCTCAGCGACGCGCAGTGGCGCCGGCTCACCGAGACGTCGATGCGCCGGCTGCCGGACGGGCGCGTCACGCCGCACTACGACCCGGCGATCGTGCGCCAGTTCATCGACCATCCGCACGACTACGACCTGTGGGAGCACTACGACCGGCTGCGCATCCCGGTGCTGCTGCTGCGCGGCGCCGAATCGGACCTCGTGCTGCCGGACGCCGCCGCCGAGATGCTCACGCGCGGGCCGGGGGCGCTGGGCCTCGCGCGCGTGGTGGAGATCGCGGGCTGCGGGCATGCGCCGGCGCTGAACGTGCCGGAGCAGCTGGAGCTGGTGCGGGCCTTCATCGACGCGCACGAGGAAGCCGCGGTCGCGGGGTGACGGTGGGGTGCTGGGGTTCGGCTGGCGCCTTCACCTCGGGCTACGCGCCGCGTTTGCGCGGCGCTCGATCGCTTCGCTCACCTGCCGCGGCGTTGGCGGCGCCACCCTACGACGCCATTCGTAGGGTGGCGGCGGCGCGCCGCCGGAAGGTGAGCGGAGCGAACCCCACCGACCTCCGGGCCTAAGCCCACCCGGCCATGTGCCGCTGCGCGATCGCCCCCAGCGCCGCGATCCACTCCGCCTCGTCGTTCAGGCACGGGATGTAGTGGAACTCCTTCCCGCCCGCGTTCAGGAACGCCGCCCGCACTTCCTGGTCGATCTCCTCCAGCGTCTCCAGGCAGTCGCTCGTGAAGCCGGGGCAGACGACGTCCACGCGCTGCTTGCCGGCGCGGCCCAGCGCCTCCACGCCCGGCTGCGTGTACGGCTGCAGCCACTTCGCCTTGCCGAAGCGCGACTGGAAGGAGAGGGTCCACTGGCCTTCCTGCAGCGCCAGCGCCTCCGCCAGCAGCCGCGCCGTTTCGCGGCACTCGTCGGCGTAGGGGTCGCCGAGCTGCACGGCGCGTTCCGGCACGCCGTGGAAGCTCATGACCAGGTGGTCCGGCCGGCCGTGCAGGGCCCAGTAGCGGTCGATGCGCTGCGCCAGCGCCTGCACGTAGCCGCGGTCGTCGTGGTAGCGGTTCACGAAGCGCAGCTCGGGGACGTTGCGGCGCTGCTGCGCCCACTGCGCGACGGCGTCGATGACGCTGGCCGTCGTCGTGCCCGAATACTGCGGGTACGCGGGCAGCACCAGGACGCGCTGCGCGCCGGCATCGGCCAGGGCCGTCAGGCGCTCGCCGATCGCGGGCGCGCCATAGCGCATGGCGTACTCCACCCGCACGCCTTGCGCCTGCTCGCCGAACCAGCCCTGCAGGCGCTTCGCCTGGCGCTCGGTCCAGACCTTCAGCGGCGAGCCGTCGGGGCGCCAGATGGTGGCGTACTTGGCGGCGGACTTCGCCGAACGCAGCGGCAGGATCACGCCGTACAGGAGGGGCAGCCAGGCGGTGCGCGGGATTTCCACCACGCGCGGGTCGGCGAGGAATTCCGCGAGGTAGCGGCGCACGGCCGCCGGCGTGGCGGCGTCCGGCGTGCCCAGGTTGCACAGGAGCACCGCGGTGAAGGGTTGGGGCTTGGGCGCGTTCACGGGCATGGGCTATTCTCGCCGCCATGCTGGACCTGGAGAAAATCAGGGCGATCACGATCGACCTGGACGACACGCTGTGGCCGATCTGGCCGACCATCGAACGGGCCGAGAAGGCGCTGCTCGATTGGCTGGGCGCGAACGCGCCCATGTGCGCCGCGCTGTTCGCGAACCCTGCCGCGCTGCGCGAGATCCGTGGCGAGATGACTACGTCGCGCCCCGACCTGAAGCACGACATGAGCGCGCTGCGGCGCGAATCGATCCGCTTGGCGCTGCACCGCGCGGGGGAGGACACGCAGCTGGCCGAGGTGGCCTTCGACGTGTTCTTCGCCGAGCGCCAGCGCGTCACGCTGTTCGAGGACGCGCTGCCGGCGCTGGAGTTCCTGTCCTCGCGCTACCCGGTGGTGGCGCTGTCCAACGGCAACGCGGACGTGCAGCGCATCGGGCTGGACCGCTTCTTCCGCGCGAGCATCTGCGCCCGCGAATTCGGCGTGGGCAAGCCGGACCCGCGCATCTTCCACGCGGCGGCCGGCGCGGTGGACACGCTGCCGGAGGGCATCCTGCACATCGGCGACGACGCCACGCTCGATGCGCTCGGCGCCCTCAATGCCGGCATGCAGGCCGCGTGGCTGAACCGCTCCGATGCCCTCTGGCCGCACGAGCAGGAGCCGCACGTGACGCTCACGCACCTGGGCGAATTGAAGGACCTGCTGGGGGGGTGAGGCGCTCCGCGACCGCCATCCCGGTGCGCACGGCGCCCTCCAGGGTCGCGGGATAAGGCCCGTCGATGTAATCGCCGCAGGCCCACAGCCCGGGCGCGATCGCCGGCGGCGGCCGGCGCAGCCCCGGCAGGCAGGCGAAGGTCGCGCGCTTTTCCACCACCGTCTGCACCGGCTGCAGCGTCCAGCCGAGTGCGGCCGCCTGCGCGAGCACCTCGCGTTCGATCTCCTCCTTGCCGCGCGGGCTGGCGCTGACCACGAAGGCCAGCAGGCCGTCGGGCCCGCCCAGCTGGCCGCGGTCGAACACGAACTGCGCCGGTGCGCCCGGGCCGGAGCGCAGCGCCAGCATGGGCAGCGGCAGGCGCGGACCGCCGGTGGCGTAGACGGTGGCGATCGCCTCGAAGGCGAGCGCTTGCGCGTCGGCGACCCAGGTGGCCGCATCGGCGCCGCTGCCGACGACCAGCCGCGCGGCTTCGGTCGAGGGCGTGGCCAGCACCACCTGCGCGAAGGGTTCGCCATCGAGCCGCCAGCCTTCCACCGCGCGCTCCAGCGCCTGCACGCGCGCGCCGACGCGCACTTCGGCTCCGTGCTCGCGCAGCCACTGCGTCGCCGCTTCGGGGAACACCCGTCCCAGGTCCTGCCGCGGCAGCAGCAGGTTGGAGCCGCCCCAGCCGCGGTGGCCGCGGCCGAACAGCGCGTCGCGCAGCACGCGCAGGAACACCTGGCCGCTCGCGCGCTCGGTGGGCGTGTTGAGCGCGGCGACGCACAGCGGGTCGACCAGGTCGCTGCGCACGCGCGGCGTAAGCGTGCGCGTGAGCTCGCCGACGCTGCACTCGGGCGCGCACCGGAAGCCGGCGCGCTGCCAGGCCGAGGCCGCGCGCAGCAGCGACAGCTTGTCTGCCAGGCTCCAGCCGCGCGCGCCCAGGATGCCGGCGGCCGCGTCCCAGGGCGCGGGCCACGCGGGCAGCGCGAGGCCGCGGCCCCGCGGATCGCGCAGCACCAGCGGCAGGCGCAACAAGGCCTTCTCCGGATCCACGCCCACCTGTTCCATCAGGCGCAGCGTGTCGGTGTACGCGGCGATCAGGATGTGCTGGCCGTTGTCGACGCGCGCGCCGCGGCCGTCCGGCAACTGCAGCGGCAGCGTCCGCGCCCGCCCGCCCGGCGTGCGCGCCGCCTCGAACAGCGTCACCGCATGCCCGCGCTGCGCGGCGGCCACGGCCGCGGCCAGTCCGCCCCAGCCGGCGCCGACGATGGCGACGCGGCCGGTCACATCCGGCCCAGCGCCTGGACCTTCCACGCCAGCCAGAGCTTGCGCAGCGGCGTGAGGCTGATGCGCTGGGTCAGCACGCGGAAGTCCTCGGCCTCGATCTCGCGCAGCAGCGTGCGGTAGATGCTGGCCATCATCAGGCCCGGCTTCTGCGCGCGCCGGTCGGCCGCGGGCAGCAGGGCCAGCGCTTCCTGGTAGAGCGACTCGGCGCGCTGCGCCTGGAAGCGCATCAGGGCGACGAAGCGGTTCGAGTGCTTGCGCTGCAGGATCTCGTGCGCCTTCACGTCGAACCGCTGCAGCTCGTCGACCGGCAGGTAGATGCGCCCGCGCATGGCATCCTCGCCGACGTCGCGGATGATGTTCGTCAGCTGGAAAGCCAGGCCCAGCTTGTGCGCGTAGGCGGTCGTCTCCGGCTGCGTCTGGCCGAAGATGCGGGCCGAGACCTCGCCGACCACGCCGGCGACGAGATGGCAGTAGCGCTGCAGCCCCGCGAAGTCCAGGTAGCGCGTCTGCTCCAGGTCCATCTCGCAGCCGCGGATCACCGACAGCAGCTGCCCCTGTTCCAGCCCGTAGGCCGGCACGCAGGGCATCAGCGCCTGCATCACCGGATGCGAGGGCTTGCCGGCGAAGGACTGCGCCACCTCGGTTTGCCACCAGGCGAGCTTGGTGCGCGCCACGCCGGGGTCGGTGACCTCGTCCACCACGTCGTCCACCTCGCGGCAGAAGGCATAGAAGGCCGTGATCGCCGCGCGGCGCGGCGGCGGCAGGAAGAGGAAGGCGTAGTAGAAGCTGCTGCCGGAGGCAGCCGCCTTCTGCTGGACGTATTGTTCCGGGGTCATCGTTCTTGTGGGCCCGATTCTCACATCCGCGCGGCGGCCCACAGCATCGGCGCGAAGTCGGCGCGCCCGAGCTTCGGGCGCTGCTGCAGCGTGCGCCATCCGAGCGCCTCGATGCGCCGCAGGATGCGCAGCCCGCCCTGCACGACCAGGCGCAGCTCCCAGCCGGCGCGCCCCGGCACGCTATGCACCAGCGGCGCGCCGGAGAGCATCAGGACGCGGGCCCAGTCGCACAGTTCGCGCACGAGCTCCGGCGCCTGCGGGTGGGCGGCCCAGGTCGCGGGCGCGGCGGCGTCGAGGCCGTGGCGGCGGGCGTCGGCGGCGGGCAGGTAGTAGCGGGCCCGCGGCACGTCCACCGACAGGTCCTGCAAGAAGTTGATCAGTTGCAACGCGCTGCAGATGGCGTCGCTTTGCGCGAGCGACGCCGTGTCGCGCACGCCGTAGAGGTGCAGCAGCAGCCGGCCCACCGGGTTGGCGGAGCGGCGGCAGTAGTCCAGGAGTTCGGCGCGGTCGGCGTAGCCGGCGCCGGCCGCGGTCTTCACCACGTCCTGGCGGAAGGCGTCGAGCAGGTCGAACAGGGGCGGGCCGGGCAGGGCGAAATCGGCGGCGGCCCGGCGCAGCGCGGCGAAGACCTCGGGCCAGCGGCCCGAGCCGGTGTTGCCCGCGAGGCACGCCGACAGGTCGTTTCTGTATGTAAGCAGATCGGCAAGCCGGTCACCCTCTGTTGCATCTCCCTCATCCGCGATATCGTCGGCCGTACGGGCGAACCAGTAGATCGCCGCCACCGGCCGCCGCAAGCGAGGAGGGCAGAGCCAGGAGGCGACGGGGAAGTTTTCGTAGTGCTCGACCGGCCGGTGCCGGTCGTCGGGGCGGGCGTCCACGCCCCGATTGTCGCTTGACAAGCTCTGCGGGCTTCTCCTAGATTACTAACCGGTCAGTCATTAACGAGCGCCGGCCCGCAGCCGCCGCGGCTCACGGATTCCGTCATGGTCATACCTTCTTCCTGCCGTCCGGCGCTGTGGAGCGCGCTCCTGCTGCCGCTCGCGGTGCTGCTCGGCTGTTCCCGCGTCGAGCCGCAGCCCGAACCGGTCCGCGCGGTCAAGGTGATCACCGTCGCCGCCTCCGGCCTGCAGGCGCAGCTGGAGTTCGCGGGCGAGGTGCGGGCCCGCGTCGAATCGCGACTGGGCTTCCGCGTCGGCGGCAAGATCACGCAGCGCACCGCCGAAGTCGGCCAGCACGTCCAGGCGGGCGCCGTGCTCGCGCAACTCGATGCGCAGGACTACCGGCTCGCCGCCGACGCGGCCCGGGCCCAGGTGGCGGCCGCCCTCACCAACCGCGACCAGGCCGCCGCCGACTACAAGCGCTATCGCGCGCTGCGCGAGCAGAACTTCATCAGCGGCGCCGAACTGGAGCGGCGCGAAACGGCGCTCAAGGCGGCGCAGGCGCAGCTGGACCAGGCGCAGGCGCAGCTCGCCTCGCAGGGCAACCAGGCCCGCTACACGAGCCTGGTGGCGGACGTCTCCGGCGTGGTCACGGCCGTCGAGGCCGAGGTCGGCCAGGTGGTCGGCGCCGGCACGCCGGTGGTGCGGATCGCCGCCGACGGCCCGCGCGACGTGGTCTTCGCCGTGCCGGAAGACAAGGTGATGGCGCTGCGCCCCGGCACCGAGGTGAGCGTGCGGCCCTGGGCCACCGAGGCCGCGCTGGCCGGCCGCATCCGCGAGATCGCCGCCAGCGCCGATCCCGTCACGCGGACCTATCCGGTCAAGGTGTCGCTGCAGGCGGGGCCGCAGCCGCCGCTCGGCGCCACGGTCACCGTGCTGCCGCGGATCGCGGCCCGCGGCGGCGTCCAGGCGATCCGAATCCCCACCAGCGCGCTGCGCCAGCAGGGGCAGGGCTCCGCGGTGTGGGTGCTCGATCGCGCCACCATGACGCTGAAGTCGCAGCCGGTGCAGGTGGCGACGGCCGACGGCAACGAAGCCGTCATCGCCGCCGGCCTGCAGCCCGGCATGGAGATCGTCTCCGCCGGCGTGCACGTGCTGGCGCCGGGCCAGAAGGTCACGGTCTGGAAGGAGCGGACGTCCTCGGTCCTCCCGGAAGTGGCCGCGGAACCGCCGGCGCACGGCGCCGTCGGCGCGGCCCAGGCCGCCACGCTGCCGATGAAGCGCTGAGGCCCCCATGACCGAAGCCACGAAGCGCGAGCGCTTCAATCTCTCGCGCTGGGCGCTGGAGCATCCGGCCCTGACGCGCTACCTGATGGTGGTGCTGATGGTGCTGGGCTTCGCCTCCTACTTCCAGCTGGGGCAGGACGAGGATCCGCCCTTCACCTTCCGCGCCATGGTGATGCGCGTGTTCTGGCCGGGCGCGACGGCGCAGCAGGTCGCCGAACAGGTCACCGACAAGATCGAGCACACGCTGCAGGAGGTGCCGTACGCGGACATCATCCGCAGCTACTCCAAGCCCGGCGAGACGCTGATCGTCCTGCAGATCAAGGACTCCTCGCGCGCCTCCGAGGTGCCGCAGGTCTGGTACACGGTGCGCAAGAAGGTCGGCGACATGCGCGGCACGCTGCCCGCCGGCGTGGTCGGCCCTTTCTTCAACGACGAATACGGCGACGTCTACGGCGTGATCTACGCGCTGGAGGCGGGCAGCGGCTACAGCTACGCCGAGGTCAAGGACTTCGCCGACGACGTGCGCCAGCAGCTGCTGCGCGTGCCGGACGTGGCCAAGGTGGAACTGTTCGGCGTGCAGGACGAAAAGCTGTACGTCGAGATCTCCCAGCAGCGCCTGGCGCAGCTGGGGCTGGACTTCAACCAGGTCCTGCAGCAGCTGGGCCAGCAGAACGCCGTGGAGTCCGCCGGCACCATGCAGACGCCGGTGGACGTGCTGCAGGTGCGCGTGGCCGGCCAGTTCCACGCCGTCGAGGACCTGCGCGCCATGCCGATCCGCGGCGCCTCGGGCAACCAGATCCGCCTGGGCGACATCGCCGAGGTGAAGCGCGGCTACGTCGACCCGCCGCAGGTGAAGGTGCGCCACGGCGGCAAGGAGGTCATCGCGCTGGGCGTCTCCATGGCCAAGGGCGGCGACATCATCCGGCTGGGCCGCTCGCTCAAGGCGGCCACGAGCCGCATCGACGACGGCCTGCCGGCCGGCATCCGCCTCGTGCAGGTTCAGGACCAGCCCGAGGCCGTGAGCAGCTCGGTCAACGAGTTCGTGAAGGTGCTGGTCGAGGCCGTCGTGATCGTGCTGGGCGTGAGCTTCATCAGCCTGGGGCTGCACCGGCGGCACGAACCGGGCCTGCCGCTGTGGCGGCGCTGGTATGTCGACATGCGCCCGGGCCTGGTCGTGGGCATCACGATCCCGCTGGTGCTGGCCGTGACCTTCCTGGCCATGAACTACTGGGGCATCGGCCTGCACAAGATCTCGCTCGGCTCGCTGATCATCGCCCTGGGCCTGCTGGTGGACGACGCGATCATCGCCGTGGAGATGATGGTGCGGAAGATGGAGGAGGGCTACGACAAGGTCCGCGCCGCCACCTTCGCCTACGAGGTGACGGCGATGCCGATGCTCACCGGCACGCTGATCACCGCCACCGGCTTCCTGCCGATCGGCATGGCCCGTTCGACCGTGGGCGAATACACCTACGCGATCTTCGCGGTGACGGTGATCGCGCTGGTCCTCAGCTGGCTGGTGTCCGTCTATTTCGTGCCCTACCTGGGCACGCTGCTGCTGAAGGCCAAGCCGGTGTCCGCCGAGCACCGCGAGCACTTCGACACGCCCTTCTACCGGCAATTCCGCCGCACGGTGAACTGGTGCGTGGAGCACCGCTGGCTGACCATAGCCGCAACGCTGCTGACCTTCGCGCTGGGCGTCGCCGGCATGGGCAAGGTGCAGCAGCAGTTCTTCCCGGACTCCAGCCGGCCCGAGATCCTGGTGGACCTGTGGTCGGCCGAGGGCACCTCGTTCGCCGCCAACGAGGAGGTCACGAAGCGCGTCGAGCAGCGGCTGCTGTCGCTGCCGTCCGTGAAGGACGTGACCACCTGGGTCGGCTCCGGCGTGCCGCGCTTCTACCTGCCGATGGAGCAGATCTTCCCGCAGAGCAACGCCTCGCAGCTGATCGTGGAGCCGCGCGACCTGGCCACGCGCGAGACCTTGCGCACCGAGCTGCCGGCGCTGATGGCGCGCGAGTTCCCGGAGGTCCGCGCCCGCGTCAAGCTGTTGCCCAACGGGCCGCCGGTGGCCTACCCGGTGCAGTTCCGCGTGGTGGGCACGGACCCGAAGGAGCTGCGCGCGCGCGCCGACGAGGTGAAGGAGGCCATGCGCGCCAGCCCCAACACGCGCGGCGTCAACGACAACTGGAACGAGTCGGTCAAGGCGATCCGCCTGGAGGTGGACCAGGCCAAGGCGCGGGCGCTGGGCGTGACGAGCCAGTCGATCGCGCAGGCGAGCCGCACGATCCTGTCCGGCACGCCGATCGGCCAGTTCCGCGAAGGCGACAAGCTGATCGACATCGTGCTGCGCCAGCCGCTGGCGGAGCGCGACGCGATCACCGACATCGCCAATGCCTACCTGCCCACGGCGTCCGGCAAGGCGATCCCGCTGACGCAGATCGCGCGCCCGGTGTTCACCTGGGAGCCTGGCGTGATGTGGCGCGAAGGGCGCAACTACGCGATCACGGTGCAGGCGGACGTCGTCGAAGGGCTGCAGGGCGCGACCGTCACGCAGGAGCTGCTGCCCCAGCTGCGCGCGCTCGAGGCCCGCTGGCCGCAGGGCTACCGCATCCAGGTGGCCGGCACCGTGGAGGAGAGCAACAAGGGTTCGTCCAGCATCGCGGCCGGCGTGCCGGTCATGCTGTTCATCACCTTCACGCTGCTGATGCTGCAGCTGCAGAGCTTCAGCCGCGCGATGCTGGTGTTCCTGACCGGCCCGCTGGGGATCGCGGGGGTGGCCGGCGCGCTGCTGGTCCTGAACCGGCCCTTCGGCTTCGTGGCGCTGCTGGGCGTGATCGCCCTCATGGGCATGATCCAGCGCAACTCGGTGATCCTGATCGACCAGATCGAGCAGGACCGGGCCCGGGGCGTGCCGACCTGGGACGCGATCGTCGAGGCGGCGGTGCGGCGCCTGCGCCCCATCGTGCTGACGGCGGCCGCGGCGGTGCTGGCGATGATCCCGCTCTCCCGCTCGGTCTTCTGGGGCCCGATGGCCGTGGCCATCATGGGCGGCCTCATCGTCGCCACGGTGCTGACGCTGCTGGCCTTGCCGGCGATGTACGCGGCGTGGTTCCGGGTGAGGCGGGCTGTTTGAATACGGACAGCCGGACGCAAAGGTCGCAAAGATGACGCAAAAGTCGCCAAAGAATCCAAAAACTTTTTGTGGATGTCCTTTTGCGACCTTTGCGTATCCTTTGCGACCTTTGCGTCCGGCTGTCCGCTTCTCGCAGCCCCGGAGCGCCACAGCCCATCCCCGGGCACTCCGGTTAAAATCTCCGGTTGACCGGATTCGAGCGGGCGGTCGGGGTGTCCTGGCCGTCCGCTTTCCCTTTCCAGTGACCGGCGCGGGTGGCGAAATTGGTAGACGCACCAGGTTTAGGTCCTGACGCCAGCAATGGTGTGGGGGTTCGAGTCCCCCCCCGCGCACCACACGTTTTCCCCCAACCGAGACAGATCATGGCCGTGACCGTAGAAACCCTGGACAAGCTCGAACGCAAGATGACGCTGACGCTGCCCGTCAACACCATCCAGTCCGAAGTCGATTCCCGCCTGAAGAAGCTGGCGCGCACCGTCAGGATGGACGGCTTCCGTCCCGGCAAGGTGCCGCTGTCCGTCGTGGCCCAGCGCTACGGCTACTCGGTGCAGTACGAGGTCGTGAACGACAAGGTGGGCGAGGCCTTCGCCGCCGCCGCCAACGAGGCCAAGCTGCGCGTGGCCGGCCAGCCCAGGATCACCGAGAAGGAAGGCGCGCCCGAGGGCGAACTGGCCTTCGACGCCGTGTTCGAGGTCTATCCCGAGGTCAGGATCAACGACCTGGCCGCCGCCGAGGTCGAGAAGGTCAGCACCGAGGTGACCGACGAGGCCATCGACCGCACCCTGGACATCCTGCGCAAGCAGCGCCGCACCTACGCCCAGCGCCCGCAGGACGCCGCCGTGCAGGCCGGCGACCGCGTGACGGTGGACTTCGAGGGCAAGATCGACGGCGAGCCCTTCCAGGGCGGCAAGGCCGACGACTTCCAGTTCATGGTCGGCGAAGGCCAGATGCTCAAGGAGTTCGACGACTCCGTGCGCGGCATGAAGGTGGGCGAAAGCAAGACCTTCCCGCTGGCCTTCCCGGCCGACTACCACGGCAAGGACGTCGCCGGCAAGACGGCCGACTTCATGGTCACCGTGAAGAAGGTCGAGGCCGCCAACCTGCCGCCGGTGGACGAGGCTTTCGCCAAGTCGCTGGGCATCGCCGAAGGCTCGGTGGACGCGCTGCGGGCCGACATCCGCAAGAACCTGGAGCGCGAGGTGCGCTTCCGCGTGGCCGCCCGCAACAAGCAGGCCGCGATGGACGCCCTGGTGGCGCAGTCCGAGCTGGACCTGCCCAAGTCCATCGTGCAGAACGAGATCGACCGCCTGATCGAGAGCCAGCGCAACGAGCTGAAGCAGCGCGGCCTGAAGGACGTGGAGAAGCTGCCGATCCCCGAGGACATCGTGCGCCCGCAGGCCGAGCGCCGCGTGCGCCTGGGCCTGGTCGTCGCCGAGCTGGTGCGCGCCAACGGCCTGGAAGCCAAGCCGGAACAGATCAAGCAGCACATCGAGGACCTGGCCGCCAGCTACGAGCGCCCCGCCGATGTGGTGCGTTGGTACTACGGCGACAACCGCCGCCTGGCCGAGGTCGAGGCCATCGTGATCGAGAACAACGTGACCGACTACGTGCTGTCCAAGGCCAAGGTCGTGGAGAAGAAGGTCGAGTTCGACGAGCTGATGGGGCAGCAGCAGGGTTGATGCTGCTGGGGTTCGCTGCGCTCACCGCCAGCCTACGGTGAGCCCAGCCGCCTTCCCGTAGGCTGGCGGTGAGCGCAAGCGAACCCCAGCAAACCCCCGGGGCCTGGCTCTTGCGATCCGCAAGCCAGGCCCCAACTCCATTCAGGCTAAAGTACAGCCATCCTTCGGAGCACATTCCCCCCATGAGCGCACTCGACACCCAGGCCCTGGGCTTGGTCCCCATCGTCATCGAGCAGTCCGGCCGCGGCGAGCGGTCCTACGACATCTATTCGCGCCTGCTGCGCGAGCGCGTGGTGTTCCTGGTCGGCCCCGTCAACGACCAGACGGCCAACCTGGTGGTGGCCCAGCTGCTGTTCCTGGAGTCGGAGAACCCGGACAAGGACATCTCTCTGTACATCAACTCCCCGGGCGGCAGCGTCAGCGCCGGCATGGCCATCTACGACACGATGAACTTCATCAAGCCGGCGGTGTCCACCCTGTGCACGGGCATGGCCGCCTCCATGGGCGCCTTCCTGCTCGCCGCCGGCGAGAAGGGCAAGCGCTTCGCCCTGCCCAACTCCAAGATCATGATCCACCAGCCCCTGGGCGGCATGCAGGGCCAGGCGACGGACATCGAGATCCACGCCCGCGACATCCTCAAGACCAAGGCGACCCTGAACAAGATCCTGGCGGAGCGCACCGGCCAGCCCCTGGAGAAGATCGAGCGGGACACCGATCGGGATTATTTCCTCGAGGCGGAAGAGGCGAAAACCTACGGCCTGGTGGACCAGGTCATCGCAAAAAGGCCTTGAGCCCCCGCCCGCGCGGTTGCAGGACAGCAACGACGGCGCCACCGGGAGACCGGGGCGCCGTTTGTTGTATGGTTATCATTGACTGAAGACAGAAGGCACGGACCCATGGCCGACCGAAAAGGCTCCTCCTCCAGCGAGAAAACGCTTTACTGCTCGTTCTGCGGGAAGAGCCAGCACGAGGTCAAGAAACTCATCGCAGGCCCCTCGGTCTTCATCTGCGACGAGTGCATCGACCTGTGCAACGAGATCATCCGCGACGAACTGCCCGCGGGTGACGAGCAGCGCGAATCGCGCGGCGACCTCCCGACCCCCGGCGAGATCAAGTCCAACCTGGACAACTACGTGATCGGCCAGGAGGCGGCCAAGCGGGCGCTGTCGGTGGCCGTCTACAACCACTACAAGCGCCTGCGCCACAAGGACAAGGCCCGCAAGGACGACGTGGAGCTCACCAAGAGCAACATCCTCCTGATCGGCCCCACCGGCAGCGGCAAGACGCTGCTGGCCCAGACGCTCGCCCGCATGCTGGACGTCCCCTTCGTGATGGCCGACGCCACCACGCTGACCGAGGCCGGCTACGTCGGCGAGGACGTCGAGAACATCATCCAGAAGCTGCTGCAGAACTGCAACTACGAGGTGGAGCGGGCGCAGCGCGGCATCGTCTACATCGACGAGATCGACAAGATCTCGCGCAAGTCCGACAACCCCTCGATCACCCGCGACGTCTCGGGCGAGGGCGTGCAGCAGGCCCTGCTGAAGCTGATCGAAGGCACCATGGCCAGCGTGCCGCCCCAGGGCGGGCGCAAGCACCCCAACCAGGACTTCCTGCAGATCGACACGACCAACATCCTGTTCATCTGCGGCGGCGCCTTCGCCGGCCTGGAGAAGGTGATCGAGCAGCGCACCGAGGCCTCGGGCATCGGCTTCTCGGCCCGCGTGCGCAGCAAGAAGGAGCGCACCCTCAGCGAGATGTTCCGCGAGGTGGAGCCCGAGGACCTGATCAAGTTCGGCCTGATCCCCGAACTGGTCGGCCGCCTGCCGGTGGTCGCGACGCTCGCCGAGCTGACCGAGGATGCCCTGGTGCAGATCCTCACCGAGCCGAAGAACGCGATGGTCAAGCAGTACGCCAAGCTGCTGTCGATGGAAGGCGTGGACCTGGAAGTGCGGCCCAACGCGCTGAAGGCCATCGCCCGAAAGGCGCTGGCCCGCAAGACCGGCGCCCGCGGCCTGCGCTCGATCCTCGAGCAGTCGCTGATCGACACCATGTTCGAGCTGCCGAACATCAGCAACGTCGAGAAGGTGGTGGTCGAGGAGAGCACCATCGAGGAGAACAAGCCGCCGCTGCTGGTCTACCGCGAGGCCGCGAAGAAGGCATGAGCCTCGCCGCGCTCCGTCCACCACGCGCAGCGCTTCGTTTCCCCCTTTTTCGGCCCTGCCGGCTCCATGGCGGGCCGGCCGGGTTGAAAATGGCTTACTGCCAGCCATCTATGGCTGGTCACTAGAGGAGCACCATGTCCGGACATACCCCCCTGCCTGCCGACCCGATGGACCTGCCGCTCCTGCCCCTGCGGGACGTGGTGGTGTTCCCCCACATGGTCATCCCCCTGTTCGTCGGGCGGCCCAAGAGCATCAAGGCGCTGGAAGCGGCGATGGAAGCCGAGCGCCGCATCATGCTGGTCGCCCAGAAGGCCGCCGCCAAGGACGAGCCTTCCGTCACCGACATGTTCGAGGTCGGCTGCGTCTCCACGATCCTGCAGATGCTGAAGCTGCCGGACGGCACCGTGAAGGTGCTGGTGGAAGGCCAGCAGCGCGCGCGCGTGTCGAAGATCACGGACGGCAACGCGCACTTCACGGCCACGGTCGTCCCGGTGGAATCCGGCGAGACCGAGAGCAAGTCGGCGGAGATCGAGGCGCTGCGCCGCGCCGTCCTCCAGCAGTTCGACCAGTACGTCAAGCTCAACAAGAAGATCCCGCCCGAGATCCTCACCTCGATCGCCAGCATCGACGATCCCGGCCGCCTGGCCGACACGATCGCCGCGCACCTGCCGCTGAAGCTGGACAACAAGCAGGTCGTGCTGGACCTCGCCGACGTCAAGGACCGCCTGGACAACCTGTTCGAGCAGATCGAGCGGGAAGTCGAGATCCTGAACGTCGACAAGCGCATCCGCGGCCGCGTGAAGCGGCAGATGGAGAAGAACCAGCGCGACTTCTACCTGAACGAGCAGGTCAAGGCGATCCAGAAGGAGCTGGGCGAGGGCGAAGAGGGCGCCGACATCGAGGAGATCGAGAAGAAGATCAAGCTCGCCAAGATGCCCAAGGACGCCCGCAAGAAGGCGGACGCGGAGCTGAAGAAGCTCAAGCTGATGTCGCCGATGTCGGCCGAGGCCACGGTGGTGCGCAACTACATCGACGTGCTCACCGGCCTGCCCTGGGCGAAGAAGACCAAGATCAAGCACGACCTGCAGTACGCGGAAGACGTGCTGAACGAGGACCACTGGGGCCTCGAGAAGGTCAAGGACCGCATCCTGGAATACCTCGCGGTGCAGCAGCGCGTCGACAAGGTCAAGGCGCCGATCCTGTGCCTCGTCGGGCCTCCCGGCGTCGGCAAGACCTCGCTGGGCCAGTCGATCGCCAAGGCGACCGGCCGCAAGTACGTGCGCCAGGCCCTGGGCGGCATGCGCGACGAGGCCGAGATCCGCGGCCATCGCCGCACCTACATCGGCGCCATGCCGGGCAAGGTGCTGCAGTCGCTCGCCAAGGTCGGCACGCGCAACCCGCTGTTCCTGCTGGACGAGATCGACAAGCTGGGGCAGGACTTCCGCGGCGACCCCGCGTCGGCCCTGCTGGAAGTGCTCGACCCGGAGCAGAACCACACCTTCAGCGACCACTACGTCGAGGTCGACTTCGACCTGTCGGACGTGATGTTCGTGGCGACCTCCAACTCGATGAACATCCCGCCGGCGCTCCTGGACCGGATGGAGGTGATCCGCCTCTCGGGCTACACCGAGGACGAGAAGACCAACATCGCCATGCGCTACCTGCTGCCCAAGCAGATGAAGAACAACGGCGTGAAGGAAGAGGAACTCGAGGTCACCGAGGACGCCGTGCGCGACATCGTGCGCTACTACACGCGCGAAGCCGGCGTGCGCTCGCTGGAGCGCGAGCTCTCCAAGATCTGCCGCAAGGTGGTGAAGGGCCTGCAGCTGAAGAAGATGACGCCCAAGGTCGTCGTGAAGGCGGAGAACCTCAACGACTTCCTCGGGGTGCGCAAGTTCACCTACGGGCGCGCGGAGCAGCAGAACCAGGTGGGCCAGGTGGTCGGCCTGGCGTGGACGGAAGTCGGCGGCGACCTGCTGACGATCGAGGCGGCACTGATGCCCGGCAAGGGCAACGTGCTGCGCACCGGTTCGCTGGGCGACGTGATGAAGGAGTCGGTCGAAGCCGCGCGCACCGTGGTGCGCAGCCGCGCCCGGCGCCTGGGCATCACCGACGAGGTCTTCGAGAAGAAGGACATCCACGTGCACGTGCCCGATGGCGCGACGCCCAAGGACGGCCCGAGCGCGGGCGCCGCGATGACCACGGCCATCGTGTCCGCGCTCTCCGGGATCCCGGTGCGCGCCGATGTCGCCATGACCGGCGAGATCACGCTGCGCGGCGAGGTCACGGCGATCGGCGGCCTGAAGGAGAAGCTGCTCGCGGCCCTGCGCGGCGGCATCAAGACGGTGCTGATCCCCGAGGAGAACACCAAGGACCTGCAGGACATCCCCGAGAACGTGAAGAACGACCTCGAGATCGTGCCGGTCCGCTGGATCGACAAGGTGCTGGAAATCGCGCTGGAGCGCCAGCCGACGCCGCTGCCGGAAGAAGAGCCGCAGGCGGCCGCGCCGGTGGTCGAAGGCGCGCGTCCGGTCGCCGTGAAGCACTGAAGCGGATCGCCGCGGATTTTTCGCGACACCGTCGAGGAGCGCGAAAAAACCGTGGCATAATCTCGGCTTCGACGCGGGAGTAGCTCAGTTGGTAGAGCGCAACCTTGCCAAGGTTGAGGTCGCGAGTTCGAGACTCGTCTCCCGCTCCAGGTTCTGAAAAGGGAAGCTGCAAGCTTCCCTTTTTCACTCTGGATGCGGCGCGGTAGCAAAGCGGTTATGCAGCGGATTGCAAATCCGCCCAGAGCGGTTCGACTCCGCTCCGCGCCTCCAGCCACGAGCCCCGGCAACCAGCGCGTTCCCGGGGCTTTCTTCCCTCATGCCGTACAGTCGAAGCATCGCGCCTCGATGGTGAAATGGGTAGACACAGCGGACTTAAAATCCGCCGCTTGCCGCAAGGCAGCGTCCCGGTTCGAGCCCGGGTCGAGGCACCAGGAATTCCATCCCGGCACGATGAGTCCAAAATAGGGCCGGAGAGCACCATGTCCCAATACGACGCCCCCTTCGAAATCCACGTGCACGGTGACGTGCCGCTGCGCAACGGGGTGACCTACGCGCAACTGCAGGAGGCGTTGAAACCCCTGTGGACGTACGCCGGCGCCAAGTCGCTGGCCGACGGCGCCGAGAGCGCCTACGAGGAAGAGCCCGGCATCAAGTTCGACGCCCAGGAACGCCTGCTCACCATGTGCTGGACGGTCGCCGGCGACCTGGACTTCCGCCAGCAGCTGGACGACATGTGCATGTCGCTCAACGACCTGGCGGAGGAGGGCGCGGCCATCGAGGTCACCTTCTACGACGCCGAGTTCGACGAGGAGGAGGCCGAGCCCGAGGCCGAATCGCGCGACGACTTCCTCATGCTGTTCGTCGGCCCGACGCCCGCGGCGATCATGCAGGTACAGCGCGACCTGCTGGTGCAGGACGTCGTGAACCTGATGGAACGCCACTTCGAGGCCAACGAGCTCGATGGCGTGGTCGGCGAGATCGACAAGCTGTTCTCGCAGCGCTTCGACGCCCTGGTGAGCTCCCTCGAACTGGGCAAGCCCCCCCGCGGCCCCGGCGGCCACGGCGGCGGCCGGCGGCCGCGGCATTTGCACTAGCTCCCTTGTGGGCAGGGGCGTTCGGAGAATCAGAACGCAGAGGACGCAGAGGTTTCGCAGAGAACGCAGAGGAAATCCTTTTTCTGGTCTTCTCTCTGCGTCCTCTGCGTAGCCTCTGCGTCCTCTGCGTAGCCTCTGCGTCCTCTGCGTTCCAAAACGGTCGCTCGCCGCCACCTCGTCCGTCGGCTAGGATGCGCGGCGGAGGAGACCCATGCCCCTGTTTTCCCAGGATGCCCTGAACCCCGGCGTGCGCAAGCGCGAGGTGTTCGGCTGGGCGATGTACGACTTCGCCAATTCCGGCTACACCACGGTGGTCATCACCGCGGTGTTCGCCGCCTACTTCGTCGGCGGCATCGCGCAGAAGGCGGAATGGGCGACCTTCGCCTGGACGCTCGCCCTGAGCATCTCCTACGCCATCGTGATGTTCACCATGCCCAGCCTCGGCGCCTACGCCGACCTGCGCGCGGCCAAGAAGCGGATCCTGGCGCTGGTCACCGCGGGCTGCGTCGTGAGCACCGCGGCGCTGGCGCTCGCCAGGCCGGGCGAGGTCGCCTTCGCGATGCTGCTGATCATCGTCTCCAACGTGTTCTACAGCTATGGCGAGTCGCTGACCGCGGCCTTCCTGCCGGAGCTCGCCCGCGCCGACGCGCTGGGCAAGGTGAGCGGCTGGGGCTGGGGCTTCGGCTACTTCGGCGGCATGCTGGCCCTGGGCATCTGCCTGGCCTACGTGCTGTGGGCGCAAGGGCAGCAGGTCCCGGCGGCGCAGTTCGTGCCCGTCACCATGCTGATCACGGCGGTGATCTACGGGGCCGCCTCGCTCGTCACCTTCCGGCTGCTGGGCGAGCGGGCGCAGCCGAATCCGCGGGCGCTGCAGGAAGGCGGACTGCGCGCCTCGCTGCACCAACTGCAGCGCACCTTCGCGCATGCGCGCCAGTACCGCGACTTCATGTGGCTGCTGGCCTGCGCGGTCTTCTACCAGGGCGGCGTCGCCGTGGCGATCACCCTGGCCGCGATCTACGCCGAGAGCGTGATCGGCTTCCAGCAGCAGGAGACCATGGTGCTGATCTTCGTGCTGAACTTCGCCGCCGCGGGCGGCGCCTTCGCCTGGGGCTACCTGCAGGACCGCATTGGCCACAAGATCGCGCTGGGCAGCACGCTGGTGGGCTGGGTCGCCACCTGCGTCATCGCGGCGCTTTCCACCACCAAGGGCCAGTTCTGGTGGGCCGCCGGCATCGCGGGCCTGTGCATGGGCTCCAGCCAGTCGGCCGGACGGGCGCTCGCCGGCATGTTCGCGCCGCCGCGCCAGCTCGCGGAGTTCTACGGGCTGTGGACCTTCGCCGTGCGGCTTTCCAGCATCGTGGGCCCGCTCACCTATGGCGCGATCACCTGGGCCACGGGCGGCAACCAGCGCATGGCCATCCTGTCGACGGCCGTGATGTTCGTGATCGGCCTGGTGCTGCTGTTCCGGATCGACGTGGCGCGCGGGCGGGCCGCTGCGCTGGCCTGAGGGAGATCGGCATGGGGATCGCATCGGTATTGCGCGCGGTGGGCAGCGTCTTCTCGAACGAGAAGAGTTTCGGCCATCCGGTGATCGGGCATCCGCTGCTCAACCGGCTCGGGCTGCACGTGGCGCGCATCGTCGTCTCCGACGCGTGCTACCTCCTGCGCACGCTGCCTTTCGCCTGGCTGCATCCTGTGCTGTGGTTCCGCTTCCACCGCGACGGCTTCGTGGTGGTGGAGGACCTGCTGCCGCCCGCCGACTACGCCGCGCTGCGCCAGGAATACGAGGCCGCGTCGGCCCGCTTCTGGAGCGCCAACCCGCTGGAGCGCACCGGCGAGCGCGGCTTCGGCGACAAGCGCCCGCGCAGCGGCGGCTTCGACCGCTACGACGGCGACAGCGCCAACCGCTTCATCGACATCGCCCCGCGCGGCGCGATCCACCAGCGCTATTGCAGCGCGTGGAAGGTGACGAGCCTGTGCCTGGCCCTGTTCGGCATGCGCAACCGCCTGCGCAAGCACAGCATGTACGAGCTGGTGCACGGCGACGAGGCGATCAACCCGGACGCGCAGCGGCAACTGCACAAGGACACTTTCCACCACACCTTCAAGGCCTGGTACTACCTGGACGACGTGACCGCCGAACACGGTCCGACCGAAGTGGTGCCCGGCAGCCACCGCTCCTCGCCGCGGCGCCTGGCGTGGGAATACCGGCGCAGCGTGCGCCGCGAAGGCGCGCACGGGCGTGGCGGCTCCTTCCGCATCGCCGACGCGGAACTGCCGGCGCTGGGGCTGCCGGCGCCGCGCCAGATCCTGTGCCGCGGCAACAGCGTGGTGCTGGTGAACACCAAAGCCTTCCACCGGCGCGGCATCGCGCCGCGCGACACGGTGCGGCGCAGCCTCTATGCGAATTTCCGGCCGCGCGCGTTCGCGCCGGTCGTGCACTGAAAGGCTAGAGCCCGAGCCAGCGGCCCGCGGCCGCCTGCAGCGCCTGCGGCGAGCCGGTCGTGAGCCAGTGCACGCGGCCCGTCGCCCCGCCCTTGAGCAACTCCCTCTGGGCCAGCAGGCGGCGCGTCTGCCGGGCCACCGGCTCGCCGGTCTCCACCAGGCGGATGCCGTCGCCCAGCAAGCCGCGGAACACCTGGGCGGCGAAGGGATAGTGGGTGCAGCCCAGCACCAGCGTGTCGATCTCGCCGTCCGCGCTGCCGAACCGGCCCGCCTCCTGCGCGTAGCGCCGGCAGAGCTCGCGCACCTGCGGCTGGTCGTCCGCTTCGATCGCCGCCGCGAGGCCGTCGCAGGGGACCAGCACGAACTTCGCCTGGCTGCGCAGGGATTCCTCGAGGGCGCGGAACTTGGCGCTGGCGAGCGTCCCGCGCGTGGCCAGCACGGCCACGTGGCCCGTCTGCGTCAGCGCGGCCGCGGGCTTCAGCGCCGGCTCCACGCCCACGACGGGCAGGGCACCGTGCCGCTCGCGCAGCAGGTGCACGGCCGCGGCCGTGGCCGTGTTGCAGGCGACGACCAGGGCCTTGATGCGGTGCTGCTCGCGCAAAGCGCGGGCGATGGCGAGGGAGCGATCGGACACGAAGTCCTCGCCCTTCTCGCCGTAGGGCGCATGGCCGGCGTCGGAGAAGTAGACGAAGTCCTCGGCGGGCAGTTCGGCGCGCAGGGCGCGCAGGATGCTGAGCCCGCCCACCCCGCTGTCGAATACGCCGATGGGGCCGTCGCTGTCCATGCGGGCAACTCTACTGCGGGACGGCAGCGGCTGCACGCCGGACAAGTTCAGGCGGCGGCGACAGGAATCTTCTTGAATTCGCCGGTAGCGATGCGCTTGCTCCACTCGGCCGGGCCGGTGGTGTGCACGCTGGTGCCGTTGGAGTCCACCGCGACGGTGACGGGCATGTCGACCACGTCGAACTCGTAGATGGCTTCCATGCCCAGGTCGCCGAAGCCGAGCACTTTCGACTTCTTGATGGCCTTGGAGACCAGGTACGCGGCGCCGCCGACAGCCATCAGGTAGGCCGCCTTGTGCTTCTTGATGGACTCGATCGCCTCGGGGCCGCGCTCGGACTTGCCGATCATGCCGATCAGGCCGGTCTGCGACAGCATCATGTCGGTGAACTTGTCCATGCGCGTGGAGGTCGTCGGGCCGGCGGGGCCCACCACCTCGTCGCGCACCGGGTCCACCGGGCCGACGTAGTAGATCACGCGGTTGGTGAAGTCCACCGGCAGCGGCTCGCCCTTGGCCAGCATCTCCTGGATGCGCTTGTGCGCGGCGTCGCGGCCGGTGAGCATCCTGCCGTTCAGCAGCAGCGTCTGGCCGGCCTTCCAGGTGGCGATCTCTTCCTTGGTCAGCGTGTTCAGGTCGACGCGCTTGCTCTTTTGCGTGTCGGGCGCCCAGTCGATCTTCGGCCAGAGGTCCAGGCTCGGCGGGTCGATGTAGGCCGGGCCCGAGCCGTCCAGCACGAAGTGCGCGTGGCGCGTCGCCGCGCAGTTGGGAATCATCGCCACCGGCTTGCCGGCGGCGTGCGACGGGAACATCCTGATCTTGACGTCCAGCACGGTCGTGAGGCCGCCCAGGCCCTGCGCGCCGATGCCCAGCGCGTTGACCTTCTCGTGCAATTCGAGGCGCATCTCCTCCAGCTTCGACAGCTTCTCGCCGCGGGCGGACTTCGCCTGCAGCTCGTACATGTCGATGTCCTCCATCAGCGCTTCCTTGGCCAGCAGCACCGCCTTTTCGGCGGTGCCGCCGATGCCGATGCCCAGCATGCCGGGCGGGCACCAGCCGGCGCCCATGGTGGGCACGGTCTTGAGCACCCAGTCGACGATGGAGTCGCTCGGGTTGAGCATGGCCATCTTGCTCTTGTTCTCGCTGCCGCCGCCCTTGGCGGCGACGGTCACGTCTACCTTGTCGCCGGGCACCAGCTGCACGTTCACGACGGCGGGCGTGTTGTCCTTCGTGTTCTTGCGCTCGAACTGCGGGTCGGCGACGACCGAGGCGCGCAGCGTGTTGTCCGGGTGCAGGTAGCCGCGGCGCACGCCTTCGTTGACGGCGTCCTCGAGGCTGCCGGCGAAGCCTTCCAGCCGCACGTCCATGCCGATCTTGAGGAACACGTTGACGATGCCGGTGTCCTGGCAGATGGGCCGGTGGCCCATCGCGCTCATCTTGCTGTTGGTCAGGATCTGCGCGATGGCGTCCTTCGCCGCGGGGCTCTGCTCGCGCTCGTAGGCGCGGGCGAGGTGGGCGATGTAGTCGGCGGGGTGGTAGTAGCTGATGTACTGCAGCGCGGCGGCGACGGACTCGATGAGGTCGGCTGCCTGGAGGGTGGTCGGCATGGGCTTTCTCGAAATGCGCGGGACCCGCCAATTATCCCAGACGCTGCCGAGCACCCCTTGACGGGGCGCAGTGCCCCTGTCGCCGTCTCATCTCCCTCTCCCGCTTGCGGGAGAGGGACGGGGTGAGGGCGGCCGAGAGCCGCCGCCCCTTCAGCGCACCGACGTCGTCGACGCCACCGCCGTGCCCGCCGCAGGCGCGGACAGGCTCGTACGGATCTTCGCGTAGCTGCCCACGAAGTTCTCGATCACCTCGCGCAGCAGTTCGGCATAGACCGCGCGCTCGCGGTCCTCCGCCTTCTCCGAGATGGAAACGGCATTGCTCTCGCCCGCGGTCATGAGCGAGGCCTTCGGCGCTGCAGGCTGCTGGCGGGGGAAGGTGCGGTGGCACGCCGGCAGGTAGCCATCCTCGCAGGCGAGCAGGACGGCGTAGCCCATGCCCGCGGGGTCGGCTTCCGCCGCCCGCGTCCAGCGGTAGTACCAGATCGACTGCCCGCTCTTCACCGACACCGCGGTCGCATCGAGCGTCACCGCATAGGAGCGCGACTTCTCGTTGTAGCGGGCATCCACGTCGTTCAGGTAGCGCTGGCGGATGAGCGCGCGGCTCTCCTCAGACAGGGGGAAGGGCGCACGGGCCTGGCCCTGGTGGTCGGAGTGGAAGTACTTGCGCTCCCAGCGGGCGTCCTTGCCCAGCGTCTTCTGCGACTTCTCCAGCGAGTTGATCTGGAACAGCACGTCGGCGCCCAGCGTCTGCGCGACCTCGTGCGCGGACTTGTTGGCGCGCATTTCCCGCGCCACCACGTTCCAGGAGATGACGCGGTAGTTGTTGCGCGCGAGGGCCTTCTCGATCTCGGCCATCTCGACGCCGCAGTTGGTCATCATGATGGTGCCGCGGTTGGCCGCCTCGCCGGTCGCCTGGGCGGCCGTCGCGTTGGCGCAGGAATCGGGCGCGCGCACGGCGACCGTGGCCGCCTTGCCGCCTTCGGCGCGGTACGCGTCGGTCGCGATGATCTCCGGCTGCTGCTGCGCCTGCGAGCTCGAGACGAACTGCGACGAGACCAGGTAGTAGTGGGTGGACGAGCAGCCGGTGAGGGCGGCCAGGGCGAGGGAAGCGATGATGGTTTTCATGCGTCGGTCGTCAGTAAAGAACCCAGGTGAAAGGAAAGTCGCGCTTGATGCCGCGCTGGCTGCCGGCGACCTTGCCGTCGGCGTAGAAGGCGTCCAGGTCCACGCAGTCCTCCGGCAGCTGCAGGGTGACGCTGCGGCCGGGCGCCAGCGCGGAGATGGGCAGCGCGCTCCATTGCGTGCTGCCGCACCTCTGGTACTGCACCGCGCCGATGGCCTTGCCGGTGCTGTTGGTGATGGTGGCCTGCGGGATCGGCGCTTCCATCGGGGTGCTCGCGCAACCCGCCAGGGCAACGATCACTGCGGCGAGGCAGGACCTCGAAAAGAGATCAGCAGGCGATGTCATGGTCCTATGCATTCGTGAGGATCTTTCAGGTTGGAGGTAGAGCTCGGCCCTCCGGAACGCGGTTGACCCGCTTCCGGTGGTTCGGCACGCAGCGGAGGCGGACTAGCGCAGCAGCGCCACCGGCACTTCGCTCACGTGCGAGGTGCGCAGCGCCGTGGACCCGAGCAGCAGGTGGTGCATCGCCCCGGTGCCGCGCGTGGCCATCGCGATCAGGTCGGCCTGGTGGTCGCGCGCGAAGGCCGCGATGCCCGTGTCCGGTTCGCCGGCCAGGCCGTGCACCTGGCACGCGATGCCATGCCGCACCAGCAGGTCCGCCGAATGCGCCAGCACCTCGTCGGCCGCGCTGCCGCTCCACTGCCGCAGCACGTCCTCGTGCGGCGGCAGCACGGCGGCGGCCAGCGTCAGGCCGGGCCGGAAGTGCACGAGGTCCACGTGCAGTTCGCCCAGCACCGGCGCGCAGGCGATCAGGCGCCGCAGCGCGTTCTCGGATTCGGTCGACCCGTCCACCGGCGCCGTCACGCGCAGCCGGCGCCCGAGTTCCGCGGGGAGCTTCGCCCCCGCGCGCACCAGCACCACGGGGCAGCGCGCCGCCGCAGCCACGCGCAGCGCCACGGAGCCGACCGCGAAGCCGCGCATCGGGCCCTGCCGGCCGCTGCCCATCACCAGCAGGTCGGCGTCGTGCTTGCGCACGCATTCCAGCAGCGTGTCGGCCGGCGGGCCGAGCCGCACCAGCGTCCGGGCCTGCCAGCCGGCGTCCGCCAGCAGTTGCTGCGCACCCTGCAGCAGCCGCTCGCCCTCGCCGTGCAGCGCCTCCTCCACCACGGCCTGGTGCAGGCCGGGCGGCGGCGCGAGCCGCAGGGGCGGGCGCTGCACGTTGAGCAGCGTCAAGGTGTGTCCGGCTCGCTCGCCGGCATACGCGGCGACCAGCCTGCAGGCCTGCAGGGCCGCTTCGGATTCGTCGATGGCAACAAGGATGTTCACGGCGCAGTCCCGCGGGATCGGACGATCCCTTCGTGGCGGATTCTGCCGGAACGACGACGCCCCGGCGCCGGTGGATCGCGTCGCTCATCGACGCAGGGTGACGCCTTCGGCGGCTTGGTCGCTCGTCCGCTTGCTGCGCGATTCCTTGTTCATGGGCCTCGGTTCCAACGACTCCGTTTTCATGGAAGCCCGGATGCTATCGAATCGCTCTGCTTTTTGAAACAATCTGTCGTGAAAGCGATACGACCCGCTCAGGCCCAGGCCGCGCTCGCGCGCGCGGCCGGTGCCGGCGCCGGCGCGGCGGCGGGCAGCCACAGCGTGAACACGCTGCCGCGCCCGGTCTCGCTCTCCAGCGTGAGGTCGCCTCCCATCAGCCGCGCCATGCGCCGGCTGATTGCCAGGCCGATGCCGCTGCCCTCCTGCGTGCCGGGCGTGAGCCGGGTGTACTCCTCGAACACGAGCTCCAGCTTTCCCTCGGGGATGCCGGGGCCCGTGTCGACGACGCTCACCGCCACCCGGTCGCCGTCGGCCAGCCTGGCGTGCAGGGTCGCGCGTCCATGCGGCGCGTACTTGATCGCGTTCGACACCAGGTTCGCGAGCACCTGGCGCATGCGCATGCTGTCGGCGCGGGCGCGCAGGCCCGCCGGGATGTCCACCGCGAAGTCCACGCCCGCCGCCGCGCCCTGCGCGTGGAAGTCGTCCGCGACCTCCAGCGCCAGTTCCCGCACGTCCACGTCGGCCGGCCGCAGCTCGATCTGCCCCGCCTCGGCGCGCGCGAGTTCCAGCAGGTCGTCGATCAGGCGCACGGAGGTCCGCAGGCCGCGGCGGATGCGGCGCACGCCCTCGACCTGGCGGTCGTTCAGCGGGCCCCAGGCACGGCCCGCCTCCAGCAGCGCCGCGTTCATCTCGGCGGCCGCGAGCGGGCTGCGCAGGTCGTGGCTGAAGCCTCGCATGAGGCGCGCGCGGCTCTCGGTCACGCGTTCCAGCTGGGCGCGGCGCCGCTCGGCCTCCTCGCGGGCCTCGCGTTCGTTGGCGAGCAGCCGTTCGCGTTCGGCCTCGTGCTGCTTGCGTTCCGAGATGTCCGTGAGCGTGCCGAACCACTGCACGATGGCGCCGGCGCTGTTGCGCAGCGGCGCGGCCTGGCCGATGAACCAGCGGTAGCGGCCGTCCGCGCCGCGGAAGCGGTATTCGATGGAGTAGGGCTCGCCGGTCGCAAGGGCATGGTGCCAGGTGCTGAGCGTGCGCTCGCGGTCGTCCGGGTGCAGCCAGGCCATCCAGCCTTCGCCCACCGACTGCCCGGGCGTGGTGCCCGTGAACTCGTACCAGCTGCGGCTGAAGTAGTTGTGGTGGCCGTCCGGCCCCGTCACCCAGATGTGCTGCGGGATCATGTCGGCCAGGACGCGGTAGCGCTCCTCGCTCTCCTGCAGCTCCACCTGCGCCTGCCGCCGCGCCGTGACGTCGTGGAAGTACACCGACAGGCCGGCCGCGCTCGGGAAGGCGCGCACCTCCACCCAGATTCCGAGCGGCGCGTAGTACTCCTCGAAGGCGACGGTGCGCCCCTCGGCACGGGCGCGTTCGTACTGCTGCCGGAACGCGGTGCCCGTCGCGGCGGGGAACTCCCTCCAGAGGCTGCGTCCCAGCAGTTCCGAGCGGCTGCGTTGCAGCAGCCGTTCGGCTTCGCGGTTGACGTAGGTGAATCGCCACTCGGCGTCGACCGCGAAGAACCCGTCGGTGATGCTCTCCAGGATGCGCGTGGTGGCTTCGCGCCGCTCGCGCAGCGCCGCTTCCGTCCGCGCGGTGCGCCGCGCGGCGGCGAGCTCGCGCAGCAGCTTGCCGTGTTCGGCCAGCAGCATGACGAGCACCGTGCACGAGGACAGCAGGGCGTACACGCGGCCGGCGTAGAAGCCCAGGTCGTAGCGGCCCGCGTTGAAGATCGAGACGAGGCCGATCTCGAAGAAGCTGTTGCACAGCATCACGACCAGCCACAGGTCCAGCACCGAGCGGCCGCGGCTGCGCCAGAGCACGAGGATCGCGGCCGCGGTCGCCAGCCACTGGCCGTAGCGGCCGATGTTGAACTCGGAAGAGTAGTGGTAGCCCTTCAGCATCGGCGGCAGCAGGTCGTTGCCGAGGGTGGCCAGCAGCGTCACGGCCAGCGCCACCAGGCCGACGGCACCCACCATCAGCGGCACGGCCCGTCGCGGATCCATCGCGAGCAGGCGCTGTCTCTTGCGCGCGACGACATAGCCGACGACGGCGCAGGGCAGGCCCAGGTGCCAGAAAACGTGGAGGTAGCCGGTGGTCTGGGCGCCGGCGCCCAGCAGGCCGCCGGTGGTGAACACGCCGGGGAAGGTGAGCAGGTGGATGCTCGCCATCAGCGCCGTGTACAGGTAGCCGCCGGCGAGCAGCAGCAGCGCGGTGCGGCCCGCCAGCCGCAGTTGCCCCAGCAGGAGCACGGCCGTGACGAGGTCGTTGATGACCAGGGCCGACTGCACCAGCGGGATGAACCAGTGCGCCGGCGCCAGCTGCAGCTTCGCGAACGGGACGAGGGCCAGGAACAGGCAGGAGGACACCGCCAGCGTGGCCAGCACGGCCCGCCGCGAACCCGCATCCGGCGTCCGCTCCGTGATGTCGACGACGACATCCGGGAGGGTGCGCGGCGGCTCGGAAAAGGGCATTCCCTCACTCTGAGAAGGCAGAGCGGCCGCGGCTGTAGGACGATAATCGCCCGCGAGGAAGGAATCACCCCCCATGTCCCGCAGTACCACCCTTGCGATCCTGCTGCTGGCGTTCGCCGGCGCCGCGTTCGCCGCCCCCGCCAAGCGCGGCAAGCCCGCGCCGCAGGCCGCGCGGCCGTGCGTCCCCGATGAGCCCTCGTTCTGGAAGGACCAGGGCCTGACGGCCAAGGTCGCCGCGAAGCTGCAGTTCCACAAGCCGCTGTTCCGCGAGAAGGCGGAGGTCAAGGTCTCCGGCGGCGCGGTCATGCTCTACGGCAACATGTCCTCGCAGGCGCTGATCGCCGAGGCGGTGAAGACCGCGGCCGCGGTCGGCGGGGTCAAGTGCGTGCAGAACTTCCTGCAGGTCGGCCCGCCGGTCGCGAGCCCCGCGCCGCAGTACTGAGGCCGGCGAAGGTCAGCCGAGCCGGTCCTGCGTGCTGGTGATCAGCACGCAGGTGCAGCCGGTCTCGCTCCACACGAGCTTGTCCCCGGTGCCGATCACGGCGCGGTTGTATTCGCCGGGGACCAGCTTGCGCTCCTCGATCCACAGCTCGCCGTCCAGGAGGTGCAGTTCCTCCGTGCCCGCGTGCGTGTGCGGCGGGTACGCCGCCCCCGGGGCGAGGCGCACCAGCATGCTCACGCGGTGCCGGGCCGCGTCGTTGGCCAGGAGCTTGCACTCGATACCCGGCGCCACGTTTTCCCATTCGGGCTCGCGCCACGGCGATGCCGCCGGCAGCACCGGTTCCGCGCCAGTGTCGGCGGCGATGCGCTGCGCGAGCCGGCCCCGCAGCGACGCCGGCGGCCGCAGCACGTCGGTCGGCCAGGACGCGAACGCGTCGACGACGGGGGCCAGCGCCTCCCATTCCTGCCGGCACTGCGCACACCCGCGCAGGTGGGCTTCGATGGCGGCCGCCTCGCCGGGGGGCGCGGCCTGCAAGGCATGGGCGCAGACGGCCTCGGACCAGTCGCACGCCGCCATCGCTCCGGGCTCACTCATGGGCGGCCTCCTTCCGTGGCCATGGCATGACGCAACTTCTGCAGCGCGGACCGGATGCGCGTCTTGACCGTCCCGAGCGGCTGGTCCAGCCGCGTCGCGGTCTCCGCGTAGGTCAGTCCGGAAAAATAGGCGACCTCGATGGCCTCGCGCTCGCCGGCGGTCAGCGCCTGCATGGCGCTTCGCAGCTGGCGCTGCTCCTGCAGCACTTCGAAGGCGTCGCGGTTGTCCGTCGCCTCTTCGTCCATCGCGGTGCCGGGCGCCGGCTCGCGGCGTTTCTGCCGGTTCTCGAAGCGCACGCGGTCGATCGCGCGCGAGCGCGCCTGGTTCATGATCCAGCCCAGGACGGTCCCGTTCGCCGGGTCGTAGCCCTGCGCGCGCCGCCAGACGTCGTGGAACACGTCCACGGTCAGCTCCTCCGCCGTTTCGCGGTTGCGGGTGATGCGCATGGTCAGCGTGAAGACGACGCGATGGGATCGATCGTACAAGGCATGCAGCGCGAGCTGGTCGCCCGTCGCCACGGCGCGCACCAGCCGCTCCCAGTCGGCCTCGTCCGCGAGGCTCCTGGAGCGGTCCGGGTAGAGGACGTCGCCCAGCGTCGCGGGGGCGCCGTCCACGGGACTGTCGTCAGCGTTCCGTGCCACGCCCGCGATTCTGCCGCGCTGCCGGGCCGTCCCGCAACGGGTGCCGCCGCGCGCTTTCCCTCATGTCGACAGGTCGGATCCACGGTGACTCGCCCCGGAGCGCCCGGCAGCGTCCTCTTCCAGCGGAAACCGCTCGCGCTCCTCCAGCAGGAGGTCCACGGTCGCGAGCAGCAGCGATTCGGGCAGGGCACTGCGCCCGGCCATGTACCTTCTCAGCAGCAGGACGCTGATCTTCAGGCGCCGGGCGAGGCGCTCCTCGCCGCCCGCCAGCTCGCACGCGGCCTGCAGCAGGCGCACGGCCGTGTCGCCGCCGGCCGGGGGTGTGAAGCTGTCAGCGGCCATGAGGTTCCTTCGCCGGGGACGCGGACGCGGCGTGCACGCCGAAGCCCTTCTCCAGGACGGCGTCGGCGAGGTCCCGGAAGGCCTGCACCTCCCTGCGTCCCGCTTCCAGCTCCTGCCGCGAGGCGCGACCCCGCGCGTGGCGGACCACCAGCTCGGAAAACGTCCGCTCCTGCGCCAGCAGGAGCGCGTGCGCGCGCTGCCAGTCCTCCAGGGGAGAGAGGTCCCCGGCCGCGAGGATGGCACGGGGGCCGTCCTGCGGCCGCTGCGGGGAGCCTTCGCCGCACGCGTGATCGGATGATTCGAGCTTCATGACCACCAAACGACATCCGCGGCCCGGCGGATTGGGGTCGGCAGGTAAAGTTTTGTGTCGGACAGCAGCGCTTCTTGGCGCTTCCGGGCGCCGACACGCCCCACGCACGCGGGCCTGCATGCTAATTTCAGCCGGATGAGCGCAGCGCCCCGCCTGGATCCGGACATCTTCCTGGGCGAAGGGGAGATGGCGCGCCTCATGCGCGAGCACGACTGGGCGTCCACGCCGCTCGGCCCGCCGGAACACTGGCCGCAGACGCTCAAGGTCGCGCTGCGCATCCTGCTCACGTCCAAGTTCGACATGTGGCTGGGCTGGGGTCCGGACGTCCTGTTCTTCTACAACGACGCCTACCGGCCCACCCTGGGCGTGAAGCATCCGCGCTCGCTGGGCATGCCCACGCGCGCGCTCTGGCCGGAGATCTGGGACGCGATCGAGGGCCGCATCCGCACCGTGTACGAACGCGGCGAGGCCACCTGGGACGAGGCGCTGCTGCTGGTGCTGGAGCGCTCCGGCTACCCCGAGGAGACCTACCACACCTTCTCGTACAGCCCGCTGATCGGCGACTCCGGCGCCGTGGAGGGGCTGTTCTGCGCCGTGACGGAGGACACGGTGCGCGTGATCAGCGAGCGCCGGCTGGCCGCCTTGCGCGAGCTCGCCCGCGGGCTGGCGTCGGCGGACACGCGCTCCGCCGTGCTGGCCGCGGCCGCGTCCGCCCTGGGCCAGGCCACGCGCGACCTGACCTTCTCGCTGCTGTACCTGTTCGACGCGCAGGGCGTGCCGCGGCTGGCCGCCAGCGCCGGCATCGCGGCCGGCGACCCGCTGGCCCCCGAGGCGCTCACCGCCGACGCGCCGTGGAACGCGCGCCGCGTGCTCGCCGGCGAGCCGAGCTTCACCGTGCCGCTGCACGATGCCGCGGACGTGCCGCTGGGCCCCTGGGACCGGCCGGCGCGCGAGGCCGTGGTCGTGCCGCTGCCGCGCCAGGGCGCCGGCGCGCCGCCCGGTTTCCTCGCCTGCGGCGTCAATCCCTACCGGCGGCTGGACGCCGACTACCTCTCCTTCGTGCACCTGCTCGCCGGGCAGGTGGCGGCGAGCCTCGCCAACGCCGAGGACCTGGAAGCGCGCATGGCCGAACGCGACCGGCTGCGCGCCATGTTCCTGCAGGCGCCCAGCTTCATCGCCATGCTGCGCGGCCCGCAGCACGTCTTCGAACTGGCCAACGACAGCTACCGCAGGCTGGTGAACGACCGCGCGCTGGAAGGCAAGACCGTCCGCGAGGCCCTGCCGGAGGTCGCGGACCAGGGCTTCGTCGAACTGCTCGACGAGGTGTTCGCCCGCCGCACGCCCTATGTCGGCAAGGGCGTGCGGGTGCAGCTGCAGTTCGCGCCCGGCGAGCCGCTGCAGGACCGCTACCTGGATTTCGTCTACCAGCCGATCCTGGACCACGCCGGGCAGCCGGCCGGCGTGTTCGTCGAAGGCCACGACGTCACGGAGAAGTTCGAGGCCGAACAGGAACTCAAGCGGCTCAACGCCAGCCTGGAGGCGCGGGTCGAGGAGCGCACGCGCGACCTCGAGTCGGCGCTGCAGCGGCTGCGCGCCGAATCGCAGGAGCGCGAAGCCGCGCAGGAGGCGCTGCGGCACGCGCAGAAGATGGAGGCGGTGGGCCAGCTCACCGGCGGCATCGCGCACGACTTCAACAACCTGCTGCAGGCCATCACGGGCTCGCTGGAGGTGCTCAAGCTCAAGCTGCGGCTGAACCGCCTGGACGACACCGAGCGCTTCATCAACGCGGCGCTCGGCTCGGCGCACCGGGCGGCCGGCCTCACCCACCGGCTGCTGGCGTTCTCGCGCCGGCAGCCGCTCGCGCCCAAGCCGGTGCAGGCGAACCAGCTGCTCGCCCCGATGGCGGAGCTCCTGCGGCGCAGCATGGGCGAGAACATCCGCATCGAGATCGTGCCGGCCGAAGGGCTGTGGACGACCTCCTGCGATCCCGGACAGCTGGAGAGCGTGATCCTCAACCTGTGCATCAACGCGCGCGACGCGATGCCGCACGGCGGCACGCTGACGATCGCGACGGCGAACACCACGCTCGACGCGTCGTTCGCGGCGCGCGAGGACCTGCGGCCGGGCGACTACGTGCGCATCCGCGTGTCGGACACCGGCGAGGGCATGCCGCCCGACGTGCTGGCGCGCGCCTTCGAACCCTTCTTCACCACCAAGCCGATCGGCCAGGGCACGGGGCTGGGGCTGTCGATGATCTACGGCTTCGCGCGGCAGTCCTCCGGCCACGTGCAGCTGGAAAGCGAGGCCGGGCGCGGCACGACCGCGACGCTGTACCTGCCGCGCCATTTCGGCGAGGCGGCCGAAACCGGGCCGCCGGCGCCGCTGGCGCCGGAGCCGGCCGGCCAGCGGCCCGAGGTGGTGCTGGTGGTCGAGGACGAGGAGATCGTGCGCGGCCTCGTCGTCGACGTGCTCAAGGGGCTCGGCTACCAGACGCTGCAGGCGCAGGACGGGCCCGAGGCGCTGGGCATCCTGCAGTCGCCCGCGCGCATCGACCTGCTGGTGAGCGACGTCGGCCTGCCGGGGCTCAACGGGCGCCAGGTGTACGACGCCGCGCAGGGCGACCGGCCCGGGCTGAAGGTGCTGTTCATGACCGGCTATGCGGAGAACGCGGCGCTGTCGCGCGGCTTCCAGCAGCCCGGCATGGAGCTGATCACCAAGCCCTTCGCGATGGAGCAGCTCGCCCGGCGCGTGCAGCGCATCCTGGGCCACGAGGACGCATAGCCTCGCTCACTGCGCCGGGAAGCACAGGTGCACGGCCGTGCCGGCGCCCGGCTGGCTGTCGATGGTGAGGTCGCCGCCCAGCTGCTGCATGAAGCCGTAGACCTGCGCCAGGCCCAGGCCGGTGCCTTCCTCGCCCTTGGTCGTGAAGAAGGGCTCGGCCGCATGGCGGCGCACCTCGTCGTCCATGCCGCGCCCGTTGTCCTGCACGGTCACGCAGGCGAAGTCCTGGCGGCGCCGGCGCGGCCCCGGCGCCGGGCGCGTGACGGTGCGCGTGCGGACGGTGACCTCGCCGGGGCCTTCGATGGCGTGGCGCGCGTTCACGACGAGGTTGATCAGCGCCGTCTCCAACTGCCCGCGGTCCACCTTGCACGCGGGCAGCCCCGCCTCGAATTCGGTGCGCACGCGGACGCGCTCGCCGGCCGCCTGGCGCAGCAGCGGCAGCGCGCCGGTGACGGCTTCGTTGAGGTCGATGGCCACCGCCTCCAGCTCGCGCTTGCGGCTGAAGGACAGCAGCTGGCGCGCCATGCCCGTCCCGTTGTCCACGGCGCGCTGCATGCGCTCCAGCGCCGCCGCGGGGACGCCGTCCTGCGGGCCGGTGCGGCGCAGCACCTCCAGGTTGGTCGCCACGATGCCCAGCACGTTGGCGAAGTCGTGCGCGATGGTGCTCGCGAGCAGCCCCATGGCCTCGATCTTCTCCGACTGCTGCAGGCGCTCGCGCGTGCGCTGCTGCTGCACGCGCATGCGCATGGCCTGGCGCACGCCGGCCACCAGCGCGGCGAGCACCGCCAGCAGGACCGCCGCGGCGACGGCCACCAGCTTCTGCCAGCCGGCGAGGCGCCCGGTCATGTCGACCACCTGCGTGACGACCAGCGGCTCGCCCGGCACCTGCGCGAAGCCCACGACGCGCTGGTACCCGAGCGGCGGTCCGGCTGCCTGGTACACGCCCCAGGAAGCCCGGCCCAGGTGCACGCGGAACAGGGCGTCGCCGGCGTAGTTCATCCCCACCTCGCCGGAGGCCGGCGGATGCTGCGCGAGCAGGCGGCCGTCGGCATGGAACAGCGCGATGCGGTCGTCCTTGCCGAGGCCGACCTTGCGGTACAGGGTGGAGAAGTACTCCAGCTGGATCGCGGCGACGGCGACGCCCTGGAATTTCGCGCCCTCGCCGATGCGGCGCGTCGCGGCGACGAACCAGCCGGTGCCCGAGCGGCTCTCGAGCGGACCCGACAACGCATGGTCCATCCCGGACGGCGCGTCGACGTACTGCCGGAAATACGGGCGGTCGGCGAGGCTCACGTCCGGCGTCTTCGGATAGTCCGTGTCGTGCCGGATCCGGCCGTCCGGGCCGATGACGAAGAGGGCGCGCACGTAGGGCATGGCCGGCAGGCGCGCGCGCATGGACTCGCGCAGCTTCGGGTCGTTCCGCGGCGGGCGCTCGCGCTCCACGGCGGCGGCGATCTCCACCAGCGCGTTGTCCACCGCCTGGAAGGTGTTGGCCGTGTGCGCCTGCAGCAGTGCCGTGGTGGCCGCCGCCCGCACCTCGCTGTCGTGGTAGAGGTCCTGCCGCTGCTGCCACAGCAGCACGCCCACCAGGGCGGCCAGGCACAGCCACGCCAGCATGGCCACCGCCATCGGGGCGGTGGCCATGCGCAGGGGTGCGGGCCAGGTCGGAGCAGGCATGGCAGGTGCGGGCCGCGCATTTTGCTGGGGGGCGGAAGCGGCCCGTTGCGGGAAATTCCTATGCTGCCTTGCGCGCGCGGAGCCCGGGTGCGACCGGTGCCGCGCGCCCTGCAACCGTTCGTTCGCCGCAGGCCGCCGGAGGTCGGCCGGCGTCCCGGCGCTGCCGAATTGTTCACACCAAGGGATTAGGGCGTTCCCCCAAGGGCTGGTTACAGTTGGTTTCCACTTTGGGGACGGAGGGCGCCATGGGATTCACGGACAAGTTCCGCCAGCAGCACGAGGAAATCCTCGAGATCGCCGGCGAGATCCAGAAGAAGCTGAAGGCCAAGGCCGATGCGCAGGAACTGCGCACGCTGCTGTCCGGCCTGGCCGGCAAGCTCAACTTCCACCTGGCGATGGAGGACAAGGCCCTCTATCCGCGCGTGATGAAGATGGACGCCGCCGCGCACGGGGTGGCGCAGCGCTTCGTCGCCGAGATGGGCGGGCTGGCGGACCAGTTCGCCGCCTTCAACAACAAGTGGCAGGTGTCCGCCATCCGCAAGGATGCGGACGGGTTCGCGAGCGAGGCGCACAAGATCTTCAACGCGCTGGGCAAGCGGGTCGCCCGCGAGAACGCCGAGCTCTATCCGCTGGCCGACAAGGCCGCCTGACACGCGCGCGCCGCGCGCGCCTGCCGCCGTGAAGACTTCGCCTGCCGCCAACGACAAGCAAGCCAGCTCCGGCCCGCGGCGCGGGCTCGCCTGCCTGTGCGGCGGCGTCAGCTTCGCCGAGCTGGAGGAGGCGATCGCCGAGGATCACGCGGCCACGGTCGAATCGCTGGGCGAGGCCCTCGGCTGCGGCGTGCAGTGCGGCAGCTGCCTGCCCGCGCTGCGCGAGGCGCTCGGCCAGGTGGCCTGGTTCCCGGCGAACGCGTCGGCCCGCGCGATCACGCGTTCGGGCGACCGCGGGGGCCAGCAGCGCCTGATCTACCGCGTGGACATCGCGCTGGAAGGCGCCGATCCCTATCCCAAGGTCATGCCCGGCCAGCACGTGGTGCTGCGGGCGCACACGGACGAGGGTGCCGTCGAGCGCACCTACACCGTGGTCGCGCAGGACCTGGCGGAACGCCGCCTGACGGTGGCGATCCGGCGCAAGCCCGAGGGCCGGCTCACGCCCTGGCTGCTGCAGGCGGCCGACGGCGGCGGCCCGCGGCGCATCGAGGTGTCGGCGCCCGGCGGGCCCGGCCTGCATGCCTCGGGGGCGAAGTCGGTGGTGTTCTTCGCCGGAGGCGTCGGCATCACGCCGGCCGTGGCCATGCTGAACGCGCTGTCGCCGGCGGCGAAGATGCACCTGGACTACAGCGTCAAGGACGCGGACGACGCCGCCTTCGTGCCGAAGTTCGACGCCCGCCGCGCCGACCGGCCCGGCTTCAGCTACGCGCTGCGCGAGACGGCGCTGAAGGGGCCGATCACCCACCGCGACGTGCGCGAGGTGGAGGCGAAGCACCCCGCCGCGAAGTTCTTCATCTGCGGCCCCGACGGCTATGTCGAGCGCGTGCGGCGCGGCCTGCGCAAGGCCGGCGTCGCGCCGGCGCGCATCCACGTGGAGCTGTTCGCGCTGGCGGCGGCGCGGGCGCCGGCGCGCTCCTTCCGCTTCAAGGCCTACGCCGCCGGCGCGCTGCTGGCGGTCTCGCCGCTGCTGCTGCTGCTGCCGCACGCGGAGGAGCTGCGCCCGCACGGCCATCCCAACGTGGGCCACGCGGAGCTGAAGTGCGTGGCCTGCCACGTGCCGTCGCCCGCGTCGACGCGCCAGGCCCTGCAGGCGAAGGCGAAGCTCGCCCTGGGCCTGCGCCAGACCGGCGCCGTGCTGGGCATGGAGCCGGTGGCGTCCGCCACCTGCATCCGGTGCCACGCCAACCCGGACGACCAGCACGCGGCCAGCCGCTTCCTGGAGCCGCGCTTCGACCAGGCGCGGGCCGACACCGGCGCCCAGCTGTGCGTGAGCTGCCACCGCGAGCACCAGGCGGTGCGCGTGACGGCGCCGGTGTCCACCTACTGCGTCAGCTGCCACCAGGACCTGAAGGTGAAGGACGACAAGGCCTCGCCCAGCCACGACTTCCTGCTGGCCAACCGGCGCTGGGAAACCTGCATGCAGTGCCACGACTACCACGGCAACCACCGCTGGAACACGCCGCTGCGCCTGACCGACGCGGTGACGATCGAGCGCCTGGACCGGTACTTCCAGGGCGGCCCGTCGCCCTACGGCGCGACGGTGGTGAAGGCGAAGAAGGATCCCGCCTGATGAAGCTGAAACCTTCCCTGGTCTCCGCCGTGGCCGGCTTCGTGCTGCTGGCGATCTACCTGTTCGTCTCGGCGCCGCCGGAGCTGCCCGACGGCGCGCGGGCCGGCCAGCGCATCCCGGCCGAAACGGCGCTCGCGATGCTCGATGCGGAGAGCGCCGCCATCCGCGCGATCTACACGCGCGAGATCGTGGGCGAGGGCACGAAGCAGGGCCTGCACTTCCAGGAAGACTGGAAGAAGGAAGGCGTGGCGGCCGGGCCGCTGCCCGCGCTGCTGCTGCGCGAGACGTCCAGCCGCCTGCAGATGCGCGTGCCGGGCCTGGGCCTGTTCCTCGGCTCCGACTTCCCGCTGGTGAAGGAGAACCTGTTCCGCGGCGAGCAGGCCGCGCACTACCGCGAGGTGAAGCGCACGTTGCAGCCGCAGTTCTTCTTCGACGCGGCGCAGGGCCGCACCACCGCCATGTTCCCCGACCGCGCGACCGCGCAGGCCTGCGTGAGCTGCCACAACGAGCACCCGGACTCGCCCAAGAAGGACTGGGTGCTGAACGAACCCATGGGCGCGACCACGTGGTCGTACACGGGCCGGCAGGTGTCGTCGGAGACGCTGCTGCACATGGTGCGGGCGCTGCGCCGCTCCGCCGTCGACGCCTACGGCTCCTACCTGCAGAAGGTGGCGACCTTCCCGGCGGACGCGCGGCCGGTGGTCGGCAAGCGCTGGCCGCGGGAAGGCCGCTACCTGCCGGACGCCGAGAGCTTCCGGCAGGCCGTGGAGGCGCAGAACTCCATCCAGACGCTCAACCAGCTGTTCGCCGCGCTCGACGGCAAGCCGGCGGCGGGGGCCCAGCCATGACCTCCGGCTTCGTCCCACTGGCGCTGCCGCACGCCGAGCGCGTGCGCCTGAAGCCGCGCGACGACCTGCGCGTCGCGTGGTGCGTCCTGGCCGTTGTGCTGCTCATCGAGGGCGTGGCGCGCTTCCAGCCGGACGTGCTGGCGCTCGGTCCCTTCCAGGTACGGACCTGGTTCCGGCAGCTCACGGGCTACACGATGCTGGCGCTGATGGTGGCCGCGATGGCGTTCGGCGCGCTGCGCCGCCTGCCGGCCGTGGCCGCGCGGCAGCGCACCTTTCATGGCCTGCACCAGTTCGGCGGGCTGCTGGTCCTGGTGCTGCTGGCCTCGCACGCGGGGCCGGGCGCCAGCGGCTTCCTGCTCGGCGTCTTCCACACGATGGCGCTGGCCGCCGCGACCGGCGGGCTGCGCGTCGTGCTGGGGCCGCTGATCGGCCGCCACGGGACCAAGGCGCTGCTCGCGGTGCACATCGGCTTGTCCTGCCTGGTGGCCGCGGCCGCGCTCGTGCACCTGTACCTGGTCTACGCGTACACCGCCTGAGGCGGGGGCAGGGCGTCGAGGACCTCGTCCTGGCGGTAGATGCCGCAGCCGACCACGACGTCGCCGACGCGCTCGAAATACACGGATTTCTCTTCCACGCGCCCGCTGCGCGGGTTGCGCATGTGGTAGTCGATCCAGCCGAAGCCCGAGGCCTTGGCCATCTCGATGGTCTGGCGCGAGAACAGGCGGCCGCGCGCATCGCGCGCGTCGCGGTCGTTCTGGCCCACGGTCGACGGGTCGGGCGGGAAGGCGAGGCGCGTGCACTCCAGGTCCAGCACGAACAGGTAGTCCTCGCCGCGGAAGAAGCCGCCCTCGCGGTCCATGAAGTCGCTGCACGCGCGCTGCACGCCGTGCTTGCGCAGGTGCTTCACGCCGGCCTTGACCAGCGCCACGACGCGCGCGCGCTCGCCGTTGCGGTCGGTCTTGAAGCGGCCCACCACTTCCACCAGGCGCGCCGCTTCCGCGCCGAAGGCATCGGCGGACGCGGCGGCTTCCTCCACCAGCGCCGCGTTCTGCTGGGTGGCGGTGTCGACCTGCGCGATGGCGCGGCTGATCTCCTCGACGCCCGCGCTCTGCTCGTGCGAGGCGCGGGCGATCTCGTCGATGAGGCCGGTGACCTCCCGGACGCTGCCCGCGACGCGCGCGACGGTTTCCTGCGCGGCCTCCACGAGCGCGCGGCCGCGCGCCACGCTGGCGCCCGAGGCGCCGACCAGCGCGGCGATCTCCTTCGCCGCGTCGGCGCTGCGCTGCGCCAGGCTGCGCACCTCGCCGGCGACCACCGCGAAGCCGCGACCCTGGTGGCCGGCCCGCGCGGCCTCGATCGCGGCGTTCAGCGCCAGGATGTTGGTCTGGAAGGCGATGCCCTCCACGGTGGACAGGATCTCCGCGACGCGCTTCGCGCTCGCGTCGATCTCCTGCATCGTGGCCGCGGCTTCCTGCATGCGCTGCGCCGCCTCGGCGGCGACCTCGCTGGAGCCGCCGGCCAGGCGGGTCGCGCGGGCGCAGTGCTCGGCGTTCTGGCGCGCGGTGGCGGCCAGCTGCTCGATGCCGGAGGCCGTCTCCTCCAGCGACGCGGCCTGCTCCTGCGTGCGGCTCGCCAGTTGCGTGCTGCCTTCGGCGATGGTGCCGGCGCCGGCCGCGATCGCGTCGGCGCTCGCGCGCACCTGCTTCACGATGCCGGCCAGGCTCTCGTTCATCACCATGATCGAGTCCCACAGGCGCGTCGCGTCGTGGCGGCCGGACTGGCCGGCCGCGCGCAGGTCGCCGGCCAGCAGCTCGCCGCCGGCCATGCGGTCGGTGATGCGGATCAGCCGGTCTATGCCCCAGGACATGAACGCGCACAGCGCGCCCATGGCGTACAGCGCCAGCGCCACCAGCGCCGCCGCGACGGCCAATGTGCCCTCGTCCCGCGGGACGAAGGCGAGCAGAGCGGCAGGCAGCAGGAACAGCAGGCCCACGACCAGGTAGCAGGCACGGAAGCTGAGGCGCCCGAACAGCCAGAAGGCCGGGGCGAGGAGGAATTTCACCATCGACGTCTCCACGGGGCCGGGTCGTGCCGCGGCCTTTGTGGGCGCACTATAGGGCAGGTACGGCCGGGCACACATGGAAAGCCAAAGCTGCTAGGGTGCCCGCATGGCCACCCGTCTCGAAAACGATACCTTCGGTCCGATCGCGGTCCCCGGCGAGCGCCTTTGGGGCGCGCAGACGCAGCGCTCGCTGCAGAACTTCGACATCTCCGGCGAGCGCCAGCCGCGCGAGATCATCCGCGCGCTGGTGCAGGTGAAGCGCTCGTCGGCGGTGGTGAACCACCTGCTGGGCCTGCTGGACCAGCAGAAGGCCGCCGCCATCGTCGCCGCGGCCGACGAGGTGCTGGAGGGCAGGCACGACGAGGAATTCCCGCTCGTGGTGTGGCAGACGGGCTCGGGCACCCAGACCAACATGAACGTCAACGAGGTGCTGGCCAACCGCGCCAGCGAGCTGCTGGGCGGCAGCCGCGGCGAGGGCCGCAAGGTGCACCCCAACGACGACGTCAACAAGAGCCAGTCGTCCAACGACGTCTATCCGACGGCGATGCACCTGGCGGCCGTCGAAGGCATCCGCAACCGCGTGCTGCCGTCGCTGGCGCAGCTGAAGGACACGCTCGCCGCGAAGTCCGAGGCCTTCCGCGACATCGTGAAGATCGGCCGCACGCACCTGCAGGACGCGACGCCTCTGACGCTGGGCCAGGAGTTCTCCGGCTACGTCGCGCAGCTGGAGCAGTGCGACCGCCACCTGCACGCGGCGCTGCCGCACCTGTGCGAACTGGCGCTGGGCGGCACGGCGGTGGGCACGGGCCTCAACGCGCCCAAGGGCTACGCCGACCAGGTCGCGGCGGAGCTCGCGCGCCTGACGGGACTGCCGCTCGTGAGCGCGGCCAACAAGTTCGAGGTGATGGCGGCGGCCGACGCGCTGGTCCACGCGCACGGCGCGCTGAAGACGCTGGCGGCCAGCCTGATGAAGATCGCGAACGACGTGCGCTGGCTCGCGAGCGGGCCGCGCAGCGGCATCGGCGAGATCCGCATCCCCGAGAACGAGCCGGGATCCTCGATCATGCCCGGCAAGGTCAACCCGACGCAGAGCGAGGCACTGACGATGCTGTGCTGCCAGGTGTTCGGCAACGACGTGGCGATCAACTTCGGCGGCGCCTCGGGCAACTTCGAGCTGAACGTCTTCCGGCCCATGATCGCGCACAACTTCATGCAGAGCGTGCGCCTGCTGGCCGACGGCATGCGCAGCTTCAACGACCACTGCGCCGCGGGGATCGAACCGAATCGCGAGCGCATCGCGGAGCTGGTGGATCGTTCGCTGATGCTGGTGACGGCGCTGAACCCGCACATCGGCTACGACAAGGCGGCGGCGATCGCGAAGAAGGCGCACAAGGAGGGGACGAGCTTGCGGGAGGCGGCGGTGGCGTCGGGCTTCCTCACGGGCGAGCAGTTCGATCAGTGGGTGCGGCCGGAGAAGATGGTCTGAGTTTTTGAGTGCGGGGAAGAGGCGGGTGCCTTCGATGGGTGGCCGGGTCATCGGAGAGGTGCCCTCCGACCGGCCCGGGGCGGGGCTGCCCGTCCCTGCGAATGTCCCCCGTCGCTGCCTACGCCTGCGGCTCGGCGGCTACCTCCTCCTTGATTTCGCCGGGACGGGCAGCCCCGCCCCGGGCCTTGACGTGGTGCCTCACTTGCCCCTCACCCCGGTGCGAGGCCGAAGGCACCTCTCGGCAAGTACGGGACCCTCACGAAGGCACCCGAGGGACTCCACAGCGCGTGGTAGGGCTCGGTAGGTCTTTCGAATGATTGTCGACGTTATCGTCTCAACTGTTGACACTTTGAAAACCGGCCTCCAATAATGCGCCGCAGCGGTTCGCCGAAGCCGCGTCAAGGAGACAAGCATGTCAGCCAAGCCCGTCCTCGCCGTCCTGGCGACCGTGGCCGCACTCGCTTCGGGTGTGGCCCATTCCCAAGCTCCTGCACCCTATGACGCGACGCCCCAGCTGGTGGCCGCCGCGCAGAAGGAAGGCAAGGTCGTGTGGTACACGGCCACCGACGTGCAGGTCGCGGAGAAACTGGCCCGTGCCTTCGAGGCCAAGTACCCCGGCATCAAGGTGCAGGTGGAACGCTCCGGCGCCGAGCGCATCTTCCAGCGCATCAACCAGGAATACGGCAGCAAGATCTACAACGCCGACGTCATCGAGACCTCCGACGCGGTGCACTTCATCCACTTCAAGAAGCAGGGCTGGCTGCAGGCCGCCGTGCCCAGCGACGTGGCGAAGTACTGGGGCAAGGACTACAAGGACCCGGACGGCATGTACGCCGCCTACCGCGCGCACCTCTCGGTGATCGCCTACAACACCAAGCTGGTGCCCAAGGACCAAGCGCCCAAGTCGCACGCCGACCTGCTCGACCCGAAGTGGGCCGGCCGCATGGTCAAGGCGCATCCCGGCTACAGCGGCACGATCATGACGGGCACCGACGCGCTGTCGCACACCATCGGCTGGAAGTACTTCGAGCAGCTGGGCAAGCAGAAGATCCTGCAGGTGCAGTCGTCCACCGAGCCGCCCAAGAAGCTGGCCGCCGGCGAGCGCGCCGTCATGGCCGACGGCAACGAGTACAACGTGTTCCGGCTGAAGGAAAGCGGCGTGCCGATCGAGCCGGTGTACGCCCCCGAGGGCACGCCCATCGTGATCGGCAACGCGGCGCTGCTGAAGAACGCCGCCCACCCCAACGCGGGCAAGCTCTTCTACCACTACATGTTCACGCGCGAGGCCCAGCAGCTCAACAGCGACGTCGGCGGCCTGCGCTCCCTGCACCCCGAGGTGAAGGAGAAGGCCGGGCGCGTGCCGCTGTCGCAGATCAAGGTGCTGAATTCCGACCCGTCGCAGCTGGATCCGGAAACGATCAAGAAGAAGTACGAAGAGTATTTCGGGACCTGATCGATGTCGGTCGCGTTCCCGGCCTCCGCCGACGCGCTCGCCAAGGCACCGTTCCGCATCGACCTCCTGAAGCCGGCGTTCTGGACGCTGGCCGCGGTCCTGGCCGTCCTGGTGGTGATGCCGCTGGCCTGGCTGGCGTACTACAGCATCGTCGACAAGGAAGGCCAGCTCACCCTGGCCAACTTCGCCGCCCTGGTGAACGAGGCCACGCTGCGCCGCCCCTACGTCGTCGCGGGCCTCATGGCCGTCGGCGTCGGCGCGCTGTCGTGCGCCGTGGCGACGCCGCTGGCTTGGCTGGTGGCGCGCACCGACCTGCCGGGCCGGCGCCTCGTGCGGGCGCTGGTGATGGCCTCCTTCGTGACGCCACCCTTCCTGGGCGCGATCGCGTGGGAGCTGCTGGCCGCGCCCAACAGCGGCCTCATCAACGTCGCGTGGCGTGCCATGACGGGCGCCGAGCGGCCCGAGGCGCTGGTCAACATCTACAGCTTCGAGGGGCTGGTGTTCGCGATCGCCTGCTACACCTTTCCCTACGTGTTCACGCTGGTCGCCAACGGCCTGGACCGCGTGCCCTCCGACCTGGAGGACGCCTCGTCCATCCTGGGCGCCCGCGCCTGGACCACGCTGCGGCGCGTGACGCTGCCGCTGGTGCTGCCGGCCATGCTGGCCGGCTCGCTGATCGCGATCCTGCAGGCGCTGACCATGTTCGGCTCGCCGGCCATCCTGGCGCTGCCGGCCGGCTTCCACGTGATCACCACCAAGATCTGGAGCCTGTTCCAGTACCCGCCGAAGCCGGGGCTGGCCGCGGCGGCGGCGATGCCGCTGCTGCTGGTCACCGTGCTGCTGCTGCAGGGCAAGGCCTGGATCCTCGGGCGCAAGGGCTACACCGTGCTGGGCGGCAAGAGCGGCGAGCCGCGCATCACGCGCCTGGGCCGCTGGATGCCGGTGGGCGCGCTGTTCGCCTTCTGCGTGCTCTCGCTCACCGTGCTGCTGCCCTACGCGGCGCTGCTCAAGACGGCGCTCACGCGCAACGGCACGCCGGGCCTGACGCTGCACAACTTCCACTTCGTCTTCTTCGAGTTCTCGGCGACGCAGCTGGCGATGTGGAACACCTTCCTGCTCGGCTTCTCCTCCGCCACCATCGGCACGGGCATCGCGCTGCTCGCCGCCTACATGGTGTCGCGCAGCCCGGTGCGCGGCGCCGCCGTGCTGGGCATGCTGGCGACGGCGCCGGTGGCCATCCCCGGCATCGTGCTGGGCGTGGGCCTGTTCCTGACCTACTCGCATCCGCAGCTGATGCTGTACGGCACGCTGTGGATCCTGCTGATCGCCTTCCTCACGATCGAGATGCCGGCCGGCTACCAGCAGATGTCCGCCGCCTTCCACGGCATCCACCCGGAGCTGGAGGAGGCGAGCCGCATCCTCGGCGCTTCCCGCCTGAGGACGCTGCGCCTGATCACGGCGCCGCTGCTGCGCACCAGCGTCATCGCCACCTGGTGCTTCGTCTTCATCGGCACGATCCGCGAGCTGTCGGCCACCATCCTGCTCACCACGGCCAACACCAAGCTGGTGTCCGTGATCATCTACGACCTCAACGAAAGCGGCGACATGGGCGCGATCTCGGTGCTCGGGATCACGCTGCTCGTCGTGTCCTTCGCGGTCGTCCTGCTCGCCACCCGACTGCCCGTCCTGGGCGGCCCGCGCCTGCCGGCGCTCCGATGAAGAAGGACCCATGGGATTCCTCGAACTGAAGGGACTGACCAAGCGCTACGGCGCCGCCGCGGTGGTCAAGGAGGTGTCGCTCTCGGTGGAGAAGGGCCAGCTGGTCTGCCTGCTGGGGCCCTCGGGCTGCGGCAAGACGACGACGCTGCGGCTGATCGCCGGCTTCGTGGAGCCCGACGCCGGCGAGATCCGCGTGGGCGGCCGGCGCGTCTCGGCGCCGGGCGAGAGCGAGGCGCCCGAGCGCCGCAACATGTCGATGATCTTCCAGAGCTACGCGCTGTGGCCGCACATGACGGTGTTCGACAACGTCGCCTACGGCCTGAAGCTGCGCGGCCTCTCGCGCAGCGACGCGCAGCAGCGCGCCGACACCATCCTGGCCGCGACGAAGCTGTCGCAGCTGGCGCAGCGCTATCCCGGCGAGCTCTCGGGCGGGCAGCAGCAGCGCGTCTCGCTGGCGCGCGCGCTGGTCGTCGAGCCCGAGACGCTGCTGCTGGACGAGCCGCTCTCCAACCTCGACGCGAACCTGCGCGAGGAGATGCGCTTCGAGATCCGGCGCCTGCACGACAAGTACCGCTACACCACCGTGTACGTCACGCACGACCAGGCCGAGGCCATGACGGCCGCCGACCTGATCGTCGTGATGAACCAGGGCGCCATCGAGCAGGCCGGCTCGCCGGAAGACATCTACCAGCGCCCGCGCACCGAGTTCGTCGCGCGCTTCATAGGCGGCACCAACATCCTGCGCGGCCGCTGGGACGGCGCCGACGGCGTGGCGGCCGGCAACGGCCTGTTCCTGCGCTGCGCCTCGGGCGAGTTCGCGCGCGAGGGCGAGACGGCCGTCTCCGTGCGGCACCACGACGTGCGCCTCGCCCGCGAGCGCCCCGAAGCGGAGACCAACGCGGTGCAGGGCACGGTGGCGCGCCAGATCTACCTGGGCTCGCACCGCGACTACCTGGTGAACCTGCCGGACGGCGAGACGGTGCGGGCGCTGGCGCCCTCGCACCTGAGCATCGCGCCCGGCGAGCACGTGTGGCTGCACCTGCCGCCCGAACACTGCCGGGCGCTGGCGCACTGATTTTTTGACGGGAACGACGAGGAGTCTGGAGTGAGCATCATCGAGAAACAGGCGGCCGAGCACCTGACGCGCTACGTGTCCGATTTCATCTGCGGCACGCGCCTTTCGGACCTGCCGCAGGACGTCGTGGCGCTGGGCAAGAAGTCCATCCTGGACGGCCTGGGCCTGGCGCTGTCCGGCGGGGCCAGCCATTGCGGCGAACTGGTGCGCCGGCACCTCGCGGACCTGAACCTGGGCGCGGGCCCGGCCACCGTGATCGGCACGCGCCTGAAGGTCGCGCCGCGCTTCGCGGCCTTCGCCAACGGCGTGGGCATCCACGCCGACGACTACGACGACACGCAGCTGGCCGTCGCCACCGACCGCGTCTACGGCCTGCTCACGCACCCGACGGCGCCGGCGCTGCCGGCCGCGCTGGCCGTGGCCGAGTCGCTGGGCGCGAGCGGCGCGCAGGCCATGCTGGCCTACCACCTGGGCGTGGAAGTGGAGTGCAAGATCTCCGAGGCGATCCACCCGCGCCACTACCAGGCGGGCTTCCATTCGACGGCGACCTGCGGCACCTTCGCCGCGGCGGCGGCGACGGCCAAGCTGATGGGCCTGGACGAGGAAGCGACGGCGCGGGCCCTCTCCATCGCCGGCAGCCAGTCGGCCGGCCTGCGCGAGAACTTCGGCACCATGACCAAGCCCTTCCACGCCGGCCGCGCCTCGGAGAGCGGCGTGGCGGCGGCGCAGTTCGCGTCCTACGGCTGGACCGCGACCGACCGGATCCTGGAGGCGCCGCGCGGCTTCTTCAGCGCCGCGGGCGGCGGCTGGGACAGCGATGCGATCGCCGGCCGTCTGGGCAGGCCCTGGACCTTCGCGGAGCCGGGCGTGTCGATCAAGCCGCATCCGTCGGGCTCGCTCACGCACCCCGGCATGACGGAGATGCTGCGCCTGATCCGCGAGCACCGCATCGAGGCGAAGGACGTCGTGCGCGTGCGCGTGGGCACCAACCACAACATGCCCAACGCGCTGATCCACCACCGCCCCCGCAACGAACTGCAGGCGAAGTTCTCCATGGAGTTCTGCATGGCGATCCTGCTGCTGCGCGGCCGCGCGGGGCTCAACGAGTTCACCGACGAGGTCGTGCTGCAGCCCGATGTGCAGGAGATGATCGAGAAGGTGGACTTCGTGGTGGACCAGGAGGCGGAAGCCGCGGGCTACCACAAGATGACCACGATCATCGACATCGAGCTCGCCAACGGCCGCAAGGTGAGCGGCCGCGCCGATTTCGGCAAGGGCAGCCCGGCCATGCCCATGAGCTACGACGAGGTGGCCGCCAAGTTCCGCGAGAACGCGGAGTTCGCGAAATTCCCGAAGGCGCGCGCCGACGAGGTGGTGGCGATGGTGCGGGAACTGGAGTCGCTGCCGGCGATTTCCAAGCTGATGGACGCGCTGGCCGCATGAGCACGCCCGTCCTCGGCCTGATGCTCGGCGACATGACCGGCATCGGCCCCGAGATCAGCGCGAAGCTGCTCGCGAGCGGCAAGCTGCGCGACGTGGCGCGCATCGCCGTCGTCGGCGACGCGCGGGTGCTGGCGCTCGGCTGCCGCGACGCGGGCATCGAGCCGGCCTGGCGCGCCTACGCCAGCGTCGGCGCGATCGACTGGTCGCGCGACGAGATTCCCGTGGTCGATCTCGGCAACATCGATCCCGCGAAGCTGCCGCGCGGCGAGAACTCGCCCGAGTCCGGGCGTCTCGCCGGCGAGACCTTGCACCACCTGACCGAGCTCGCGCAGCAGGGCCAGGTGGACGGCATCTGCTTCGCGCCGCTGAGCAAGGCCGCGCTGCACGCGGGCGGCTGGAAGTATCCCGACGAGCACCAGATGTTCGCCGCGTGGAACCGGCACGAGGGCTTCTTCGGCGAGATGAACGTGATCGAGCAGTTCTCCACCTTCCGCGTCACCTCGCACGTGGCGCTGCGGCAGGCGCTGGAGCTGGTCACGCCGGAGCGCATCGCCGCCGCCGTGCGGCTGGCCGACCGCAGCCTGCGCGAGGCGGGTCATGCCAGGCCGCGGATCGGCGTCGCCGCGCTGAACCCGCACTGCGGCGAGGGCGGCCTGTTCGGCGACGAGGAGATCCGCCTGATCGCGCCGACGGTGCGGCGGCTGGCGGAAGAGGGCATCGCGGTCAGCGGGCCGGTGTCGTCGGACGCGATCTTCCTGAAGGCGCTCAAGGGCGAGTACGACGGCGTCGTGATGATGTACCACGACCAGGGGCAGATCGCGACCAAGCTGCTCGGCTTCCACAAGGGCGTGACCGTGACGGCGGGGCTGCGCACCGTCTACACGACGCCCGCCCACGGCACGGCCTTCGACATCGTCGGCCAGGGCAGGGCGGAGACCGGCGCGCTGGAGACGGCGCTGCGCATCGCCGCGCGCATGGCCGCGGCGCGCAGGAACGAGGCCCGCGCATGACGTCTCCCCACTTCGTCCTCGGCGTGCTCGAGGGCGACGACATCGGCCACGAAGTGGTCCCCGCCGCCGTGCAGGTGGCGCGGGCCGCGGCCGAGAAGCACGGCCTGCGCATCGAATGGCGGCCCATGCCGGTGGGCCGGCGCGCGCTGGACACGCACGGGTCCACCTTGCCGGCGGGGACGCTGGAGACGCTGGCGCGCATGGACGGCTTCGTGCTCGGCCCGATCGGCCACCGCGAGTACCCCAAGGGGCCGGGCGCGATCAACCCGCACCCGATCATGCGCAAGCACTTCAACCTGTTCGCCAACGTGCGGCCAACGCGCTCCTATCCGGGCATCGGCTGCCTGCGCGACGACGTGGACCTGGTGATCGTGCGCGAGAACAACGAGGGCTTCCAGCCGGACCGCAACGTCGTGGCCGGCTCGGGCGAGTTCCGTCCCAGCGAGGACATGACGATCTCCGTGCGCGTGATCACGCGCCAGGGCAGCGAACGCGTCGCCCGCGTGGCGCTGGCGCTCGCGCGCAGCCGCCGGAAGCGCTTGACGCTCGTGCACAAGAACACCGTGTTCAAGCTCGGATGCGGCATGTTCGTGGAGGCCTGCCGCAAGGCGGCGGAGGACTTCCCGGACGTGACGGTGGACGAGGTGATCGTGGACACCATGGCGATGCGGCTGGTGCGCGACCCGCAGAACTTCGACGTGGTCGTCACCACCAACATGTTCGGCGACATCCTCACCGACGAAGCCGCCGGCCTGGTGGGCGGCCTCGGCATGGCCCCCGGCCTGTGCATCGGCGAAGGCGACTTCGCGATGGCGCAGGCGACGCACGGCTCGGCGCCCGACATCGCGGGCCAGGGCATCGCGAATCCCTACGCGATGATCGATTCGACGCGGATGCTGCTGGACTGGCTGGGACGGAGGAAAGGCGTCGATGCCTCGGTGGCGGCCGCGCGGAGCATCGAGCGGGGGCTCACGGCGGCGCTCGCGGATGCGAAGGCGAGGACGGGGGATATCCGGGGGACGGGGAATACGGAGACGTTCACGCGGGCGGTGATCGAACACCTGTGAAGAGAAGCGACTTGTCATCCCGGGCTTGACCCGGGATCCACGGTGGCGCAGTGCCACTCCACGATGGATTGCGGCTCAAGGCCGCAATGACAAGAGGGCTGGATTGCCGGCTCCAGGCCGCAATGACAAGGCTTGCTCCCTCTCCCGCTCGCGGGAGAGGGCCGGGGTGAGGGCACCCCGCCGCGCCTACGCGTCCGCCAGCGCCAGCAGCCTCTGCCTCCCCGCCTGGATGTGCTCCTCCGCGTACTGCTTCGCCTTCGCAGCGTTCGCCTTCGAGATCGCCTCGTAGATCCGCCGGTGCTCCACGTTCGAGCGGCGCATGTTGCCCGGCGCGTTGAAGTTCTGGCGGCGGTACAGGTGCAGTTCCTTCACGTAGCTGTCGTACAGCTGGTGCGCCCGCTGGCTCTGCGACAGCAGCAGGACCAGTTCGTGGAACTGCACGTTCAGCTCGTAGTACAGGCCGCTGTCGCCCGCCTGCGCCGCGGCGTCCATTCCGTCGAGCAGCGCCTCGAACTTCTGCCGGTGTTCGTCCGTCACGTGCTCGCAGGCGCGCTCCGCCGCGAAGCCGAAGACCAGCGCGCGCAGGTCGTAGATCTCCAGCATCTCGCGGATCGACACCTGGCGCACGAACACGCCGCGGTTCACCACCGGCGTGACCAGCCCGGTGCCGGTGAGGATGCGGATCGCCTCGCGGATCGGGCCGCGGCTCGTGCCCATGCGCACCGCCAGCGCCGCCTCGTTCAGGCGGTCGCCGGCCTTGAACTCGCCGGCGTAGATCAGCTGCTTCAGCTGCTCCGCGATGCTGCGGGGCAGGCCTTCGGCGGTCTGGATGGCGGGAACGTTGGACATGGTGGACTGCGCATCGCCGCCAGCGCGGCAATGTCGGCAATTATAGGAAGGCTGTCGACGCTGTCACCCTGACTGTCGACACTTCGTGACTCCCACGCCGCTTCAGAGCACCTCGGCGTTGCCGTGCGGCACGGGCGCCATCAGGCGGTCGGTGAAGGCGATCGCCATCGCCGAGAGCAGGAAGGTGATGTGGATCGCCGTCTGCGCGATCAGCACCCGGTCGGAGTAGTTGTCCGCGTTGATGAAGGTCTTGAGCAGGTGGATCGACGAGATGCCGATGATGGCCGTCGCCAGCTTCACCTTCAGCACCGAGGCGTTCACGTGGCTCAGCCACTCGGGCTGGTCCGGGTGGCCCTCGAGCTTCATGCGGCTCACGAAGGTCTCGTAGCCGCCCACGATCACCATGATCAGGAGGTTGGAGATCATCACCACGTCGATCAGCGCCAGAACCACCAGCATGATGATGGTCTCGTTGAGCGTCGTGACCTGCGAGTCGGCCTTGTAGCCTATGCTCCGCACGAGTTCCTGCAGGGCCTCCTGGCTGCCGGCCGCGGCCTCGACGAGGTGCCACAGTTCCAGCAGGAAGTGCACGACGTACACGGCCTGCGCCGCGATGAGGCCCAGGTACAGGGGCAGCTGCAGCCAGCGGCTGGCGAAGATCAGGTTGGGAAGCGGTCGCAGGGGCGAGCCGGGGCTGATGCCGGGGTCTTTGCGCATGAAGCGTTCGTTCTAGGGGTCCGTGCGATTGTAGTTTGCGTGCCGGACCGGCTAGATTCAGGGAGCATGCGCCAGTCAGTGGGGTGTAAGTGGCCCCGCCGACAGTAGCGCCGAACTTGTACTCACGGAGAACCACAGCATGAGCGCCATCGAGTCGGTCCTGGTCGAGAACCGGGTCTTTCCCCCCAGCGAAGCCACCGTCAAGGCCGCGCGCATTTCCGGCATGGCGGCCTACGAGGCCATGTGCCGCGACGCGGAGAAGGACTTCGAGGGTTTCTGGGCCCGGCTCGCCCGCGAGAACCTGCAGTGGACCAAGCCCTTCACGCGGACGCTGGACGAGAGCAAGGCCCCGTTCTACCGCTGGTTCGACGACGGCGAGCTGAACGCCAGCGCGAACTGCCTCGACAAGCACGTGGGCACGCCGGTCGAGAACAAGACGGCCATCATCTTCGAGGCCGACGACGGCACCGTCACCCGCGTCACCTACAAGGACCTGCTGGCGCGCGTGGCGCAGTTCGCGAACGCGCTCAAGGCGCAGGGCATCAGGAAGGGCGACCGCGTCGTCATCTACATGCCCATGAGCATCGAGGGCGTGGTGGCCATGCAGGCGTGCGCGCGCATCGGCGCCACGCACAGCGTGGTGTTCGGCGGCTTCTCGGCCAAGTCCGTGCAGGAACGCATCATCGACGCCGGCGCCGTGGCGGTGATCACCGCCAACTACCAGATGCGCGGCGGCAAGGAGATGGCGCTCAAGGCCATCATCGACGAGGCGCTGGCCATGGGCGGCTGCGAGACCATCCGCTCGGTGCTGGTCTACATGCGCACGCCCACCGCCTGCAACATGGTGGCCGGCCGCGACAAGACCTTCGACGAGGCGCTCAAGGGCCAGTCCACCGAATGCAGGCCCGAGCCCGTGGGCGCCGAGCACCCGCTGTTCGTGCTCTACACCTCCGGCTCCACCGGCAAGCCCAAGGGCGTGCAGCACTCCACGGGCGGCTTCCTGCTGTGGGCCAAGCTGACCATGGACTGGGTGTTCGACCTCCAGGACAAGGACGTCTTCTGGTGCACCGCCGACATCGGCTGGGTCACCGGCCACAGCTACGTCACCTACGGCCCGTTGGCGGCCGGCGCGACGCAGGTGATCTTCGAGGGCATCCCCACGTACCCGAACGCGGGCCGCTTCTGGCAGATGATCGAGAGGCACAAGGTCACGATCTTCTACACGGCGCCCACGGCGATCCGCTCGCTGATCAAGGCGGCCGAGAGCGACGCGAAGGTGCACCCCAGGAACTGGGACCTGTCCTCGCTGCGCATCCTGGGCTCGGTCGGCGAGCCGATCAACCCCGAAGCCTGGATGTGGTACTACCGGAACGTCGGCGGCGAGCGCTGCCCGGTGCTCGACACCTGGTGGCAGACCGAGACGGGCGGCCACGTGATCTCGCCGCTGCCGGGCGCGACGCCGCTGGTGCCGGGCTCGTGCACGCTGCCGCTGCCGGGCATCCAGGCCGCCATCGTCGACGAGACCGGCAAGGAGCTGCCGAACGGATCCGGCGGCCTGCTGGTCATCAGGAAGCCCTGGCCGGCGATGATCCGCACGATCTGGGGCGATCCGGAGCGCTTCAAGAAGACGTATTTTCCCGAGGAGATGGGCGGCCGCACCTACCTCGCCGGCGACGGCGCGGTGCGCTCGCCGGACAACGGCTACTTCCGCGTGACCGGCCGCATCGACGACGTGCTGAACGTCTCGGGGCACCGCCTGGGCACGATGGAGGTGGAGTCGGCGCTCGTCGCGAAGACGGACCTCGTGGCCGAGGCCGCCGTGGTGGGCCGGCCGGACGACCTCACGGGCGAGGCGATCTGCGCCTTCGTGGTGCTCAAGCGTCCGCGCCCGACCGGCGAGGAGGCGAAGCGCATCGCGAACGAACTGCGCGACTGGGTCGCCAAGGAAATCGGCCCGATCGCCAAGCCGCGCGACATCCGCTTCGGCGAGAACCTGCCCAAGACCCGCAGCGGCAAGATCATGCGCCGCCTGCTGCGCAGCATCGCCAAGGGCGAGCAGATCACGCAGGACGTCACGACGCTGGAGAACCCGGCGATCCTCGAGCAGTTGTCGCAGACGAACTGAGCGCAGCGAACCCCAGCAGCAAAGAAAAAGCCCGCCGACGGCGGGCTTTTCTCCGGGCGACAGTGCTTACTTCAGCGACAGCACCCACGCCGCCAGCTTCTTCGCCTCGGCTTCGTTCACCTGGGCGTTCGCGGGCATGGGGACGGGGCCCCACACGCCGGAGCCGCCCTTCATGATCTTGACGGCGAGCTTGTCCACGGCGTCCTTCTGGCCCGCGTACTTCCTGGCCACGTCCTTGTAGGCCGGGCCGACCAGCTTCTTGTCGACGGCGTGGCAGGCCATGCAGTTCTTGGCGGTCGCCAGCGCCTGGTCAGCCAGCGCCGGACCGGACAGGGCGGCCAGGGCAGCCAGCGCAAACAGGGCACGTTTCATAGGGGACATCCTCGCAGGTTGGGTTACATTCCTTCAACGCTATTGTAGGGCGACGGTTGACCACGTCGGCCTTGACGGTTATCAGCCTTCGGCATCGGAGAAAGCATGTACCTGCTCGGACTGGGGATCATCCTGCTCGCCATGAAATACCTGGAGATCGGCCCCCCGGCGCAGTGGTCCTGGTGGGCCGTGCTGTCCCCCTTCGCCCTCGCCGTGGCGTGGTGGGCCTGGGCCGACTGGTCAGGCTACACCAAGCGCAAGGCGATGGAACGCGAGAACGCCCGCAAGCAGGCGCGCATCGACAAGAGCCGCGAGAACCTGGGCCTCGGTCCCAAATCACGCCGGCGCTGAGCCCCCGCCGCCCAGGGGCGGCACGTGCTTGCGCCGCAGCGGCCGCAGCGCGGGCCCTTCCACCACGGTGCCGTCCGGGCGGAAGCGGCTGCCGTGGCAGGGGCAGTCCCAGGTCGTCTCCACGCTGTTCCAGTGCACCTTGCAGCCCATGTGCGTGCAGACGTTGGACACGGCGAACAGCTCGCCGTCCGGCGCGCGCCAGGCCGCCACGGTCTCGCCTTCCGCTTCCACGATCGCGCTGTCGCCCGGCTTGAGCGAGGACAGCTTCTCCTCCTGGCGGTGCGTCAGGTAGTCCTTGACCAGCTGCTTCACCACGAGCGCGTTCTCTTCCAGGATGTTCTTGCCGCCCTTCACGAGCGAGAGCCGCCCCGGCTTCACCAGGTCGGCGAAGGCCGCCTTGTGTCCCATGAGTTCGGCCGCGACCAGGCGCGCCGCGACGGTCCCCCAGGTGAGGCCGTCGGTGGCGAAACCCGTGGCGATGAAGCAGTCGGAGTGGTTGCGGCCGATGTAGGGCAGGCCGTCGGCGCCGCGGTAGTTCTGCGCCGACCAGCGATGCGTGACCGGCCGCTCACCCGCGATCTGCTTCGCCAGCATCTCCAGCGCCATCATCCCCGCCGTGGCGTTGTGGATGCCGACCTTGTGCTCCGGCCCGGCGAACACCAGGAAGTGCCGGTCGCCCGCCTGCAGCGTGCGGATCGACAGGTGCTCCGTCGCCTTCCACCAGAAGATGCCCGGCCCGGGCGGCGCGCCGGCACCCCATTCCATCGCGAGCGCGTATTCGCGGTGCACCGGCATCTCCGTGTGCACGAGGTGCACGCCCTTGGGCGAGTGCGTCGCGAGCACGATCTCCTTCGCCGTGACGGAGCCCGACGCGGTGACGGCGCGCTTCGCCTTCGTGTCCAGCTCCAGCACCGCCGAATGCTCGTGGATCGTGGCGCCGGCCTCGGCGGCGCGGCGCGCCATCGCCGCGACGTAGGCCTGCGGCTGGAACTGCGCCTGCCCGGGCAGCACCAGCACGTCGCTTTCGGCGGCGGGCAGCGGCGCGGGGACGGCGGCCGTGCGCTCGACCGCGCAACCGGCGGCCGCGAGCGCATCGGCTTCCTCGCGGATGGCCTCGGCGTTGGCGCGGTCGGCCCACTGCACGAGCGGGCAGCGCCGGAAGCCGACGTCGGGCAGCTGGCTGCAGCGCTCCTCGATGAACGCGACGGCGGCGCGGCGCTCCTTCGCCACCTGCCGCGCGACCTCGGCGTCGAAGCGCGAGACGATCTCGCGCAGGCCGCTCGAGAGCGTCTCGTACAGGTTGCCGGTGGAGTTGCCGGTGGTGCCGCAGCCGATCGTGTCGGCTTCCAGCAGCACGACGCGCGGCTTGCTGGTGGTCTTCTGCTCGGCCAGCAGGTCAGCGAGCGTGACGCCCGTGATCCCGCCGCCGATGATCAGCACGTCGGCCGTGACGTCCCCGCTGAGCGCCGCGTAGCCGGTGGGCGCGGCCGTGCCCCGCCAGAGGGAAAGCGTCTGCATGAGGGTCTCCCTGGGAAAACCTCATGCTAGGCAGGGGTGGAAGGCCGATGCGTAGGACAGGGACGACAAACCGAACACTCGTCATCCCGGGCTCGACCCGGATCCACCGCCGCGCGCCACTTCCGTGGATTGCGGCTCGAGGCCGCAATGACAAGGAAGTGGCGGCACCGCCATGGATTGCGGCTCGAGGCCGCAATGACAACAGAGGGCTTGTCATCCCGGGCTCGACCCGGGATCCACCGTGGCACGGCACTGCCATGGATTGCGGCTCGAAGCCGCAATGACAAGAGCGGGCTTGTCATCCCGGACTCGACCCGAGATCCACCGTGGCACGGCACTGCCATGGATTGCGGCTCGAACCCGCAATGACAAGAGCGGGCTTGTCATCCCGGGCTCGACCCGAGATCCACCGTGGCACGGCACTGCCATGGATTGCGGCTCGAGGCCGCAATGACAAGAGAGGGCTTGTCATCCCGGGCTCAACCCGGGATCCACCGTGGCACGGCACTGCCATGGATTGCGGCTCGAGGCCGCAATGACAAGAGCGGACTTGTCATCCCGGGCTCGACCCGGGATCCATCGTCGCACGGCACTGCCGTGGATTGCGGCTCGAGGCCGCAATGACAAGAGAGGGCTTGTCATCCCGGGCTCGACCCGGGATCCATCGTGGCACGGCACCGCCGTGGATTGCGGCTCGAGGCCGCAATGGCATGACTCGTCAGAAGTTGTCCAGCACCGCGCCCTTGCTCGCGCTGGCCGCGTTGAAGGCGAACTTCGCCTGTACGCCGCGGACGTAGCGCGGCGCGGGGGCCTTCCAGCCGGCGCGGCGCTTCGCGATCTCCTCGTCGGGCACGTTCAGCTGCAGCTTGAGCTGGTGCGCGTCGATGGTGATCGAGTCGCCTTCGTTCACGAAGGCGATGGTGCCGCCCGCCGCCGCTTCCGGCGCCACGTGGCCCACCACCATGCCCCAGGTGCCACCGGAGAAGCGGCCGTCGGTGATCAGGCCCACGCTCTCGCCGAGGCCCGCGCCGATCAGCGCGCCCGTGGGCGCCAGCATCTCGGGCATGCCCGGGCCGCCCTTGGGGCCCAGGTAGCGCAGCACCATCACGTCGCCCGCCTTGATCCTGCCGTCCAGGATGGCCTGCAGCGCCGACTGCTCGTCGTCGAACACGCGCGCGGGCCCGGTGATCACCGGGTTCTTCAGGCCCGTGATCTTGGCGACCGCGCCTTCCGGCGACAGGTTGCCCTTCAGGATGGCCAGGTGGCCGTGCGGGTACAGCGGCTTGTCGATCGGACGGATCACGTCCTGGTCCGCGCGCGGCTGGTCCGGGATGCCGGCCAGGGTCTCGGCGATCGTCTTGCCCGTGATGGTGATGCAGTCGCCGTGCAGCAGGCCCGCGTTCAGCAGGATCTTCATGACCTGCGGGATGCCGCCGGCCTCGTGCAGGTCCACGGCCAGGTACTTGCCCGAGGGCTTCAGGTCGCAGATCACGGGCGTCTTCTGGCGGATGCGCTCGAAGTCGTCGATGGTCCACTCCACGCCCGCGGCGTGGGCGATCGCCAAGAAGTGCAGCACGGCGTTCGTCGAGCCGCCGGTGGCCATGATCACGGCCACCGCGTTCTCCAGCGCCTTGCGCGTGACGATATCGCGTGGCTTCAGGTCCTGGCGGATCGCCTCCATCAGCACCTTGGCCGACTCGCGCGCCGAGTTCTGCTTCTCGTCGTGCGGGTTCGCCATCGTCGAGGAGTAGGGCAGCGACATGCCCATGGCCTCGAACGCCGAGGACATGGTGTTGGCCGTGTACATGCCGCCGCAGGAGCCGGTGCCGGGGATGGCGTGCTGCTCGATGTCCTTCAGTTCCTGGTCGCTGATCTTGCCGGCGGCGTTCTGGCCCACGGCCTCGAACACGCTCACGATGTTCAGGTCCTGGCCCTTCCACTTGCCGGGCAGGATGGTGCCCCCGTACACGTAGATCGCCGGCACGTTGGCGCGCAGGATGCCCATCATGCCGCCGGGCATGTTCTTGTCGCAGCCGCCGACCACCACCACGCCGTCCATCCACTGGCCCTGCACGCAGGTCTCGATGCAGTCGGCGATGACCTCGCGGCTGACCAGCGAGTACTTCATGCCCTCGGTGCCCATGGCCATGCCGTCGCTGATGGTCGGCGTGCCGAAGATCTGCGGGTTGCCGCCGGCTTCCTCGATGCCGCGCACGGCGGCGTCGGCGAGCTTCTGCAGGCCGCTGTTGCAGGGCGTGATGGTGCTGTGCCCGTTGGCCACCCCCACCATCGGCTTGCCGAAGTCGGTCTCCTTGTAGCCCATGCCGTAGTACATGGAGCGGTTGGGAGCGCGCGACTTGCCTTCGGTGATGTTGGCGCTGCGCAGCGGGCGGATCGGGATGGTCTTCTTGTCCATGGGGGCGGAGGATACGCCGCCGTCCTGATTCTTTCCAATCCGTTTTCCGAGGCGGATTAATATGTGTCGCGTATGAAAGAGCCCGTCATCGAGCTGCGCCTGTGGCGCCAGTTCGCCGCCGTCGCCGAGGAGCTGCACTTCGGCCGCGCGGCCCGCAGCCTGCACATGACCCAGCCGCCGCTCACGCAGGCGATCGCCCAGCTCGAGCGCCTGCTGGGCGTGCGCCTGTTCGAGCGCACCAAGCGCAGCGTGCAGCTCACCGCCGCCGGCGAAGCCCTGCTGCCGCAGGTGCGCGAACTGCTGGCCCGCGCGCGCGTGCTGCCCGCGCAGGCGCGCGCCGCCGCGGGCGGCGAGCTGGGGCGGCTGCGCATCGCCTTCGTGTCCACCGTCGGATTCGCCCTGCTGCCGCAGTGGCTGCGGGCCTTCCGCGCCCGGCACCCGCAGGTGCAGATGGAGCTGATCGAGGCGACCGGCGACGTGCAGGTGGAGGCCTTCGCGCGCGGCGAGATCGACGCCGGCTTCATGCTGCACTCGCCCGGCTTCGCGCCGCGCGGGCTGCAGCACCGGCCGGTGGCCCGCGAGCCGCTGGTGCTGGCGCTGCCGGAGGCGCATCCGCTCGCGGGCGCGGCGCGCCTGCCGCTGGCGCAGGTGCTGGCCGAGCCGCTGGTGCTGTTCCCGCGGCGCATCGTGCCCTCGCTGCACGACGCCGTGCTCGGGATGTACCACGCGGCGGGACGCGAGCCGCGCATCGTGCAGGAGGCGATCCAGATGCAGACCATCGTCAACCTGGTGTCGGCGGGGCTGGGGCTCGCGTGGGTGCCCGAGAGCGTGCGCCAGTTCCAGCGCAGCGGCGTCGCCTACCGGCAGCTGGGCGGAAAGCAGGCGGCGAGCGTGCCGGGGTGCGAGACGACGCTCGTGTGGGAGCGGATGACGCCGGCGCTGGAGCGGTTCGTGGAGGTGGTGGGGTGAGTGGGGGGCGGTGGGGTGAGTGGGGGGCGGTGGGGTTCGCTCCGCTCACCGCCCGCGGCTGCGCCGCGCCACCCTACGGTATCGGGGTCGATCGCGCATCCGTAGGGTGGCGCGGCGCCAGCCGCGGAAGGTGAGCGGAGGGAACCCCACCGTGCCCCCTCCCGCTGCGCCACAATCCGCCCATGCTGGTCCACCCGAAGATCGACCCCGTCGCGCTGCAGCTCGGCCCCATCGCCATCCACTGGTACGGCATCACGTACCTCGTCGCCTTCGGGCTGTTCCTGCTGCTCGCGCACCAGCGGCTGAAGCACGAGCCTTTCCGCTCCGTCCAGGGGCCGGGCGCCTGGAGCCGCAAGGACATCGAGGACATGCTGTTCCTGGGCGTGCTGGGCGTGGTGATCGGCGGGCGGCTCGGCTACTGCCTGTTCTACAAGCCGGGCTACTACCTCTCCAATCCCCTGCAGATCTTCTTCGTCTGGCAGGGCGGCATGAGCTTCCACGGGGGGCTGCTGGGCGTGATCGTCTCGCAGCTGTGGTTCGCGCACAGCCGGCACAAGCCCTTCTGGCAGCTGATGGACTTCGTCGCGCCCTGCGTCCCCCTGGGGCTGGGCGCCGGGCGCATCGGCAACTTCATCAACGGCGAGCTGTGGGGCCGGCCGGCCGACCCGGACCTGCCCTGGGCCATGGTGTTCCCACAGAGCGGCACCGGCATCGCGCGCCATCCCTCGCAGATCTACGAGTTCCTGCTGGAAGGCATCCTGCTGTTCATCGTGCTGTGGCTCTATGCGCGCAAGCCGCGCAAGGAAGGGCAGGTCGCGGCGGCCTTCCTGGTCGGCTACGGCGTGGCGCGCTTCACGGCCGAGTACTTCCGCGAACCGGATGACTTCCTGGGCATCGTGGCCCTCCAGATGAGCATGGGCCAGTGGCTGTGCATCCCCATGATCCTGGGCGGCGTGCTGCTGTGGGTCTGGGCCGAGACGCGCACCGTGCCGGGAAACCGGCAGGCGACCCGCCGCTCCGCCGCGCGCTAGGGCCTGCGCTCCGATCCGGGAGGGAATTCCCCTAGGCCGAAAGCCTTCCCTCCGGCGCGCTCGCGGCTCCATAATTATCCGTAATTACAGGAAATTACGGACACCGATCCCGCCATGCGCCTGGTCCACAACTCCCTGCACGACGAAGTCGCCGCGCAACTGCGCGAGCGGATCTTCGACGGGGAGCTCGTGCCCGGCAGCTTCCTGGACGAGCACCACCTGGCCGAGGAGCTGAAGATCTCGCGCACGCCGCTGCGCGAGGCGCTCAAGGTGCTGACGGTGGAAGGCCTGGTGCGGCACGAGCCGCGCCGCGGCTGCTTCGTCAACGAGGTGACGGAGCAGGATCTCGACGAGATCTTCCCCGTGATCGCGCTGCTGGAGGGCCGGTGCGCCTTCGAGGCCGCGCAGAAGGCGACGGACGAGGACCTGGCCGCGCTGGAGGAACTGCACCAGAAGCTGGCGCGCCACGCGAAGGCGAAGCGCATCAACGAGTACTACCAGGCCAACTTCGCCATCCACGAGGCCATCATCACGCTGGCCGGCAACCGCTGGCTCGCGACCGTCATCGACGACCTGCGCAAGATCCTCAAGCTCGCCCGCCTGCAGCAGCTGCACGCGCCCGGCCGGCTGGAGCAGAGCCTGTCGGAGCACCTGGCCGTCTTCGCCGCGCTGAAGGCGCGCGACGCCGAAGGCGCCGACGCCGCCATGCGCACCCATCTCGCCCGCCAGCGCGAAGCGCTGCGCGAACTCGCCCGCGCCAACCGTCCGAGACTCGCATGACCCACGCCGCCGCATCCCCCGTCGCCGCCGCGGAAGAAGCACCGCGCAGCACGCGCGAGCGCCTGAAGGCCACCTGGCGCCGCGGCGCCGAAGCGCTGTCGCCGCGGGTGCTGCGCCGCACGCTCGCCGAACTGCAGGCGATCGTCGACGCGCGCGTGAGCGAGGTCGAGGGCGGCCGCCGCGCCAAGGCCTTCGCCGACTGGTACGCCACCGCCGCGCCCGAGCAGCGGCGCGACGCCTGGCTGCTCATGAGCGAGCAGTTCGGGCCCGACCCGAAGAAGGTCCAGTCCGCGCGCGAGCAGTTCGAGGCGGCGCACGGCACGGCGGAAGAGGGCAGCGCCGAGATCCGCATGCGCCGCGCGCTGGTGTCGCCGCGCACGCGCCTGCTGCAACGCTTCGCCGCCTTCCCCGAGGGCATGCGCTTCCTGGTGGACCTGCGCGCCGAGCTCCTGGCGCACCGCAAGGACAAGCGCCTGCTGGCGCTGGACGCCGAACTGGAGACGCTGTTCACGACCTGGTTCGACGTCGGCTTCCTGGAACTGCGCCGCCTGTCCTGGGACTCGCCGGCCTCGCTGATCGAGAAGCTGATCCACTACGAGGCGGTGCACGACATCCGCAGCTGGGCCGACCTGAAGAACCGGCTGGACAGCGACCGCCGCTGCTATGGCTTCTTCCATCCGCGCCTGGACAGCGACCCGCTGATCTTCGTGGAAGTGGCGCTCACCGACGCGATGTCCGACTCGATCACGCCGCTGCTGGACGAGTCGGCCGCCGCCTCCGACCTTTCGAAGGCGACCACCGCGATCTTCTATTCCATTAGCAACTGCCAGGCGGGCCTGCGCGGCGTGAGCTTCGGCGACTCGCTGATCAAGCGCGTGGTGGAGACGCTGAAGGAGGAGTTCCCCAAGCTGAAGACCTTCGCGACGCTGTCGCCGATCCCCGGCCTGCGCGCGTGGGTCGCCAGGCAGGTGAGTCCCGAGCAGCTCGCCGCGTGGGACAAGCCGCTGGAACTGCCGCCCAAGTCGCCGCAGCGCCAGGAGCTGCTCGCCTGGGCCGCCCGCTACCTGGGCAAGGAAATGCACGACGGCAAGCCGCTCGACCCGGTCGCGCGCTTCCACCTGGGCAACGGCGCGCGCATCGAGCGCCTGAACTGGGCGGGCGATCCCTCCGCGAAGGGCCTGAAGCAGTCGTTCGGGATCATGGTGAACTACCTGTACGATCTCAAGCGGCTGGACAAGCACCGCACCCTGTATGCGCAAGGACAGATCCCGGTCGCGGGGGCGATCGAGGAGCTGTACAGCTAGTTTTTCCCCCCACGGCAATCCACAGGAGACAAAGCCAGATGCATTCCCCCAGCCTGACCCGGCGCGACGTCCTGCGCGCGGCCGCCGCTGCCGGCGCCGCCGGCATGGTGCCCTTCGCGCGAGCCCAGGCCTCCGCCTGGCCGGCCAAGCCGGTCATGATGGTCGTTCCCTTTCCCGCGGGCGGCGGCACCGACGCGTTCGCGCGCCCCCTCGCCGCGATCTTCGCGAAGCAGACCGGCAAGCAGCTGGTGATCGACAACAAGGGCGGCGCCGGCGGCACCGTCGGCGCGTCGATCGCTTCGCGCGCGGCCCCCGACGGCTACAACCTGTTCATGGGCGCCGTGCACCACACCATCGCGCCCTCGATCTACCCGCGCCTCGACTACGACCTGCAGAAGGACCTGGTGCCGATCACGCTGGTGGCGCGCGTGCCGCAGGTGATCGTCGTCAACCCGCAGCGCATCCCGGCGAAGACCTACGCCGAATTCCTGGCGCTGGTGAAGGCCAACCCGGGCAAGTACAACTACGCGTCCGCCGGCAACGGCACCTCGCACCACCTGGCCGGCGAGCTGTTCAAGCTGCAGACGAAGAGCTTCATCACCCACATCCCCTACCGCGGCGCCGGCCCGGCGCTGCAGGACCTGATCACCGGCAACGCCGACCTGATGTTCGACGGCCTCGGTTCCTCCGCCGCGCACATCAAGGGCGGCCGCATCAAGGCCCTGATGATGTCCGGCAACAAGCGCGTGCCGGCCTTCCCCGACGTGCCTTCGGCCGCCGAAGTGGGCCTGCCGGACTACACCGTGAGCTCCTGGTACGGCATCTGGGCGCCCAGGGGCACACCGGCCGACGTGCAGGCGCGCGTGGCCGACGAGGTGCGCAAGGCGATGCGGACGGAGGACCTCAAGGCGATCTGGGCCAACCAGGGCGCCGAGTTCCCCGACATGACCCAGCAGCAGTTCGCCGCGTTCATCGACGGCGAAGTGAAGCGCTGGAAGACGGTGGTCGCCGCCTCCAACGTCAAGGCCGACTGAGCGCCATGACCGGCCAGGTGCGGCTCGCGTTGCAAGGCCCGGTGGCCCGGGTGACGCTGTCGCATCCCGGCAAGCTCGACGCCATGTCGCGCGCGATGTGGCGCGAGCTGCGCGCCATCTTCGAGCAGGTGCAGGGCGAGCGCGACCTGCGCTGCGTCGTCGTCGCCGGAGAGAACGGCGGCTTCTGCGCCGGCGGCGACATCGCCGAATACCCGCAGTTCCGCTTCCACCCCGGGAGCCTGCGCCGCTTCCACGAGGAAGACGTGTGGGGCGGGCTCGCCGCCATGCTCGCCTGCGACGTGCCCATCGTGGCGCAGATCGACGGCGCCTGCATGGGCGCGGGCCTCGAGATCGCCTGCTGCTGCGACATCCGCATCGCCGGCGTGTCGGCACGCTTCGGCGCCCCGATCGCGCGCCTGGGCTTTCCCATGGCGCCGCGCGAACTGCAGCTGGTGGCCTCCGTCGCCGGCGAGGCGACCGTGCGCGAGATGCTGCTGGAGGCCGCGCAGCTCGACGCGCGCGAGATGAAGGCGCGCGGCTTCCTGCAGCGTGTGGTGCCCGACGAGGAAGTCGCGGCCGAGGCCGAGGCCAGCGCCGGACGCATCGCGCGGCTGGCGCCGCAGGCGGCCCGCATGAACAAGCGCATGCTGCGCCGGCTGGCGGGGCAGGCGCCCGGCGCGCCCCCGCCGCCGGACCTGCTGGAACGTGCCTGGGACTACGCGACCAGCAGCGAGCACCGCGAAGGCATCTCCGCCTTCCTGGAGAAGAGAACGCCCCGCTTCTAGAGAACCCGAGACATGGACAACCGCAACCTGTTCGCGGCGCTGCGCGCCGCCTTCCCGCAAGACCTCGACGCCGTGGCCGTCGAGACCGATTCCGGCCTGGCCTACAGCTGGCGCGACCTCGATCGCGGCACGGCCATGATCGCCAACCTGCTGCAGTCGCTGGGCATCGAGCCCGGCGCGCGCATCGCCGTGCAGGTGGAGAAGTCGGTGGAAGGCATGATGCTGTACCTGGCGACGCTGCGCGCCGGCTACGTGTTCCTGCCGCTGAACACGGCCTACCAGAAGGCCGAGATCGAGTACTTCGTCGGCAACGCCGAGCCCGCCGTGGTGGTGTGCACGCCGGCCAACTTCGGCTGGGTGAGCAAGATCGCCTTCCAGGCCGGCACGCAGCACGTCTTCACGCTCGGCGACGACCGCAACGGCTCGCTGCTGGAGCGCGCGGCGAAGCAGTCCGACGTGCACGAGATCGCGGTGCGCGGCGACGACGACCTCTCCGCCATCGTCTACACCAGCGGCACCACGGGGCGCAGCAAGGGCGCGATGATCACGCACGGCAACATGCTGTCGAACGCGCAGGTGCTGAAGGACTACTGGGCCTGGCGTCCGGGCGACGTGCTGATCCACGCGCTGCCCATCTTCCACGTGCACGGCCTGTTCGTGGCGATCCACGGCGCGCTGCTCAATGGCAGCAAGATGATCTGGTTCGCGAAGTTCGATCCCAGGCGCGTGATCGAGCGCCTGCCGGACGCGACCGTCTTCATGGGCGTGCCGACGCTGTACACGCGCATGCTGGCCGAGTCGCGCCTGAACCCGGTGGTGTGCCGCAACATGCGCCTGTTCATCTCCGGCTCGGCGCCGCTGCTGCCGGAGACGCATGCGGAGTGGAAGGAGCGCACCGGCCACGTGATCCTGGAGCGCTACGGCATGAGCGAGACCATCATGCTGACCTCCAACCCCTACGACGGCGAGCGCCGCGGCGGCACCGTGGGCTTCCCGCTGCCGGGCGTGCAGCTGCGCGTGCGCGGCGACCAGGGCCAGGACCTGCCCGCGGGCGAGATCGGCGGCATCCAGGTGAAGGGGCCCAACGTGTTCAAGGGCTACTGGCGCATGCCCGAGAAGACGAAGGAGGAGTTCACCGCCGACGGCTGGTTCAAGACCGGCGACGTCGGGAAGATCGACGAGCGCGGCTACGTCACCATCGTCGGCCGCAGCAAGGACCTGATCATCAGCGGCGGCTACAACGTCTACCCGGCGGAGATCGAGGGCTACCTCAACGAGCTGCCGGGCGTGGCGGAGAGCGCCGTCGTCGGCGTGCCGCACCCGGACTTCGGCGAAGTGGGCGTGGCCATCGTGATCCCGCGTCCCGGCGCGCAGCTGGAGCCGGACGCCCTGATCGCCACGCTGAAGTCGCAGCTGGCCAACTTCAAGATCCCCAAGCGCTGCTTCGTCGTGCCGGAGCTGCCGCGCAACACGATGGGCAAGGTGCAGAAGAACCTGCTGCGCGAGGCCCACAAGGGCTTGTTCGCCTGAGGACCGCGACATGAGCGACAGCAGCTACACCCCGCCCGCCGTCTGGACCTGGAAGAGCGAGAACGGCGGGAAGTTCGCCTCCATCAACCGGCCGGTCGCCGGCCCCACGCACGAGAAGGAACTGCCGGTGGGCCGCCACCCGCTGCAGCTCTATTCGCTGGGCACGCCCAACGGCCAGAAGGTGACCGTGATGCTGGAGGAGCTGCTGGCCCTCGGGCACGCGGGCGCCGAGTACGACGCATGGCTGATCCCGATCTCCGAGGGCGCGCAGTTCGGCAGCGGCTTCGTGTCGGTGAACCCGAACTCCAAGATTCCGGCGCTGGTGGACCGCAGCGGCCCCGAGCCGGTGCGCGTGTTCGAATCGGGCGCGATCCTGGTGTACCTGGCCGAGAAGTTCCAGGCCTTCCTGCCGCAGGAGGGCGCCCGGCGCGCCGAATGCCTGTCGTGGCTGTTCTGGCAGATGGGCAGCGCGCCCTTCCTCGGCGGCGGCTTCGGTCACTTCTACGCCTACGCGCCGACCAAGATCGAATACGCGATCGACCGCTACGCGATGGAAGTGAAGCGGCAGATGGACGTGCTGGACCGGCGCCTGGCGGAGCACCGCTACGTCGCGGGCGACGAGTACACGATCGCCGACATGGCGATCTGGCCCTGGTACGGCGCGCTCGCCAAGGGCCAGCTGTACGAGGCCGGCGAGTTCCTGCAGGTGCACGAATACCGCAACGTGGTGCGCTGGACCGACGAGATCGCGCAGCGCCCCGCCGCCCGCCGCGGGCGCATCGTCAACCGCACCTGGGGCGACCCCGCCAACCAGCTGCGCGAGCGCCACGACGCCAGCGACTTCGACGCGAAACCATGATCACCCTCTACGACTGCGCCACCGCCCCCAGCCCGCGCCGCGCGCGCATCCTGCTCGCGGAAAAGGGCGTGCCCCACGAGACGGTGCAAGTGGACCTGCGCCAGGGCGAGCAGTTCGGCGCCGCCTTCCGCGCGGTGAACCCGCAGTGCACGGTGCCGGCGCTGCGCACCGAGGAAGGACCGGTGCTCACCGACAACGCCGCGATCGCCGCCTACCTGGAGGCGCGCTTCCCGGAGCCGCCGCTGCTCGGTCGCACGCCGGTCGAGAAGGCGGAGGTCGCCAGCTGGAACTGGCGCGCGGAATTCGAGGGCCTGCTGGCGGTGGCCGAGGCCTTGCGCAACGGCTCGCCGGCCATGGCCAACCGGGCGCTGCCCGGTCCCGCGGACTTCGCGCAGATCCCCGAGCTGGCGCAGCGCGGCGTCGCGCGCATCCAGCTGTTCTTCTCGGTGCTGGAAGAACGCCTGGCGGGCCGCGAGTTCCTCGCGACCGAGCGCTTCAGCATCGCCGACATCACGGCGGCGGTGGCCGTGGATTTCGCGCGCGTGGTGAAGCAGAAGCCCGGCGAGCAGCACGCGAACCTGCTGCGCTGGCGGGCCGCGCTCGCGCAGCGGCCCTCGATGGCGCTGTAGCCGGTCGTCCTCAGGCCGCGTGCGCGGCCATCAGCTCCGTCTTGCGCGCCTGCAGCTGGTCTGCGAGCTGCATCAGGTCCATCTTCCCGGACTTGCGCGCCTCGGGGAACATCTTCTCGCGCTCGTCCTTCACGTGGTCGCGGATGGCGCTTTCCAGCGTCTTCATCGTCTGGTCGTGCGGCTGGCGCGCGGCCTCGATGGTGCCGATCAGGCTCAGCGCCTCGTCGTGCTCGTGCAGCGAGTGCTTCACCAGCTGCTCGTCCTGGGTGGCCTGCCGGAAGGCGGGATAGAAGATCTCGTTCTCGATCTCGATGTGCACCCGCAGCTCCTGGCAGATCTGGTGGGCCAGGTCGCGCTTGCGCGCGTCGTCGCCGGCGGAGGCGTATTGCTGGAAGAGCTGTTCGACCTTCACGTGGTCTTCATCGAGGAGGGTGCATGCGTCCTGTCGTGCCATGGGGAATCCTTCTTGCCTGAAAGTCCCACCATAGGCGGGGCGGGGCGCCGCGCGTCCTGGGCAGTGTCTGGCATGGGTGTCGTCGCCAGCCTACGGGACCCCTGCGGGCGCCGCGGACTTGGGGTGCCTGCCCTGCAATTCCGCGGGAGCCCGGTTATCCTCGAGCTGCACACCATGCTTCCCTGCGAAGAGATCTCCTCCCAGGCCGACTTCCGGCACCTCTCCACGATTCCCGGCATCGCGATCGACCTGCGCTATGCGAGCGTGAACAATTTCGTGGGCGTGGACCTGTACGGCGCGATGGATTGCGCATGGCTGCACCAGATGGCCGCGGAAGGCCTGCAGCGCGCGGCCGAACTGCTGGCCCGGGAGGCGCCGGGCCACCGCCTGCTGGTGCTGGACGCGCTGCGGCCGCACCGCGTGCAGGTGCGGCTGTGGGACCACCTCGACGGGACCGACCTGCGCCAGTACGTCGCCGATCCGGCACGCGGCTCCATCCATTCCTTCGGCATGGCCGTCGACGCCACGCTGCTGGGTCCCGACGGCCGCGAACTCGACATGGGCAGCGGCTTCGACGAGATGACGGAGCTGTCGCACCCCAAGCTGGAGGACGAACACCTCGCCAGCGGCCGGCTCGGCCCGCAGCAGCGCCGCAACCGCGAGCTGCTGCGCGGCGTGCTGGGCCGCGGCGGCTTCCAGGGCATCGCCAACGAGTGGTGGCACTTCGAGATGCTGGACCGCCAGCACGTGCGGCAGCATTTCCGACGCGTGAACTGAGCCCGCGCGCGGGCGGCCGGGCGTAGCATCGGTCGCACGCACGAAAGGAGGCTCCCATGCCGAAGAAGATGGGCGTCGACATGCCCGGCACGCTCCAGCGCTCGCCGCGCAAGGCGCAGCGCACCTATGCCGAGACCCTCCGGAACGCCGAGCAGGAATACGGCAAGGGCGAACGGGCCAGCCGCACGGCCTATGCCTCGCTGAAGCACGGCTTCGAGAAGGTGGGCGACCATTGGGAGGCCAAGGACCACAAGGGGCCTTCGGATCCGCGCTCCACCAAGACCACCCGCGAGAAGCGCCAGGGCAAGGGCGAAACCTTCGGCGGCGTGGACGAGATCGGCCATACGCGCCAGGAGCTGTACGAGCGCGCGCGGCAACTGGACGTCCCGGGCCGCTCCTCCATGGACAAGAAGGAACTGGCGCGGGCCATCGCGAAGAAGCAGAAGTGAACCGCATGGCTCCCTCTCCCGCTGGCGGGAGAGGGCGGGGGTGAGGGTGGTGGCGCGCCTGCCCCTCACCCCAACCCTCTCCCCAGAGGGGAGAGGGAGTCATCGGTCAGTTCGGCGTCGAGGGCCGCGAGTGCATCCCCATGCTGCTGGAGAAGCTGAAGTCGCTGCGGGTGCGGCGCCAGCCGCTCTCGCTTTCGCCGATCAGCTCGCGGCAGCGCAGGAACAGGCTGTCGAGCGCCGCGTCCTGCGTGTCGCGCAGCTGGTGGTAGCGCGGGTCGGCGTAGTGCGGGCGCTGGTGGCCCGCATGCGTCATGCGCAGGATGTTCTCCTCCCACAGGTACTGCATCAGCTCGCGGTGCGTCTGCAGCAGCTGCAGCATCAGCCGCGACAGCTCGGGGAAGTGCTCGTCCTTCACCTGCACCGCCTGCTTCAGGGCCGCGGGGATGTCCAGGCTCTCCGGGTCACGGTGCAGCAGCGGCTCGTCGCGGTGCCAGTCGATCCACACGGTGTAGGCCTTCAGGCAGTCCATCAGCTGGTAGCCGGCCGCGCGCCGGCGCGCCATGCGCCGCACCCAGCGCACGCGCAGGCGCCACAGCCCGACGGCGATGGCCATGGCGAGGGCCACCAGCAGCAGCGGGATCAGTCGGTCGGTCTGGATGGATGCAAGCACGGCGGGATGCCCGGGGAAAGGGCAGGCGTTCGGCGTGTCCATTCTGCTACGGGCGGCGCCCGGCGCCTCGCCGGCGCGCGCCAGGCGGCGGGACGAGCGCGATGGCCGGTTCGCGGGCCCCGCAAGCGCACCGGATTGATGCGCGTCAGTACGCTTGTCCCTGGCGCCGCTATGGTGGAACGGTGAGATCCCGAGCGCCCCTGCCATGAATTTCGCGCCCTCCGAGCGCGCGGCCGCCTGGCTGCGCCGGCTGGAAAGCTTCCAGGAGCGCTACCTGCTGCCCTTCCATGCGGCCTGGCAGGCGAGCGCCGTGCGCGGCGAGCCGCCCGGGTTCCTGGCCGACCTGCGCAGCCTCGCGCGCGAGGAGGGGCTGTGGAACCTTTGCCTGCCGCACCTGCCGGGCGGCGCGCCCGGCACGGCGCTGCCGCACCTGGACTACGCGCCGCTCGCCGAAGCGATGGGGCGGCTGCCCTGGGCCGCGGAGGTCTTCAACTGCAATGCGCCGGACAGCGGCAACATGGAGCTGCTCCTGAAGCACGCATCGGCCGCCCAGCGCGAGCGCTGGCTCGCCCCGCTGCTGGCAGGACGCATGCACTCGGCCTTCGCGATGAGCGAGCCCGACGTCGCATCGTCCGACCCGACCAACCTGCAGACGGAGGTCCGGCGCGACGGCGGCGAACTGGTGGTGAGCGGCCGCAAGTGGTTCATCACCGGCGCGGCGCGGCCCGACTGCCGCCTGCTGGTGGTGGTGTGCCGCAATGGGGACGCCGATGCGGCCCGGCCGCACGCCGCGCATAGCCTGGTGCTGGTGCCCGCGGACGCGCCGGGCGTGCGCATCGTGCGCAACATCCCCGTCGTGCACCACCTCGCGCCCGAAGGCCACTGCGAGATCGTGTTCCGGCAGGTGCGCGTGCCGGCCGACCAGCTGCTGGGCGGCTGGGGCGAGGGCTTCGCGCTCGCGCAGTCGCGCCTGGGCCCGGGCCGCGTGCACCACTGCATGCGCAGCATCGGCCAGTGCGAGCTGGCGCTCGCGCTCGCGTGCGACCGCGCGCTGGAGCGGCGCGCCTTCGGCAAGCCCTTGTCGGAGCAGGCCAACGTGCAGGAGTGGATCGCCGAGTCGCGCCTGGAAATCGACCAGGCGCGGCTGCTGGTGCTGCGCACGGCCTGGTCGCTGGACCAGCCGCAGCCGCCGGAGGACCTGCGCGAACAGGTGGCCGCGATCAAGGTGGTCGCGGCGCGGCTGCAGCAGCGCGTCCTGGATCGCGCGATCCAGGTGTTCGGCGCGATGGGCCTGTCGCCCGACACGCCGCTGGCGGGGTTGTGGACCTGGGGGCGCGCGCTGCGGCTGATGGACGGACCGGACGAAGTGCACCTGCGCAGCGTGGCACGCGGGGAGCTGCGGCGGGCGAGGGAGCAGAGGGGGAAGTGGGCGGACTACTTCACGACGCCGGAGCAGATGGCGGCGGAGCCGCGGATCCGCTGATCCTTCGGAGTTACCTCACTCCCCGCCGCCGCATCATCTCCTCGCCCATCGCCGTCCGCGTGGGCTCGTCGATCATCGCCTGCGCCGCCGGATACGCGATCTCCTCCTCGGCGCGGATGTGGTCGTCGTACAGCGCGGTGAATGCATCGAGCGCCGCGTCCTCCGCCGCATCCACGTCCGCGCCGCGCCCTTCGGCCACGCGCGCCAGCACCGTGCGCGCACCAGCCCAGCGCGCTTCCATCGCGCGGTGGTCCTCCTGGAGCTTGCGCACCAGCGCGGCGACGCCCGCCTCGCCCTGCGCCAGCAGCGGCGGGAACACGTGCAGTTCCTCGTCCTGGTGGTGCAGCGGCGCGGCCTGGTCGAAGTAGCGCATCACGTCGCGCGCCGCCTGCTGCGCCTGCGTGTCCGGCCCGTGCGTGTGCAGGTGTTCCCGCAGCCGCGCGAGCAGCGCCAGCATGCGGTGCACCCGCTCGTGGCAGGCCTCCAGCATCTCGAAGGGCTGCTCGAAACCGGCGGCCGGCGAGGCCACGAGGGAAGCGAGGCGGATCGGCTGCGTCATGGCTCGATTGTCCGGCGGGCGCGCTGCGCACGTGCATGCCCGTAGCCCTTGACCTGACCGGCGCCCCAGGTAAGCACGACGCCGGCCCACGCCAGCGCGGCGGCGGTGAGCAGGCCCTGCAGCGGCCGCGCCGCCGCGGCCACGCGCAGCAGCGTCGCGACCTGAAGCAGCCAGAACAGCAGCCACAGCAGCTTGCCGGTGACCTGCGAGCGGCCGGCCTGCGCTGCAGACACGCGGCTCACCATGCCCAGCATCAGCGAGCCCAGGCAGCCCATGGCGAGCGCATGCAGGCCGGCCAGCGGCAGCACCGCTGTGCCTTCCACCGCCCCGAGCAGGTGGCCCGCCGCCGCGAGCGCGAACGAGAGCCCCAGCCACAGCAGCGCGGCGTGGAACATGACGAGCAGCCGCGTCGCGAGGCGCTTCGCGCGCGCCCACGCGATCGCCAGCGCGAGCAGCACGACGGCCGCCAAGGCCTCCACCGCGCCGAGCGCCACCTGCCATGCACCCGCGGGTGCGAGCAGCTCGCCCCACGTTCCCAGCGCCTCCAGCGCCGCGAGCGCCAGCAGCACGCGCAGGCTGTGCCGCGCAAGCGGCCAGCCCCCGCTCGGCAGCGCCTCCGGCGAGAAGAAGGGAATCTGCCGGTGGGCCGCCGCCAGGAACACGGGAACGATGAAGCACCACAACGCGGTGCGCACGACGGCACGTGCGGCGTCCGGTGCGCCGATGGCGACGCAGGCGAGCAGCGCCGCCAGGCAGGCGCAGCCCGCCACGTGCGCCGCGAGGATCGCGCGCGCGTGCAGGCGATCGTCCAGGCGACTGGCGGCGACCAGGCGGCCGAAGCGCCAGGTCGACGTCGCCAGGCTGACGAACGCGAGCGTGAGTCCCGCGAGCGCGGGCGCGATGCCGGACTGCGCGCCCACGAGCCACAGCAGCCAGCCCGCGGCCTGCGCGAGCAGCGGCGCGGCGACCGCCGCCGCGGGCTGCGCGGGCAGGGCCAGCCAGCGCGGCCCCGCCGTGAACAGGAAGCCGCCGAAGAACAGCGGCATGAAGCCGAAGACCATCACCGCGCCGTGCGCGAGCGACAGCGGCAGCGCGGGAGCGAGCCGCGGTCCCATGCCCGCGTGACCGAGCTGCACCAGCGCCCACCAGGCGCCCGAGGCCGCCAGCACCGCCATGCCGCACAGGAAGCCGACGCGGTGCGGCGAGGCCAGCACGTGCCGCCAGCGCCAGCGCGCCTCGTCCGCGCCGGCGCCGGGGGTCACCCGCAGGCCCCGAGATGACCGCAGGACGTGCAGAACTCGCAGCCGTCCTTGCGGATCATCGCGTGCGCGCCGCATTCGGGACACTTCGCGCCGGCCATCATCGAGGGCGCGGCCGCGGCCGTCGGCGGCGCGGGCGGGGTGGCGAGCTGCGCCACCGGCTCGCCGTTGCGGCGGGCGATGATGTTCTGGATCGCGTAGGCGATGGCCGCCACCTCCGAGTCGTGCCACATCGGCACGCTCGTGCCGTCGGCCTTGGCGGAGGTGCCCAGGCGCACCGGCCCGCGGTCCCACGCGACCTTGCGCATGTCCGCGAGCGCGCGCTCCAGGAAGCCGCCGCGCGCGGCCAGCGACAGCAGGCGCATGCTGGAGGTGATCCACTGCTGCGACTCGCCGCTCTGGCCCACGGGCATGAAGAACTCGATCGCGCGCTCGCGCCCGTCGTCCACCGGCAGGAAGGACACGACGATGTAGAGCGTCTGCCGCCCCTGCTGCGTCCAGTACTCGATCTTCTCCACCACGCCCGGCAGCTGGCCCTTGGGCCGGCTCTCGATCATGGTGCGCATCGGGTCGACCTTGCGCCGCTCCAGCTCCGGCGCGCGCTCGGCGGCCTGCGAGGTGGTCGAGAGCACCGAACCCAGGATGTCGTTGGGCCGGTAGGTGGCCAGGCCCTTGAGCCCGGCGCGCCACGCTTCCAGGTACAGGCCCTGGAAGTCGGCGTAGGGGTAGTCGGCGGGGACGTTGACGGTCTTGGAGATCGCGGTGTCGATGAAGGGCTGCACCGCCTCCATCATCGCGAGGTGGTCCGACGCGGGCATGTCGAGCGCCGAGACGAAATACGGCGGCAGCTTCGCCGTGTCACCGCCCAGGGAGCGGAACAGCCGCCAGGCGTGATCCTCCACGACGTACTCGCTGCTGCTGCCGTCGGACTCGCGCTTCTTGCGGTGGTAGGTCCAGGAGAAGGGCGGCTCGATGCCGTTGGACGCGTTGTCGGCGAAGGCGAGGCTCACCGTGCCGGTCGGCGCGATCGACAGCAGGTGGCTGTTGCGGATGCCGTGCTTGCGGATGTCCTGCTTCAGCGGCTCGTCCAGCCGGCTCGCGAAGGTGCCGGCTTCCAGGTACTTGTCGGCGTCGAACAGCGGGAAGGCGCCTTTCTCCTGCGCCAGCTCCACCGACGCGGCATAGGCCGCGTCGCGCATGCAGCGCGCGATGCGCGCCGCCATCTCGCGGCCTTCCGCCGCGTCATAGCGCAGGCGCAGCATGGCCAGCGCGTTGCCCAGGCCCGTGAAGCCGACGCCGATGCGGCGCTTGGCCTGCGATTCCTTGTGCTGCTGCGGGAGCGGCCAGAAGGTGAGGTCCAGCACGTTGTCGAGCGCGCGCACCTGCACCGCGACGGCCCGGGCAAAGGCGTCGAAGTCGAAGGCGGGCGCGCCGCCGAAGCCGAAGGGATGACGCACGAACCGCGTCAGGATGATGGGTCCGAGGTCGCAGCAGCCGTAAGGGGGCAAGGGCTGTTCGCCGCAGTTGTGCACATACAGGCCGTTCGCGTCGAAGGCGTGGACGTCGGCCACGGTGACGTCATAGACGTCTTCCTCGCCATCGGCCGTCACGGATTCCACGGTCGCAGTGAACGGCGCGCGATTCAGCGCACGTCGATAGCCATCCAGCAACTCGCGCAGGCGTTCGGCCTTGGCTGTGTCAGCGAAACCGACGTGGTCGGCGAAGAGGCAGAGGTTGTCGCCCGAGATCACGAGTTCGTGCAACTCCTTGCAAGGGTAGAGCCGGTGGCCGCCACGGCCGTCCGGCAGTGACCGAGCCTCCGGCGGCCTCCTGCGGTAGATGGTGCTGCAAATGCCGAGACGCTGCAGCATGCGTTGCGCGGTCTGCAGGAGGGGGAGATCGGCCTGCGACAAGCGGACGCTGACCCCTTTGTCCTGCTTGCCCTGCACCGAGCCGTCAGCGTCGAAGAGGCCCCGGAGCACGCCCGAGGTGAACGCGGCGGAGCCGCGCTCGATCTCGGGGGTGAGCGTCTTGTGACCGGGTCGTACATCGAACGAAAACGCCAGGTCCCGCAGCGGTGCCGAGGCGAGGCGGGCTTCACCGTGGCCTAGTGGCTTCTGGAATCCGCGGAAATCCGCGCGATGTGGCAAGGTCGCCGCTGCCGCCTCTGCGGCTGCGACGATGCCGGCGGCTCCCGTGGCACACAGCGGCGGTGCATCGCTGCCGACGACTTTCAACTCCGGAGCCCAGACAGAGAGCACCGCCTTTTCTTCAGTGAGGCGGCCATCCCCGATCAGAAGCCCGAGCAGATAACCTTCCTCCTGCGTGCCACGGCCGTCCCATCCGCCCAGTGCGCGATGATCCTGCAGCACGATTTCGTCGCCGGCCTGCAGCTCGCCGGCCGCAGTCCACTCCATCTGCATCACGTAGCGCGTCTTGCGCGCAACTTTCCGGACGCGGTGGTCGGCGGTCAGGCGCAGGAGGTGGCCTTCACGGGTGCGCAGCGCGAACACCGGCTTGCGCCCTGTCGCGAAGAAGCCATCGCTCCTGACGGGGAAAGCCTTGCCGTCCACCACGGCGGTGAAGCGCCTTCCGATCAAGTCCGCCACTTGCGCTGGCCCCTCGGTGGTCATCACCCAGGTATCCCGCGTCACGCATGGGTTCGTCGCGGTGATCCCTTCCGCATACCGCAGGTTGTTCTCGCGGTTGATCGTGTCCACGAACAGGATCCCCGGTTCGGCGAAGTCGTAGGCCGATCGCATCACCGTGTCCCACAGCTGCTGCGCCGGCACCGTGCGGTACACCCACAGCCCGTCCGGCCGCAGGTGCGCGCCCTGCGCGACCAGCGCCGCGCCCGGCTTCGCCTTGTGCACCAGGGCCCAGTCGCCGCCCGCCTGCAGCGTGCGAATGAATTCGTCGGTGACGGCGACCGAGACGTTGAAGTTGTTCCAGCGGCCCGGCGTGCGCTTGGCGGTGATGAACTCCAGCACGTCCGGGTGGTCGATGCGCAGCACGCCCATCTGCGCGCCCCGGCGCGCGCCCGCGCTCTCGACCGTCGAACACGAGTGGTCGAACACGTCCATGTAGCTGCAGGGGCCCGAGGCCAGCGAGGCGGTCGCGCGCACCTCGGCGCCGCGCGGGCGGATGCGCGAGAAGTCGTAGCCGACGCCGCCGCCGCGCCGCATGGTCTCGGCCGCTTCGCGCAGCGCTTCGTAGATGCCCGGGAATCCTTCCTCGTCGCGGCCCTGGATCGCGTCGCCCACCGGCTGCACGAAGCAGTTGATCAGCGTGGCCTGCAGGTCGGTGCCGGCGGCGCTCATGATGCGGCCCGCGCCGATCGCGCCCGCCTGCAGGTTGTCGAAGAAGCGCGCTTCCCACCCGGCGCGCAGCGGCTCGGCCTCCACCGAGGCGAGCGCCTTCGCGACGCGCCGCAGCAGGTCGGCCTCGGTCTTCTCGCCGGGCTTCAGGTATTTCTCGCGCAGGACGTCCTGGCTGATCGGCTGCGGCGCCAGCGCCGGAACCTGGTGGGGGGCGGGATCACGCTTCATGCGGTGGGGACCTCGGCGTTTGTCATGGGGGGCACCAGGCCGCCGAGCAGGCGGTTCAGCAGGTCCTGGACCGGTCGGATCTGGGTGCCGAAGGGCAGGCGCCCCGCACCCCGGAAGAATAGCCCCTTGCGCACGTCCCCGGCGAGGGCGTGGCCAAGGACCTTGTCGATGCAGAACTGGCCCCACTCGGGCTTGCCGTCGCGCAGGCCGCAGGCCGTGAGGCAGTCGAACCACATCGTGCAGTGCGGCTTCACGTGCGCCGCCTTCTGCATCGCTTCCTGCATGCGCAGGTACTTGTCCAGCCAGGGCGTGCGCACGGCGCGCGCGGGCAGGCCGGCGACGCTGGTGAACTCCACCATGTCCTCCGGCTTCGCGCCGGCCAGCACCTCCTTGAAGGCCTGGCTCGCGTCGCTCTCGCGCGTGACGGCGAAGGCGGTGCCGAGCTGCACGGCGGAAGCGCCCAGGCCCTGCAGGCGCCGGATGTCGTCGCCGCTTTCGATGCCGCCGGCGGCGATGAGCGGGATGCGGCCTTCCAGCCCGGACTTGCGGAAGAACTCCAGCACCTCCGGCAGCACCACGTCGAAGTCGAAGCGGCGGTCGCCGAGGTCGGCGACGCGGGCGGCGCCCAGGTGGCCGCCGGCCTTGCCCGGATGCTCGATCACGATCGCGTCAGGCAGGCGGCCCTTCTTCTCCCACTTGCGCACGACCAGCTGCACGCCGCGGGCGTCGGACAGGATGGGGACGAGGGCCACGTGCGGATGATCGCGCGCCAGGTCCGGCAGGTCCAGCGGCAGGCCGGCGCCGACGACGAGCGCGTCGGCGCCGCTTTCCAGCGCCTGCTGCACGTAGGTCGCGTACTGGTCGAGCGCGCGCATCACGTTCACCGCGACGAGGCCGCGGCCGCCGGAGAGCTCGCGGGCGCGCCGCAGCTCGCGCGCGAGCGCTTCGCGGTTGGCCGCGTCGATCAGCGGCTTGGCCTTGCGGCCGGTGAGCTTGCCGGTCTGCTCCATCAGGTCGGGGTGCAGGCGGCGCAGGTCCACCGAGGAGATCGTGCCCATCGCGTCGAAGGAGGCGACGGTGCCGGCCAGTCCGCCGGCCGACACGCCGACGCCCATGCCGCCCTGCACCACCGGCAGCATCGCCCGGCCGCGGAAGTTCCACAGGGCCAGTCCGGCGGCGCGGGCCCGGGCGGCGAGATCAGCGTTCATCTGTTGCATGGGCGCTCAGTGGGCCATCGGGCCGGCGCTCGGGTGCGAGGGCTTGTAGACCATGTCGTCGGCCGGGCCCGTCACTTCGAGCGCGCCGCCCGCGCCCTTGCCGGCGCGCGAGAGGGCGTGGTCCACCAGCAGGTAGCGGCCGGGGTACTGGAGCTTGAACTCCACCATCGTCGCGCCGCCCGCGGGCACCAGCGTCGTCTGCACGTTCTCCTTGACCGTGTTGGTCGCGCCTTCGCTGTACACCCGGTCGAAGATCTCGCCGATCACGTGGAAGGAGGAGATCTTGTTCGGGCCGCCGACGCCGAAGAACACCCGCACCGTCTCGCCCGTCTTCGCCGTCATCTTGTGCTCCTTGGTGAGCGCGCCGACGGAGCCGTTGAAGGTGTAGTAGGTGGGCAGTTCGTCCGCGGCCCGGTCGGGGGCGTACTCGTGGTGGCCCTTGGTGCCGAAGGCGTGGTTGGTGTACAGGTCGCCCTGCATCACGTAGAACTCCTTGTCCACCTTGGGCAGGCCCTTCTCGGGTTCCACCAGGATCAGGCCGTACATGCCGGCGGAGATGTGGTGGGCCACCGAGGGCGTGGCGCAGTGGTACACGTAGAGGCCGGGGTTCAGCGCCTTGAAGGTGATCGTCTTCGTCTCGCCGGGCGCGACCTGCGTGTTCTCGCCGCCGCCCATGCCGCCGGTGACGGCGTGCAGGTCGATCGAGTGGACCGCGGTGCTGTTCGGGTTGTTTGTGAGCTTCAGTTCCACCGTGTCGCCCTTCTTCACCCGCAGCATCGGGCCGGGCACCTTCCTGCCGAAGGTCCAGTAGGTGAAGGTGGTGCCGTCGTCGAGCTTGCCTTCCAGCTCCACCGTCTCGATGGAGTACTTCACCAGCTGCGGCGCGCGCGCGCCCAGGGGCTTCGGCACCGCGTTGGGGTCCTGCGAGATCACCACGGCATCGGCGGCGGCGGGCGCGATCGCCGAGGCGGCGCCCATGACGGCCGCCGGCTTCACGGCCGCCACCGGCACGTTCACGGCGGGCTTGCCGTGCGCCATCGCGTCGGCGGGGCCGGTCACTTCCAGCGTGCCCTCCATGCCGATCTGGCGGTGGCCGGGGATCGAGCAGTAGTAGGTGAACTTGCCGGACTGCTCCAGCTTGAACGAGACCTTGGTCGGGCCGGTCTTGCGGTTGAACTTGGCCGACTGCACGCCGAGGTCCTCGAACACGATGTCGTGCTCGGCGCCTTCGCCGCTGGAGATGGTGATCTCGATGGTGTCGCCGACGTTGCCGTGCAGGACGGGGTTCACGGCGCCCTTGTCGTCCAGGTAGACCATCTTGCCGTTGGCCATGCCGGTCTTCAGCACGTACTGGCGGGTGGTCGCCTTCTGGGCGGCGGCCGCGACGACCACGGGCTTCGCGGCATGGCGGGAAGTGACGGCGGTGGCGCCCACGTGGCCGATGAACGGAGCCGCCGCGAACAGGGCGGCCACTGCGAACGGGACGGGTGCGATGCGCTTGAACATGATCCTGACCTTGCTTTCTTCTCGAAGCGGGTGAGCCCCCCGCGGGGCAACGATCTCGTGAACCGTTGAAAGCAATGTAGGCCGGGGGGTCCGGGCGGACCTTGATGCATCTCAAGTGAAGGTGTATTGGGAAGACACCTTTTGATCTGGCTCAATCAGCCGCGGCGGGGGGTGCCTCCGTCATGTGCCGTGGTGATCGGAGAGGTGCCCTCCGACCGGCCCGGGGCGGGGCTACCCGTCCCTGCGAATGTCCCCCGGCGCGCCCCACGCCTGCGGCTCGGGACGCTCCCTCCTCCTTGATTTCGCCGGGACGGGCAGCCCCGCCCCGGGCCTCGCAGGGTGCCTGGGTGACGGGCCGAGCCGCTCGACCTGCAAGACTTTCCCAAGACATGTCATCCCGGGCTTGACCCGGGATCCATGCATGCGTGCTGCCACGCCTCCGTGGATTGCGGGTCAAGCCCGCAATGACATGTATTGCTGTCTTGAACCTCGAGCGGTGTCATGCTTGCGCGCTTCAGCCGTGCTTCCCATCCAGCCGCGGCCGCGTCAGCACGGGCCAGTAGCGCACGGCGTAGAGCGCGAAACCGGCGGACCAGAGCGCGCCGGCGCAGAGGATCGCCTCGAGCGTGCGGACCGGCACGGCGACGGGCACCAGCACGCGCACGAAGGCCGACGCGCCTACCAGCAGGTAGCAGGCCGTGTCCCAGCGGTCGGCACGCAGCGGCCGCGCCGTGTGGCCGCGCGCGGTGCGCGTCATCATGCCGATGACGAGGCCGCCGATCGCGCCGGCGGTGAGCGCATGCGTGGCTGCCGAAGGCAGGACCCAGCCCAGCGCCGCCGCGGCGCGCAAAGCCAGGTGCACCGGGATCCAGGCGTACGCGAGGTGCAGCACCCAGACGAGCGGCGTGCGCAGCGTGGTCCAGGGCTGCCACAGCCACCAGCGCGCGAGGTGCGCGAGCGAGCCCAGCGCGGCGATCGCCACGATCGCGACGGCCGGCAGGCGCAGCAGGTCCGCGGCGAGCAGCGCCAGCACGAGCCCCAGCGCCGCCTTGTCGAGCCACGGCAGGCGCCGCGCGCGGGCGTGCGGCACGCCGCCGTTGGTGAACATGGGGATCACGCGCCCGCCCATCACGCACAGGACGAACAGCACCGCATCCAGCGCGAGCTGGATGCCGGCCCAGGCGGGCAGGGCCAGCACGCCCATCTGGCCCAGGTGCACCGCGAGGCTGGCGCCGGCGAGCAGCACCAGCACCGCGACGAAGAAGTAGTTGCGCCGGTTGCCCGCGCGCACGAAGGGGATCGCCAGCGCGATCGCGGCGGCGAGCGGGAAGGCCGCGTTGGCGGCGGCCGAGGCCCAGCCCCAGGGCGTCAGCACCAGCACGCGTGCCGCGACCCACAGCGCCGCGAGCGCGGCGAGCAGGCCGCCGGTGGGCGTGGGCTGGCTGGTCCAGTTACGGCCGGCCGTGAACAGGAAGCCGACCACGACGGCGAGCGTGAAGCCGAACAGCATCTCGTGCGCGTGCCACAGCGCGCCGCTGAGATAGGGCGCGGCGAGGTGGCCGGTGAACTGCAGCGCCCACAAGGCGATCGACAGTGCGCCGAACGCGCCGGCCAGCAGGTAGAAGGGGCGGAAGCCCAGTTGCCACAGGGCGAAGCCGCCGCTGCGGGGCGGCCGCGGCGGCTCGTCGAGGCCGGTGAGGACGTTCATGGCTTGCGGGAAAGGGTGCGCGGCCGCGCCTCCTGGCCGCGCCACGCGAACGCCGCGGCGACGGCGGTGGCGGCGAACAGCGCCAGCGCGAGCGCGTTGAAGAGGGCGCCCTGCGCGCGCGCCGGCCCGCCGGCGTAGCCGGCGAAGAGCCGCACCGCCAGCGAGGCATGCAGCGCCGCCAGCGGGACATAGAAGAAGGGGCCGAAGCGCAGCTTCACGCGCGCCACCGCCGGCAGGATCACGGGCGCATGGCCCATCATCATGCTGACCAGGAAGCCCAGGCCCAGCGCGTGCAGCGCCGCGTCGCGCGCGGGCAGGCCCCGCGCCGTCGCCATCCAGGCAAGCCCGCCGAGCGCCAGCCAGGCATAGCCCGTGAGCAGGCACACGGCCATGTAGCGCGGCAGGCCCTCGGCGCGCACCGTGCGGCGCGCGATGTCGAACGCGAACAGCCAGGCGGCCAGCGCCAGCAGAGCGAAGCCGAACACGAGGCCGCCGATGCCGGGCGACAGCGCGGACACTCCCGCGCCCACCGCCAGCAGCGCCAGGATGGCGTACAGCGCCGGCTGCGCGCCGGCGCGGCGGCGCATCAGGCGCGTCATCTCCAGGCGCTCGGCCGCGATCGTGATCACGAGGAAGGCGAACCACCAGGGCAGCACGGCGTGCGCGCCGCCGCCGGCCGCGAACCAGAGGTTGCCCGCCAGCCAGCACAGGGCGCTCGCGAGCAGCAGGCCGGTGTGGGGCGCGCGCTGGCGGCCGAACAGCAGCACGTTGACGGCGACGAACACGGCGGCCGCGCCAACCAGCAGCCACGCGCCCGCCGCCTGCAGACCGGGCAGCAGCACGATCGCGCCGACCCCCGAGGCGATCGGCGCGATCCAGGCGGCAGGGTGGCGCGCGGCGACGGCGCGCTCGATGGAGATCACCGTGCCCATGAAGCCGCAGATCATCAGCGCCGCATGCCACACGGCCGCGCGGCCGGCCCAGGCCTCTCCCGTGCTGCCCGGCACCACGAGGCCCACGCGCAGCAGGCCGCCCGTGATGCCCGCGAGCAGCGAGGCGGCGACGCAGGCGGCCAGCAGCGCGCCGAGGACGCGGCGCGTGCTCACCAGCCCATGAAGGCCTTGGCCGCGGGACTCATGCGCTGCGGCGTCCATGGCGGCTCCCAGGCCAGTTCGACGTGGATCAGCAGGTCGGGCGGCAGGCCCGCATCGAGCTGCCTTTCGATGTCTTCCACGATGATGTCGGTGACGGGGCACGCGGCCGAGGTCATGGTGACGGTGACGTCCATGCGGCCGTCCGCGACCTTGACGCCGTACACCAGGCCGACGTCGACGATGTTCATCGCCACTTCGGGGTCGACGACGCGTTCCAGCGCGGCGACCACGGCGGGCAGCAGGTCCTGGGGACCTTCGTAGGGAAAGCGCGTCTCCATCATCCGGCCTCCGCGATGCGGACCACCGTCCGCGGGCGCTGGTCGAGGAAGAGGATGCGCGCGAGTTCGTCCCGGTTCGCCACCACGTCGGCCAGTGTATAGCGGTCCAGCACGGCATAGAAGGCCGTGACCGCTTCGCCCAGGAATCCGCGCAGGCGGCACACCTCGGAGATGCAGCAGTCGCCCGGCGACTCGCCGAAGCACATCGCGGGCATCGGCGGGCCTTCGGTCTGGTGCACGACCTCGCCGAGGCCGATCGCCTCGGGCGCCTTGCCCAGTTCCAGGCCGCCGCCCTTGCCGCGCGTGTTGGTGAGCCAGCCCTGGCGGCCGAGGAAATGCACGACCTTCACGAGGTGGTTCTCCGAGATCTCGAAGGCCGCGGCGATCTGGCCGATGGTGGCGCGCTGCCCCCGCTGCGAGGCGAGGTAGATCAGCACGCGCAGGCTGTAGTCGGTGAAGGCGGTGAGTTTCATGTTCCGGTCTCCCGAAGCGCAAGGGCCGGCTTGCGCCGGCCCTTTTCGGATCTATCGTCCCGCGGGGGCGGCGAGCCCGGCCGGGATGCTCTCGCGACCCTTGGGCCGCAGCAGGCGCAGCAGGTACAGGGCCAGGATCACGGCGCCGGCGGCGAACACGACGTCACCGGGCACGCGCAGCCACACCAGGGTCTCCATCACGCGCGAGTGGATGATCTCGGCGGAGCGGGCGTACCACAGGCCCTTCGTCATCGCGGCCCAGGCCTGGTAGATGCCGGCCGGCAGCAGCGACAGGAACACCATCATGGCCAGGCCGGCGTTGAGGCCCCAGTAGGCGGGCTTCAGCAGGCCGTCGGCGTGCAGGTGGCGCGCATAGAGGCCGCGCAGGCAGAACAGCATCAGGCCGATGCCCAGCATGCCGTAGACACCGAACAGGGCGGCGTGGCCGTGGGCGGCCGTCATGTTCAGGCCCTGCACGTAGTACAGCGAGGCGGGCGGGTTGATCGCGAAGCCCAGGAGGCCGGCGCCGACGGTGTTCCAGAAGGCCACCGCGACGAAGCACAGCACGGGCCACTTGTAGGCTTGCAGCCAGTGGATGCCCTGCGTGCGCTTCCAGGTCTGCAGCGCTTCCAGGCCGATCAGCGTGAGCGGCACCACTTCCAGCGCGGAGAACACGGAGCCGACGGCGATCACCGAGGTGGGCGTGCCGGTCCAGTACAGGTGGTGCAGCGTGCCCAGGATGCCGCCGAACAGGAACACGATGGTCTCGGCGATGATGGCGCGGTTGGCGCTCGTGGCGCGCACCAGGCCCAGCTTGGTGAAGAGCAGCGCGATGACCGCGGTGGCGAACACCTCGAAGAAGCCTTCCACCCACAGGTGGACCAGCCACCAGCGCCAGTACTCGATCATCGAATAGTGGCTGTGCTGGCCCCAGGCGAGCGAGCTGGCGTAGAAGCCGCCGATGCAGACGGCCGACAGGAACACCATGGCGATCAGGCCGCGGCTTTCCGAGGGCGTCCTGAGCGCCGGCCACAGGGCGCGGCCCAGGAGGAAGGCCCAGAACAGCAGGCCGACGAACAGCAGCAGCTGCCAGAAGCGGCCCATGCTGGTGAATTCCAGGCCCTGGTTGCCGATCCAGAAGCTGAAGTCCACGCCCTGGTGCTGCAGCGAGCCCAGCCAGCCGGTCACGGTGGAGCCGACGACGATGAAGATCAGCGCCCAGAACAGGACGTCCACGCCCAGCTTCTGCAGCTTGGGTTCCTTGCCGCCCAGCATCGGGGCGATGTACAGGCCGGTGGCCAGCCACGCGGTGGCGATCCAGAAGATGCCGATCTGCGTGTGCACGGTGCGGCTCACCACCTGCGGCAGGAAGTCGCCGATCGGGATGCCGAAGAAGGAGTTGCCTTCGACGGCGTAGTGCGCCGTGATGGCGCCCATGCCGATCTGCAGCAGCATCAGGCCGACGACAGCGAAGAAGTACTTGCGGGTGGCGCGCATCGAGGGCGTCGCCTTGGCGCCGGCGAGCGGGTCCGCCTTGGGCGGATCGGCTTCCGGCTCGTGCTTGCCGGCGCCGTGCAGCCACAGCATGGCGGCGATCGCCGCCAGCAGCAGGATGATGGAGGCCATCGACCACATGGCGGCCGAGGTCGTCATCGTGTTGCCCACCAGCGGCTCGTGCGGCCAGTTGCTGGTGTACGAGAGGCCGGTCTCGCCCGGGCGGTCGGTGGTCGCGGCCCACGCGGTCCAGAAGAAGAACGCGGTGAGCGCCTCGCGGTCGGCCGTGTCGGGCACGCTGCCGCCGCGCATGGCGTACTGCTCGCGCAGCTTGTCCAGGGAGGCCGCGTCGCCGAAGAGGCCCATGTAGTGGTCGGCGACCGAGCGGATCGCCTGCGCGCGCAGGTCGGACACGGTGACCTGGCCGGTTTCCGCGTCGTAGGTGTTGCGGCGCATTTCCTCCTTCAGGGCGCCGTCGACGGCGCCGCGCTCGGCGGCCGTCAGGGCGGCGGGATCGTGGGCGATGGCCTTGGCGCGCAGCGCCTGCAGGGCCTCGGCCTCGCGGTGCAGCCAGTCGGCCGACCAGTCGGGCGCGATGTAGGCGCCGTGGCCCCAGACGCTGCCCTGCTGCTGGCCGCCCGAGGCGAGCCAGACCTGCTGGCCCTTCTGGATCTGTTCACCGGTGTAGAGCACCTGGCCGCTGGCGCTGGTGACGGCCTTGGGGATGGGCGGGGCGCTCAGGTAGATCTGCAGCCCCAGGTAGCCCAGGGCGCCGAACGACAGCACGAAGATGAATCCGAGCCACCGCCACAGCATGTGGTTGCTTTTCATGATGGTTTCCGTTCGATGGATGAAATCGGGTGATCAGCCGCCGCAGCCGCCGCCGCAGCAGCTGCCGGCGCCGTCGGCGGCGGCGGACGCCGCCGTGCGGCTGATCGAAACGCGCCAGGTGTCGGGGCCCTGCTCCAGGTACTCCCAGGCGAACTGGCCGGGGATCTGGGCGTTGAACTGGTAGTACAGCGGCCGCGGATCGTGGTCGTTCACCAGCTCCATCGCCTCGCCGGGCGCGAGCTTGTTGAACGTGGCGTAGATCAGCGGATGGCGGTCGCGCGGCGCGATGGTGCGCACGTCGATGCGGGCGGCGGTCGGGGTCATGGGCTCCTCAGTCCGGAAGGTGCATTTGGGATGCACCTATGGTCGGGGAGCGGGGGCGTGCCTTGTTTGACGAAAGTCAAGTGACACTCCCTCTCCCGCTCGCGGGAGAGGGTTGGGGTGAGGGTGGTGGCGGGCCTCCCCCTCACCCCCGCCCTCTCCCCCAAGGGGGAGAGGGAGCAAGAGCGCTAGCGCGGCGCCGGCGTCACGCCGTGCCCCACGATCGCGCGGCTCGCGTAGTACCGCGAGGTCGCCTCGATCTCCTCCGGGGTCATCTGCCGCGCCACGTTGCGCATGACCTCCAGCGTGTCGTTGCGGCGCTCGCCCGAGGCGAACCGCTTCAGCTGGTCGGCGAGGTAGGCGTGCGGCATGCCTTCCAGCCAGGGGCTGCCCGGCTTCAGGTCGATGCCGCCGTGGCACGACGCGCAGGGCGCGATGTTGCGCATCGGGTCGCCCACGCTCACCAGCACCGGCACGGTCTCCCCGGCCGGCGCCGGCGAGGGCCGCGGCAGCTGCGCGTAGAAGGCGGCGAGGTCGCGGATGTCCTGTTCGTCCAGCTTCCCGGCCAGCGCCTGCATCAGCGTGTGCCGGCGCTGGCCGTTGCGGTAGTCCATCATCTGCTTGTAGACCACCTCCGAATACTGGCCCGCGAGGTTCGGCACGTCGGAGGCGCTGACGCCGCGGGCGCCGTGGCACATCGTGCACTGCAGGGCCAGCGTGCCGCCGCGGCCCACGTCGCCGCCCGCGCCGCCCGCCAGCGCCGGCACCAGGGCGACGCGGCTGGCGCGCGGGTCCTCGCGCTGCAGCGGCGCGCCCCACTCGCTCGGCACGCCGGCGGCGCGACAGATCGCGTCCCACAGCCCGCCGGCCGTGAAGTCCGGCTTGACCTGCGGCAGCCACAGGAAGCCGGTGGCGAGCGCCAGCACCAGCAGCACGGCCAGCGCCGCGAGCGCGAGCCGCACGCCGGGCGAGAACCAGCCCTTCATCGCGGGCCTCCCACGGGCACCACCGGCACCGAGGTCCCGGGCAGGGACGCGAGCTGCGCGATCGGGAAGCCGTAGTTGACGACCGTCAGCGCGATCATCAGCCCGACCCACAGCGCCAGGCCGTTCAGCGCGGGCGGCACCGTCTCCGCGTGCACCGGCGCGCTGAACGCATAGGGCATCGCCCGCGGCACCGTGCCGCGCCGCGCCGTCGCCAGGATCCAGATGAACAGCAGCCCGGAAAGCACCAGCAGGAAGCCGCCGATGGCGGAGATCGTCACCGTGATCGCCTGCGGGTGCAGCGCCGGGTGGCTGTAGTCGAAGTAGGCCATGCGCCGGGGCATCCCGAGCAGGCCGACGAAGTGCCAGGGCAGCGTGGTGACCATCATCCCCACGAACCACAGCCACAGCTGCCACTTCATCGGCCTTGCCGGCAGCGGCGGGCAGTGCAGCAGCTGCGGCCAGAGGTCGTACGCGATCACGAAATACATGATCACGATGGCGCCGGCGAAGATCAGGTGGAAGTGGCCCGTGACCCACTGCGTGTTGTGCACGGTCTCGTTGAGCTGGTAGCTCATGTTGATGATGCCGCCGGCGCCGCCGAAGCCGAGCATCACGAAGGCAAAGGCCACGGCCAGCATGTACGGGTTGTCCCAGGGCAGCGCCTTCACCCAGCCGAAGGGCCCGCGGCCGCCGCGCAGGCGCGCGGCGATCTCCACCGAGGCCGTGATCGTGAACACGGTCAGCAGCGTCGGCACCGACACCATGGCCGTGAACACCGCGTGCAGGAACTTGAAGCCGGCGCCCACCTGCGGGTCGGCGAACAGGTGGTGGATGCCGATCGGCATGGAGAACACCAGGAAGAGCGCGAAGGCCACCCGCGCCATGGTGTCGCTGTACAGCCGCCCGCCGATCGCGCGCGGGATGATCGTGTAGAAGGCGATGTAGGCCGGCACCAGCCAGAAGTAGACGATGGCGTGCAGCGTCCACGAGAACAGCACGCGCGCGAGCCCGGCGTCGATCGTGTCGCGCCAGCCGAAGGCGGCCGGCAGGATCAGCAGGATCACCTCCGAGCCGGCGCCCAGCGAGGTCCAGGCCCACAGGTAGGCGCCGGCGGCGTTGCCGAACATGGCCAGCGGCACGGTGGCGCCGGGATGGTCCTTCTTCCAGTGGTACAGGTTCCAGGAGGTGAGCGCGACCCAGATCCAGGAGCCCACCACCACCAGCACGATGCCCAGGTAGTAGAAGACGCTGCCCAGCATCGGCGGGTAGAAGGTGTAGAGCACCGAGGCGTGGCCCAGCGCCACCGGCACGGCCGCGACCACGCTCCCCAGCAGCACCAGCCAGAACCCGGCCCAGGCCCAGCGCACGCCGCGCAGCGGCCGTCCGAGCGCGAGCTCCGTGATGGCGTAGCCGAAGCCCATGGCCACCAGCGTGGGCAGCACGTAGGCCATCACCGTGCCGTGCATCGTGACGGAGCGGTAGTAGAGCTCGGGATTGCGCACCCACTGGTGCATGGGGCTGCGCACCACCATCTGCCACTCGCCCAGCAGCAGCGCCACGGCGAAGCCGATGAAGGCGACCCAGAAGTGGGCCAGAACGAGGCGCCTAGCGAGGAACACAGCTCACCGCCTTTCCGGCCTGCGCCTGCCGCAGGAACTCGTCGCGCTCCAGCACCTGCACGCGCGCCCACATGCCCTCGTGGCCGGTGCCGCAGTATTCGTGGCAGGGCATCAGGTGCTCGCCGGCCTCGGGAAAGCTCGCCGTGAAGGTGGAGACGAAGCCCGGGACCAGCATCACGTTGGCGTTCGTCTTGCCCACCACGAAGCCGTGCACCACGTCCGTCGCGGTGGCGCGGAAGGTCACCGGCATGCCGGCCGGCACCAGCAGGCACTGCGGCGTGAAGGAGTACTGCTGCGCGACCAGCCGCACGGTGACCTGCCCGCGCTCGTCGACCATGGTGCCGAGGTTGTCCTCCACGAACTCGCCGCGCATGTGCAGCGTGCGCGGGTCGATCGTCTCCACGCGCGAGGGCGGCATCGCCGCCCAGTGCAGGCCGGTGAACACCATCATCGCGACCAGCAGGAAGATGATGACGCCGACGATCGCCGCCCAGCGTCCCTCCGCCCGCTCGGCCGCCTCGTGCGCGACGGCGCTCATTGCACGGCTCCCCGCGGCAGGTAGGCGAGGAAGTAGAAGAGGAAGTACATCAGCACCACCAGGAAGGTCGCCACGCCGGCGACCGCCCAGGTGCCGCGCGGGCCGTCGCGCACGATGCGGTCCACGGCCTCGTCCTCGTCCTCGTGCGCCGGTGGCAGCGGTTCCATGGCCTCACTCCAGGGGCACCGAGCGCAGGGCGTTGACCTGCGCCGCCGTCACCGGCGTGCCGCCATTGCCCCAGGCGACCCGGATGTAGGTGACCACCGCCGCGACTTCCTCGTCGCTCAGCAGGTGGGCGAAGGGCGGCATCCCGTAGGGCCGCGGGTTCTTGCGCGTGGCCGGCGCGTAGCCGCCGTTGAGCACCATCCGGATCGGGTTGACCGGCACGGCCATCTCGATCGACTGGTTGTTGGCCAGCGGCGGGAAGTGCGGGGGGAAGGCCTTGCCCTCGTCGCCGTGGCACATCGCGCACTGCGCGACGTAGATGCGCCGGCCCAGCTCCATGGTGGCGGGCGCGACCAGCTGCGCCTTGGGCTCGGGTCGCTTCTCGCCCTGCGGCGGCAGCGACTTCAGGTACACGGCCATCGCGCGCACGTCGGCGTCGCTCAGGTACTGCAGGCTGTGGAAGGTGACCTCGGCCATGGGGCCGTAGACGGCGCCGCGGCGCGACACGCCCACCTGCAGCAGGTCCGCGATTTCCTGCAGCGACCATTCGCCCAGGCCCGCCTCGCGGTTGGAGGTGAGCGAGGGCGCGTACCAGTTCTGGTTGGGAATCATGCCGCCGCTGAACGTCTCCTGCTCGCGCGAGCCGCCCAGCGCCGAGACGGCCGTGTGGCACATGGAGCAGTGGCCCAGGCCCTGCACCAGGTAGGCGCCGCGGTTCCAGTCCTTCCCCTGCTTCGGGTCGGGCTGGTATTCGCCCTCGCGGAAGTACAGCGTGCGCCAGCCGACCAGCAGCTCGCGCTGGTTGAAGGGGAAGCGCAGTTCGTGCGGGCGGCTGGGCAGCTTCACCGGCGGCACGGACATGAGGTACGCGTACATCGCGTCGGAGTCCTCGCGCGTGACCTTGGTGTAGTTGGCGAAGGGCATCGCCGGGTAGAGCAGGGTGCCGTCCCGCGAGCGGCCGGTGTGCAGCATCCGGTAGAAGTCCTCGGGCGTCCAGCGGCCGATGCCGGTCTCGTCGTCCGGCGTGATGTTGGACGTGTACATGTTGCCGAAGGGCGTGGGCATCGCGCGGCCGCCGGCGAACAGCGGCCCGCCCGGCGCCGTGTGGCAGGCCACGCAGTCGCCGGCGCGCGCGAGGTACTCGCCGCGCGAAATGATGTCGCTGCCCACCGGCCCCATCGGCGCGCCGTGCTGGATGCGCTCCCAGGGCCGCAATTGCCAGGCGAGCCACAGCAGCCCGGCGAGCAGCAGCAGCGCGAGGGCGGCGAGCACGGCGAGGAAGCGCCGGTTCACCGCTGGCTCCCGCAGGTGAGGGGCATGCGCACCGTGTTGCGTGCATCGGGCGCGGGATCGGCGGGCGGGGGCAGCGCGCCCAGGTAGCCGGCGAGCGCCTGGATGTCGTTCTCCTGCAGCCGGATGGCGATGCGGTGCATGCAGTCGGGCTCGGCGGCGCGCCGCTCGCCCGCGCGCCAGCGCGTGAGCTGCGCGGCGATGTAGTTGGGACGCAGGCCGACGAGGCCGGGAATGCCGGGGACCATGCCGGTCAGGCGCGTGCCGTGGCAGGCCATGCAGGCGGGGATCTGCCGGTTGGCGTCGCCGTGCTCCACCAGCGCGCGCCCGTGGGCCAGCTGCGCCTGCGGCAGCGCCGAGGGCGTCGGCGGCCGGAAGGGCGGGCGCACCGAGGCGAAGTACTGCGCCATCTCGCGCAGGTAGTCGTCGGTCAGGTAGGCCACCAGGTAGTTCATGGGCGCGTAGCGCCGGCTGCCGTCGCGGAAGGCGCGCAGCTGGTTGAACAGGTAGCCGGCGGGCTTGCCGGCGATCCGCGGGAAGTAGTCGCTGCTGGTGCCCTGGCCCTGCTGGCCGTGGCAGGTCGCGCAGCCCTGCACGCGCGCCTCCATCGAATCGAGTTCGTCGAACGCGGGCACGGCCGCCGGGTCCTGCTGCGCGCGCGCGAGCCCGCCGGCCAGCACGAGGGCGAGGCCGGCCATGCAGCAGCGCGCGGTTCGCTTGTCCAGCACTTTTCTCCCTGGGCCAGCCGTGCATCATTGCGGCGGTCCCCGGGACGTCCTGTAGGAACCGGCCGACAGCACTGTAGGAACGGGGCCCGGATTCCTGAACCGCGGTGACCGCATGTCGCGCGTGCGGCCCGCGCCACCGGCGCTTTCTCCTAGACTGCGCCGCACAACGAGAAGGAGAGTTCATGCCCATGCGTCCATCGATGCGCCGCGCCGGCGGCCTCGCGGCCATCGCCCTCGTGCTCGCGCTGGCCGGCTGCGACAAGGAACCGGCGAAGGAGGCGAAGCAGCCGCAAGCCCCGGCGGCGGCCGCCGCGCAGCCCGACACGATCCGCCACGAGAGCTACGACCACAAGGACATGGCCTTCGGTTCGCCGCCGGCCGTGGTCTCGTCCGAGCGGCACCAGGGCCCCTTCGCGGCCGGCAACGCGCTCACCATGGGCCCCGCGGTCAAGCCGCTCGACACGTCGCCCGTGAAGGAGATCCGGCTCGACGTCACGCACCGCATCATCGAGATCGCGCCCGGCGTGAAGTACAGCGCCTGGACCTTCGGCGACCAGGTGCCCGGCCCCATCGTGCGCGCCCGCGTGGGCGACCGCATCAAGTTCACCATGACCAACCGCTCCGACGAGGCGATGCCCGGCCCGCGGCTGACGGCGGCGCCGATGATGCACTCGATGGACTTCCACTCCGCCATGGTCGCGCCGAACGACAAGTACCGCTCGATCGCGCCGGGGCAGACGATCTCGTTCGAGTTCACGCCCAACTACCCGGGCGTCTTCATGTACCACTGCGGCACGCCGATGGTGCTGGAGCACATCGCGTCGGGCATGTACGGGATGATGATCGTCGAGCCGCGCGGCGGCTACCCGACCAAGGTGGACCGCGAGTACGCGGTGATCCAGAGCGAGTTCTACACGAAGCTGGACCCCGAGCACCGCAAGGTGGACGGCCAGCCGCTGTACGTGCTGGACGGCGACCGCGTGCGCTCCAAGGCGCCGACGTACACCGTCTTCAACGGGCGCTACAACTCCATGGTGGAGACGCCGCTGGAGGCCAAGCCGCTGGAGCGCGTGCGCCTGTTCGTCCTGAACGTCGGGCCATCGAACACGTCCAGCTTCCACGTGGTGGGGACGATCTTCGACCGCGTGTGGATCGACGGCAACCCGGAGAACCAGTTCCGCGGCATGCAGACGGTGCTGCTCGGCTCGTCGAGCGGCGCGATCGTGGAGTTCGTCATCCCGGAGGCGGGCAACTACGCGATGGTGGACCACCACTTCGCCAACGCCTCGCAGGGCGCGATCGGCATCATCGCCGCCGGCGCCGCGCCGGGCAGCGACCCCGAGCACCACAACATCCCGGCGACCGCCGCGCCGACCGACCCGGCGGCGCAGCGCGGCAAGCTGGCCTTCGAATCGAAGTGCCTTGCCTGCCACACCATCGCCGGCGGCGACCGCCTGGGCCCCGACCTGTTCGGCGTGACGAAGCGGCACGACGAGGGCTGGCTCACGCGCTGGCTGAAGTCGCCCGAGCAGATGCTGCAGACCGACCCGGTGGCCAAGGCCTTGCTGGACAAGTGGAAGGTGCCGATGCCCAACCAGGGGCTGAGCGACAGCGAGATCAAGGAGTACCTGGCGTACTTCAAGTGGGCCGACACGAACGTGCAGCCCCAGGGCACCCGGCAGCCGCAGCCGGCCGCCGCCGGCACCGCGCTGCCGCCCTCGCGCACCAAGTCGGCGACGCCGATGCCGGGCGAGGGCACCGGCGCGTCCAGCGGGACGCCGGCGACGGCGCCCGCGCGCGCCATGGAGCACAAATGAAGCGCCGCACCTGGATCGCCGCGCTGCTGGCCGCCGGCGCCCTGCCGGCGGCGCAGGCCTGCGGCACCTGCGTGGAGGACAAGATCGCCGCCACCTACGACTGGGCGGAAGTGCAGCGCGCGGCGGCGGCCGGCCGCGCGGTGGTCTATTGCGAGGTGGCGGGCCCGTGGGACGCCGCGCGGCTCGAGGCGGCGGCGCGCAAGGTGCGCGGGCTGGATGCGAAGAGCCTGCGCCTGTCCCGCGAACCGGCGGCGCTGTCCTTCGCGCTCGACACGAAGAAGCAGTCGCCGCAGGCGGCCGTGCTGGCGCTGCAGGTGGCGGCGCCGGCGGGAACGCGGATAGCGATCGTCAAGGTGGTGAAGTAGGCTACTTCACCAGCAGCACCGGGATCTCGCAGTGCGTCAGCACGGTCTGCGCGACGCTGCCCAGCAGCGCGCGGCCCAGGATGCCGTGGCCGTGGGTGCCCATGACGACCAGGTGGGCCTTTTCCTTCTTCGCCAGCCGCACGATCTCCTGTCCGGGCGCGCCGACGGCGGAGCGCGTGGTGTAGGAGATGTCGTGGCGCTGCAGGAACTTCTCGATCGGGCGCAGCACCTTCTCGGACTCCTCGCGGTGGTACTCGTTGACGGCGGCGGCGCCCACCATGCTGCGCACGCGCGGCGGCACGGCCGGTTGCACGTTGACGACGACGACGTGGCCGTCTTCCCCCGCAAGCGCTTCATGGGTGACCAGGAAGGCCAGGGCCTTCTTCGTGTAGCTGCTGCCATCGGCGGCCAGGACGATCTTCATTCGTTTCCTTCTTCGGTCGTGGTTGGAACAGCCGGTCAGCGCAGGACCAGCACCGGGATGTTGCCATGCGTCAGGACGTGCTGGGTCTCGCTACCCAGGAGCAGGCGCTTGATGCCCTTGCGCCCGTGCGAGGCCATCACGACCAGGTCGCACTTGTGCTTGCGCGCGGCGGCCAGGATCGCCTCTGCGACCAGGTCGGAGCGCACCGTGACGGCCTTCGCCCGCACGCCGGCCTTCTGCGCCGCGCGCAGCACCTCGTCGGCCAGGGCCTGGCCCTGTTCGGCCCACTGCTTCTCGGCCCGCGCCACTTCGGCGGGCGGCAGCGCGATGGCGCCCTCGAAGTAGGAGGTGGGGTAGCGCGGGACCACGTTGAGGGCGACCACCTCGGCGCCCAGCGTGGCGGCGAGTTCGACGGCGCTCCGGGCCGCCTTCTTCGACAGCGGCGAGCCGTCGGTGGGAACGAGGATGCGTTGGTACATGAGCACAAGCTTAGGCCCGATCGGCCGGCTTCGCTTGACGCGGATCAAGCGCAGCCCGGCCGGCGCGGCGTCGGCGGCGTCCGACGCCGGATGGCACAGCGGTGGAAGGACGGCGGGGCTGCCGGCATGCCAAGGTAGGCGCTGGTGATCCCATGAACAGCTTCCTCGCCGACGCCCGTTCGCTGGAGTTCCTCGAGGCTGCCTTGCAGCAGGTGACGGACTTCGCCTTCATCCTCCTGGACGAGGAGGGACGGGTGGTGGCCTGGCTCGGGGGCGCGGAGAAGATCCTGGGCTACCGCGCCGACGAGATGCGCGGCATGCCCCTGGGCCTCATCTTCACCGAGGACGACCTCCAGCGCGGGTTCGACAAGTACGAACTGGAGGTGGCGCGCAGCTGCGCGCGCTCGGAAGACGAGCGCTGGCACGTGCGGAAGGACGGCATGCGGATCTGGGCGACCGGCTCGGTGAGCGCGATCCGCCGCGACGGCGACGTCCTCGGATTCGTCAAGATCCTGCGTGACCGCACCGACGTGCGTACCCGCATCGACACGCTGGACAACAGCGTCGCGGCGCTGCGCGCCTCCCGCGAGGAGACGAACCTGGTGCTGCAGACCCTCGGCCACGAGCTGCGCAACCCGCTCGCGCCCATGCTGAATGCCGTCCACCTCCTGGGGCGCGCCTGCGAGGATGGGGCCGCCGCCCATGCGCTGCAGATCCTGCGGCGGCAGATCGCGGTGCTGCAGCGGCTGGCCGAGGACCTGGTGGACGCGTCGCGCGTCGCGACGGGGAAGGTGCATCTGCAGCGACAGGGCCTCGACCTGCGGCAGCTGGTCGAGGAGGCCACGGAATCGCTGCAGGAAGCCGCGCAGGCGCGCGGCCTGCACCTGCGTGCGCTGCTGCCCGAAACGCCGATCCGCCTGGTGGCGGACCCGCAGCGGCTGCAGCAGGTGGTGCTCAACCTGCTGGGCAACGCGCTGAAATACACGCCGGCGGGCGGCAGCATCTGGGTGAAGACCGTGCTCGAAGGCGGCGAGGCCGTGCTGCGGGTGGAAGACACGGGCATCGGCATCGCGCCGGAGGCGCTGCCGCGCATCTTCGAGCTGTTCACGCAGGACATCGAGGCCGAGCGCCTCGCGCCGGGAGGCCTCGGCGTCGGCCTCGCGCTGGTCCGCAATTTCGTCGAGCTGCATGGCGGCACGGTGCAGGCGCGCAGCGAGGGGCGGGGCCGCGGCGCGGAGTTCGTCGTGCGCCTTCCGGCGGCCGACGCCGGACCGCAGGCGCCCGGTCCCGAGCCGCAATCCCGCCCCGCTTGATCCCCGTCAACCGGGCGAGGCGTCGCGGCCCCTAGGCTTGCCTCGATGCAAGCTGCGCCATCGTTCGTCATCCCCGCGCAGGCGGGGACCCGGGGCATTCCGCACCCGCCGTCCGCGGCGGGCGTGGACGACCCCGCCGAATGGCAGTCCTTCAGCCGGCCCGTCCCCGGCGCGGACGGCGCCTGGGAGTCCTGCCTCGCGATCGAGGGCATCCACTGCGCGGGCTGCACGCTCACGATCGAGCAGGCGCTCGCCGGCCTGCCCGGCGTGCGCGGCGTCGACGTGAACGGCGCGACGGCGACGGCGCGCATCGCCTGGGACCCGGCGCGGGGCCGGCCCTCGCAGTGGCTGGCGGCGCTCGCGCGCGCCGGCTACCGCGGCCTGCCCGCGGCCGACCAGCTGGAAGCCGCGCCGCGCCGGCAGGCGCAGCGGGTGATGCTGTGGCGCTGGCTGGTGGCCGGCTTCTGCATGATGCAGGTGATGATGTACGCGGTGCCCGCGTACGTCGCGGCGCCGGGCGAGATCACGCCGGACGTCTCCGCGCTGCTGCGCTGGGCCGCGTGGCTGCTGACGCTGCCGGTGCTGCTGTTCTCCTGCAGCCCCTTCTTCGCCTCGGCCTGGCGCGACCTGCGCCACGGCCGCATCGGCATGGACGTGCCGGTGAGCCTGGGCATCGCCATCGCCTTCGGCGCCAGCACCGCGTCCACCTTCGATCCCGCGGGGCCGCTGGGCGGCGAGGTCTGGTACGACTCGGTGACCATGTTCGTCTTCTTCCTGCTCTCGGGCCGGCTGCTGGAGCAGCGCCTGCGCGATCGCACGGCCGGCGCGCTGGCCGCGCTGCTGCGGCGCCTCCCGCCTGCGGTGGAGCGCCTGCGCGACGACGGCGGCAGCGAGCACGTGGCCGTGGCCCGGCTCGTGCCGGGCGACCGCGTGCGCCTGCGGGCGGGCGAGATGGTCCCCGCCGACGGCGTGCTGGTCGAGGGCGCGACGCAGGTCGACGAGGCGCTGCTCACCGGCGAGTCCACGCCGCTGCCGCGCCGCGCGGGCGAGGCCGTCGTCGCGGGCAGCGCCAACCTGGGCGGGACGGTCGTGCTGCGGGTGGAGCGCACGGGCGAAGCGACGCGCTTCGGCCAGATCGTCGCGCTGATGGAGCGCGCGGCGCACGAGAAGCCGGCGCTGGCGCGGCTGGCCGACCGCATCGCCACGCCCTTCCTCGTGGCGGTGCTCGTGGCCGCCGCGGGCGCGGCCTGGTGGTGGTGGCCGCAGGGTCCGGGGCAGGCGCTCGGCATCGCGGTGGCCGTGCTGATCGTCACCTGTCCCTGCGCGCTGTCGCTGGCCACGCCGGCGGCGACGCTCGCGGCCGCCGGCGCGCTGGCGCGGCGCGGCATCCTCGTGCGCCGGCTGGAGGCGCTGGAAGCGGGCGCGGCGATCGACACGGTCGTCTTCGACAAGACGGGCACGCTCACCGGCGACCGAATGGCTGTCGGCGCCGTGCGCACCCGCACAGGCGTCACGGAAGATGAGGCGCTGGCCTGGGCCGGCGCGCTCGCGCGCGAGTCGCTGCATCCGGCCTCGCGCGCGCTGGCGGCCGCAGCGGGCGACCGCGCCGCGGACGTGCGGGACGTGCGCGAGCATGCGGGGCAGGGCGTCTCGGGGCGCCTCCTGCGCGCGGGCACCGCGGCGTCGCTGCGCCTGGGTTCGGCGGCGTTCTGCGACGTCACCGAAATGCAGGCGCGCGACGATGCATTGCAGGTCCACCTGGCTGACGACGCCGGCTGGATCGCCAGCTTCGCGGTGCAGGAAACGCTGCGTCCCGGTGCATCGCCGGCGATCGCCGCGCTGCGCCGGCAGGGCCTGCAGGTGCACGTGCTCTCGGGCGACCGGCCGGCGGCCGTGCGGCAGTTCGCCGCGCGCGTCGGCATCGGCCAGGCCTTCGGCGGCCGCACGCCGCAGGACAAGCTGGCGCACGTGGAGCGCCTGCAGCGCGCGGGCCGGCGGATCGCCATTGTCGGCGACGGCCTGAACGACGGACCGGTGCTCGCGCGCGCGGATCTCTCCATCGCCGTGGGGAACGCGGTGCCGCTCGCGCAGGCGCGCAGCGATTTCATCGTGCAGGGCGGCCAGCTGGAAGGCGTGGCCGCGGTGCTGCAGCTGGCGCGGCGCACGCACGCGGTGGTGCGCCAGAACCTCGCGTGGGCCGCCGGCTACAACGCGGTCTGCGTGCCGCTCGCGATCGCGGGGTGGATGCCGCCGTGGCTGGCGGGGCTGGGGATGGCGGCGAGTTCGCTGTTCGTGGTGCTCAATGCCGCGCGGCTCGCGCGCACACCGTCATCCCCGCCTGCGCGGGGATGACGAAGGTTCCATGGACATCCTCTTCATCCTCATCCCCCTCTCCGTCGTCCTCGCGCTCGTGATCCTCGGCGCGCTGGGCTGGGCCGTGTGGCGCGGGCAGTTCGAGGGCGTGGAGGCGGAGGGGGAGCGCATTCTCGGCGGCGATTGACCTTCATCAAGTCCGGCCCTGCTGCCGGAAGGGAGACTCGCTGCATGAACCAAGTCTCCGTCACTCCTGCCAGCTACAGCGACACCGTCGTGCGGCAGTTCTCGCTCGCGGCGGTGCTCTGGGGCGTCGTGGGCATGCTGGTCGGCGTGTTCATCGCGGCCCAGCTCGCGTGGCCCGAACTGAACATGGGCATTCCCTGGCTCTCCTACGGGCGCCTGCGGCCGCTGCACACCAACGCCGTGATCTTCGCCTTCGGCGGCTGCGCGCTGTTCGCGAGCAGCTACTGGGTGGTGCAGCGCACCTCGCAGGTGCCGCTGTTCATGCCGCGCCTGGCCGCGTTCACGTTCTGGGGCTGGCAGGCGGTGATCGTCGCCGCCGCGATCAGCCTGCCCCTGGGTTTCACGCAGGCCAAGGAGTACGCGGAACTGGAGTGGCCGATCGACATCCTCATCACGCTGGTGTGGGTCGCGTATGCCGTGGTGTTCTTCGGCACGATCGGCAAGCGCAAGGTGAAGCACATCTACGTGGCCAACTGGTTCTACGGCGCGTACATCATCGCGGTGGCGCTGCTGCACCTGGTGAACAACGCCGTGATCCCGGCGGGCTGGATGAAGTCGTACTCGGTCTACGCCGGCGTGCAGGACGCGATGGTGCAGTGGTGGTACGGCCATAACGCCGTGGGCTTCTTCCTCACCGCCGCCTTCCTGGGGATGATGTACTACTTCATCCCCAAGCAGGCCGAGCGGCCGGTCTACAGCTACCGGCTCTCCATCGTCCACTTCTGGGCGCTGATCTTCACGTACATGTGGGCGGGCCCGCACCACCTGCACTACACGGCGCTGCCGGACTGGACGCAGTCGCTGGGCATGCTGTTCTCTGTGATCCTGCTCGCGCCCAGCTGGGGCGGGATGATCAACGGGATGATGACGCTCTCGGGCGCGTGGCACAAGCTGCGCGACGACCCGGTGCTGCGCTTCCTGATCGTGTCGCTCTCCTTCTACGGCATGAGCACCTTCGAGGGGCCCATGATGTCCATCAAGACGGTCAACGCGCTGTCGCACTACACCGACTGGACGGTCGGCCACGTGCACGCCGGCGCGCTGGGCTGGGTGGGCCTGATCTCCATGGGCACGCTGTACTACCTGATCCCGCGCCTGTTCGGGCAGAAGAGGATGTACTCGGTCAAGGCGATCGAGCTGCACTTCTGGATCGCCACCGTGGGCATCGTTCTGTACATCGCCGCGATGTGGATCGCCGGCGTGATGCAGGGCCTGATGTGGCGCGCCGTCAACGGCGACGGCACGCTCACCTACACCTTCGTCGAATCGGTGAAGGCGACCTATCCCTTCTACGTGATCCGCGTGATCGGCGGCCTGCTGTACCTGGCCGGCATGCTGGTGATGGCCTGGAACACCTGGATGACCGTGGCCAACGGCCGCGCCGTGCGCTTCGACGTGCCGGCCGCCGTGCCGCACGCGGCCTGAGAGAGATGCAAGACATGAGCGACAACACGCAAACCTCGCCTGGCTTCTCGCACGAGAAGGTCGAGACCAGCAACTTCCTGATGATCGTGCTGATCCTGCTGGTGGTGGCCATCGGCGGGCTGGTGGAGATCGTGCCCCTGTTCTTCCAGAAGTCGACCACCGAGCCGGTGACGGGCCTGAAGCCCTACACGGCGCTGCAGGTGGCGGGGCGCGACATCTACATCCGCGAAGGCTGCTACAACTGCCACTCGCAGATGATCCGGCCCTTCCGCGCCGAGACGCTGCGCTACGGCCACTACTCGGTCGCGGGCGAATTCGTCTACGACCACCCGTTCCAGTGGGGCTCCAAGCGCACGGGCCCCGACCTGCACCGCGTCGGCGGCAAGTACAGCGACGAGTGGCACCGCATCCACCTCGCGAATCCGCGCGACGTGGTGCCGGAATCGAACATGCCGGCCTACTCGTGGCTGGAGAAGAGCCCGGCCGACGCCGGCTCGATCCAGGCGCACATGAAGGCGCTGCGCGCCGCCGGCGTGCCCTACAGCGACGCCGAGATCGCCGCGGCGCCGGCCGAACTGAAGGGCCGCACGGAGATGGACGCCGTCGTCGCCTACCTGCAATCCCTCGGGAAGACCCTCAAATGATCAACATCCTGCGCGAGATCGCCACGGTGGCGTCCTTCACCGCCTTCCTCGGCGTCGTCTGGTGGGCCTGGTCCCGCCGCAACCGCGACGGCCTGGAGGAGGCCGGCCGCATCCCGTTCCAGCAGGACTGAAGGAGGCCCCATGAGCGATTTCACCCACGGCTTCTGGTCGGTCTACGTCGCCGCCTTCGCCATCGCAGGCATCGCGGGCTGCGCGCTGCTGCTGTGGCTCACCGCGCGCAAGAAGGTCCAGGCGCGGGCCGACAACACCACGGGCCACGTCTGGGACGAGGACCTGACCGAGATGAACAACCCGCTGCCGATGTGGTGGGTGGGCCTGTTCATCCTCACCATCGTGTTCTCGGCCGGCTACCTGGTCTTCTATCCCGGGCTGGGCTCCTACGAGGGCCAGCTGAAATGGAGCACCCGCTCGGAGTACCAGTCCGAGGTGGACGAGGCGACGAAGCAGCTGGAGCCGCTGTACGCGCAGTTCACGCAGCGCAAGGTGGAGGAGCTGGCGGGCGACCCGAATGCCATGGCGATCGGCGAGCGGTTGTTCATGAACAACTGCGCCCAGTGCCACGGCTCGGACGCGCGGGGCAGCAAGGGCTTCCCCAACCTCGCCGACGGCGACTGGCTGCACGGCGGCAGCGGCGAGAAGATCGCGGAGACGATCACCAAGGGCCGCACCGGCACCATGCCGCCCATGGCCGCGGCGGTCGGAAGCGCCGACGACGTGAAGAACGTCGCCCACTACGTGCTGTCGCTGTCGAACAGCCCGCACGACTCCCTGCGGGCGCAGCTGGGCAAGAGCAAGTTCACCGCCTGCGCGGCCTGCCACGGCATGGACGGCAAGGGCAACCCCGCGCTGGGCGCGCCCAACCTCACCGACGACGTCTGGCTGCACGGCTGGGGCGAACCGGCGATCGTGGCGATGGTCAACAACGGCAAGGTCAACCAGATGCCGGCCCAGGAAGACAAGCTCACGCCGGCGCAGATCCACGTGCTGGCGAGCTACGTGTGGGGGCTGTCGAACCGGACGGCGGCGAAGCCCTAGCGGTGACATGAAAGTCATTCCCATCACCCCCGTGCCCGCCGACGGCGACGCGCAGGGGCTGTACGTTTCGGAGAAGAAGGTCTACCCGCGCTGGGTGGCGGGGACCTTCGCGCGCTGGCGCTGGGTCTTCGTGTGGCTCACGCAGGTCGTGTTCTACGGGCTGCCGTGGCTCTCCTGGGGCGAGCGGCCGGCCGTGCTGTTCGACCTGGCGGCGCGGCGCTTCTACATCTTCGGCTACGTCCTGTATCCGCAGGACTTCATCTACCTCACCGGCCTGCTCGTGATCAGCGCCCTGTCGCTGTTCCTGTTCACCGCGGTCGCCGGGCGCCTGTGGTGCGGCTTCGCCTGCCCGCAGACGGTCTACACCGAGATCTTCCTGTGGATCGAGCGCAAGGTGGAAGGCGAGCGCAACCAGCGCATCAAGCTCGACGCGTCGCGCCTGTCGGCGGAAAAGCTCGCGAAGAAGTCGCTCAAGCACCTGATCTGGGGCGCCGTCGCCCTGTGGACCGGCTTCACCTTCGTCGGCTACTTCACGCCCATCACCGGGCTCGGGTCCGAGCTGCTGCAGGCGCGCTTCGCCTCGTGGGAGGCCTTCTGGGTCGCCTTCTACGGCTTCGCCACCTACGGCAACGCCGGCTTCATGCGCGAGCAGGTCTGCAAGTACATGTGCCCCTACGCGCGCTTCCAGAGCGCGATGTTCGACCGCGACACGCTGATCGTCAGCTACGACACGGCGCGCGGCGAGCCCCGCGGCACCCGCGGGCGCAAGCAGGACTTCCAGGCCATGAACCTCGGTTCCTGCATAGACTGCGGCCTGTGCGTGCAGGTCTGCCCCACCGGCATCGACATCCGCCAGGGCCTGCAGTACGAGTGCATCGGCTGCGCCGCCTGCGTGGACGCCTGCGACGGCGTGATGGACAAGATGCAGTACCCGCGCGGGCTGATCCGCTTCACCACCCAGAACGCGCTGGCGGAGGCCGGCGGGGCGGGGCGCGACTTCATCCTCAAGCGCGTGCTGCGCCCCCGCGTGCTGGTCTACGGCGCCATCCTCGCGGCGCTCTCGATCGGCGTGCTGGCGAGCCTGGCGCTGCGCACGCCGCTGAAGGTGGACGTGGTGCGCGACCGCGCCGCGCTGGCGCGCATCGTGGCCGGCGGCAGGCTGGAGAACGTGTACCGGCTGCAGGTGATGAACGCGACCGAGCGGCCGCAGCGCTATCGCATCTCGGCCGAGGGCCTGCCGGGCCTGGCCATGGCGTCCGACCGCGAGGTCGAGGTGGGCGCGGCCGAATCGCGCTGGGTCGCGGTGCGCCTGCAGCTGCCCTACGGCGGCGCGCCGGCGGGCTCGCACGCCATCCACTTCGACGTCGCGACCGTGGGCGGCGACGCGCACGTGCGCGAGAAGTCGGTGTTCCTGGTGCCGCGCTGAAAGGGAATGACGAATGACGAATGACGAAATGACCGGCAGCGCACCGTGGTGGAAGCACGGCTTCGTGTGGATGGTGATCGCGGGCCCCGCGGTCGTGGTGGTCGCCGGCATCGCGACGCTGGTGATCGCCGTGCGCACCGCCGACCCGGTCGTCGAGGCCGACTACTACCGGCGCGGCATCGAGATCAACAAGGCCCTGGCCGCGCGCGACAAGGCGCGGCTGCCCGCCCTGCAGGGGCGCAACCACGCCGCCACGCCCACGGCGCCCTGAGCGCCGCGGCCCCCCCGGCACGAGGAGAACGGCCATGGACGCGCGCATGATCACCATCGCCTGGCCCGCCTTCCTGGCCGCCTGCGTGCTGGAACTCCTGGTGTTCGCCTTCTTCGACCCGCTCGACCTGCAATGGGCCGGGCAGGCGCTGGCCTGGTCCCGCCAGGCGGTCTACACCGCCGCCTTCTTCGCCTTCTGGGGCGTGTGCAGCGGCGCGTGCGCGTTGACGTCCCTGCTGCACCTCTCCTCGCGCGAACTCAACGCGCGCTGAGCCTCGGCTCGACGGTAGGCAGCGTCCTACCCGCGAATGCGGGGGCCACTGTCGATTCCGCTGACCTTACAAATCCAACATCCCGTTCGGGTTTGAAACACACAGGTCGTCACAACGCCGCGCACATCCCACCCCGCATGCGGGGAACTCGCTCGATACGCCGAGCAGCCGTGCGGAGTCCGCTGTCGACCTGACGTGTAAGCAGTCGTACGAGCAGGGCGTAACGAGGGTTACGTCCGGCCGGAACAGCAGGAAGCCGGGTCGGACCGGCACCGACAGGGAGGCACAACCTTGGACCAGCGCGTCGTGGGCATCGTCAGCGGTACCCGGCCCGAGATCATCAAGCTCGCGCCCGTGTACCACGCATTGCGCGAGCACGAGGACCTGTGCGTCCTGTGGATCCACACGGGCCAGCACGGCGACATGGCCTCCGACATGCTGCGCTGCTTCGGCATCGCGCCCGACGTGGAACTCGGGCGCGGGGGCGACACGCTGGAGGCGTTCAGCGTCGCCTGCCGTTCGCAGCTCGACGCGCTGATGGCCAGGCAGCGCTGGGACCTCTGCATCGTGCAGGGCGACACCGAAAGCGCCTTCCTCGGCGCGCTGGCCGCGTTCTACCGCCGCGTGCCGGTCGCGCACGTCGAGGCGGGCCTGCGCACCTACAACCTCGAGCGTCCCTTCCCCGAGGAAGGCCTGCGCCAGATGATCAGCCGGCTCGCCTGCATGCACTACGCGCCGACGGAGCGGGCGCGCGCCGCGCTGCTGCGCGAGGGCATCGAGCCCGAGAAGATCCTGCTGACCGGCAACACCGTCGTCGATGCGCAGCAGTGGGTCTGCGAACGGTTCGGCATCCGCCGCGAAGGCGCGGCGGGCGAGGGCCACATCCTCGTCACCGCGCACCGGCGGGAGAACTGGGGCGAGGAGATGGAGCAGACCTTCCATGCCGTGGCCGACATCGCCCGTGCCCATCCGCACAGGCGCGTGCTGTTCCCCGTGCACCTGAACCCCGTGGTGCAGCGGCCGGCGCACGCCATCCTGCAAGGGCTGCCCAACGTGCGGCTGGTGGCGCCGCTCGACTACCTGGGCATGCAGCGGGCGCTGGTCGATGCCGCGCTGCTGCTCACCGATTCCGGCGGCCTGCAGGAAGAGGCGCCGACCTTCGGCGTCCCCACGCTCGTGCTGCGCCACGAGACCGAGCGGCCCGAGGCGGTGGAAGCCGGCTGCGCCCGCCTGGTCGGCCCGCAGCGCGAGGCCATCGTCCGCGAAGCCACGCGGCTGCTCTCCGACGACACGGCGGCCGCCGCGATGCGGCAGGCCGCCAATCCCTTCGGCGACGGGCAGGCGTCCCGCCGCATCGCGCAGGCCGTGCTCGCGCGCCTGGCCGTTCCCACCCCGCTGGCGGCGACGCCCGCCTGAGCCACAGGAGCCCATCCCATGCAGTTGTCCTTCGCCCGGCTTGCCCTCACGGCCGCGCTCGGCTGGAGCGCGGCCGTCGCGGTCGCGCAGTCCGTCAAGCCGCCGCCGCTGCCCCCGGGCTCCAACCTCGTGCGGCCCGAAGCCGGGTTGAACGTCGACGAGCGCAAGCGCTACGTCCGCGCGCACCACCACAAGCTGCACCACAACGCCGACTACACGCGCGACGACAGCCTGGCGCCGCAGGGCCCCGCGGCGACCCCCCTGCGCGGCGGTGCCGGCGGCGCCGCGGCGGCGGCCGGCCAGGCGCCGGCGGGCGGCGCGGCCGGTGCACCCGCGGCGGGCGCCCGCGACCTCGGCGGCGCGGGCACCGGCCCGGCCCGCGAGCAGACGGGCAAGGGCGCCAGCTCCTATTTCTACAACCCGGACAAGAAGTGAAGGGCCAGCCATGAAAGTCCTGCGCAACCTCCTCCTCGCGCTGACGGCCGGCGCGGCCATCGCCACGGCCGCGCTCGCGCAGCCCCACGGCCGGCACGACGAGCGCGGCCGCGGTCACCATCCCGACCGCGACCAGCTGCAGATGCTCGCCACCGAGGCGACGCCGTTCCTGCGCACCTCGACCACCACGAGCACGGCGACCTTCACGTCCACGTCCGCGACGTCGACGTCCGCGCCGCCCGCGCTGGTCCTGTACGACGCGCCCTCCGGCACGGAGTGGGACAAGCTGGGCCTGGGCTACGCGATCATGCTGCGCAACCTGCTCGGGCACTTCAATGCCAACGTGAAGCTCGCGCCGGTGCAGTCGTACACGGCCGGCATGATGAACGGCTACCGCGCGGTCTTCTACCTGGGCTCGGTCTACGACAACCCGGTTCCCGCGGCCTTTCTCTCGGACGTGGCGAACCTGCCGGCCGGCGCCGACGCGCCCTCGGTGGTCTGGTTCAAGTACAACCTGTGGGAGCTGGCCTGGAACCCGGCCTACAACTTCACCGCGCTGAAGGGCATCTCCTTCTCGGGCCTGCGCGGCCTGAACGCGGCGCCCACCGCGGCCAATCCCGACCCCGGCTTCTTCGACACGGTGAAGTACAAGGGCCTGGACTTCATCAAGTACTACACGTACGACCCCACGCGCAACATCGTCAGCGCCGACCCGGACATCGGCGTGGTCTCGGTCACCGACCCGGCCAAGGCGAGCGTGGTGGTGCCCGTCGCGAACCCGCAGACGGGCGAGACCGCGCCTTACGTGCTGCGCTCGGGCAACTTCTGGTACGTGGCCGACCTGCCCCTGAGCTTCATCGGCCCGCGCGACCGCTACCTGGTGTTCGCCGACCTGCTGCACGACATGATGCGCATCGACCACCCGGAATCGCACCAGGCGCTGGTGCGGCTGGAGGACGTCGGCGCCCTGGTGAGCGTGCAGGCGATGAAGACGCTGTCGGACTACCTCGCGACCCGCCACGTCCCGTTCTCGGTGGCCACCATCCCGCTGTACGTCGACGCGCTGGGCGCCTACAACGACGGCGTGCCCATGACGGTGCCGCTGTCGCAGGCGACCAACCTGCGCAAGGCGCTGAACCACGCGATGCAGCGCGGCGGCGAGATCGTGATGCACGGCTACACGCACCAGTACGGCAAGATGCGCAACCCGCACACCGGGGTGAGCGGCGACGACTACGAGTTCTGGAACATCGTCGACAACAAGCCGGTGGCCGAGGACTCGGTGTCCTGGGTGCGCGGGCGGCTCAGCGCCGGCCTGAGCGACCTGCGCAGCTACGGCTACAACCCGGTCGCCTGGGAGATGCCGCACTACCAGGGCTCGGCGATCGCCAACCGCACGGCGCCGCAGCTGTTCGCCACGACCTACCAGCGCGTCGTGTACTACACGGCCGACCAGCCGAACTTCTACGCCCCGGTCGCCAAGGACTTCTCCATGGGGCAGATCTACCCCTACGTGATCGCGAAGGACTGGTACGGCCAGCGCGTGCTGCCGGAGAACCTGGGCAACATCGAGTACGACATCCACACGATCGACCCGACGTCCAACTACAACTACACGGCCGACGACATCATCACCAACGCCCGCTACGCCAGGGCGGTGCGCGACGGCTTCGCCTCCTTCTTCTTCCATCCCTTCTGGCTGGAACCCGAGCTGGGGGTTCCGGGCTTCGAGGACTTCAAGAAAACGATCGAGGGGATCACCCAGCTCGGATACACCTGGATCGCCCCCAGCAAGCTGCCCTGAACACGCGCGCATGAACCTGAACACGAGGTGCCCCATGAAACTCGCCCATCTCCTGCCCGCCGCCATGCTGGCGAGCCTGTGCATGCTGCCCGGCTGGGGCATCGCACAACAGCCCACCCAGCCGACGCCGACCACCGGGCCGGTGCAACAGACGCCCGCGAACATCCCGCCGCAGACGGCGGTGTTCAAGCCGGCGGAGAGCGCCGGCGTCTGGGTGCCGCGCACCATCACCTTCCGTGAGCTCGGCTTCACCGAGCCGGTGGTGCTGGGCTATCCCGACACCATCAAGGAGATCTACCTGCCGGTGCCGCCGGGGGTGAACCTCTCGGGCGCGACGCTGCAGCTGGACGCGAGCTACGTGCGCGCCGACGGCGGCCGCACCTCGCTCGTCTATGCCGTCGACGGCGCGCCGGTGCAGGCCTTCGGCTACACGGCGGACCGCGGCGACGCGAGCGTCGTGCTGCCCATCGACGGGCGCCCGCGCCCGAGCGGCTACATCAAGCTGAACGTCGACTGGCGCACGGCCGTCGCGCGCGAGAACACCTGCGCCGACGCCCGCACGCCGGGCAACATCCTGCGCATCGAACCCACCTCGCGCTTCGTGTTCCGCTACGACGGCTCCGCGATCCGCGACCTGAGCACGGCCTGGGGTTCGCTGCCGCCCACGCCCACCATCCAGATCCCGGCGAAGAGCGTCTCGCCCGAGGTGTACGACACCGCCTGGCGCGTCGGCGTGGCGCTGGAGCGCGCCGGCAAGCGGCCGCGCATCGTCGGCGCCGACGGCAGCACGGCCGCCGCCGCGGCCGATGCCGGCGGCCAGCCCGGCACCGCCACGATGGGCGGCCCGGCCGAGCCGGACATCATCATCGCCGGCCCCAACAGCGGCCAGCAGATCGCCTCGCACCAGATCGGCCTGGCGCAGGTCGGCAACCGCCCCGTGATCGTGGTGGCGCCCGACGCCGGGGCGCAAGCCGCGGGCCTGTTCTCGCGCATCTGGACCGAAGCCGCGGCCGGAACCAACCTCACGGTCTCCGCCGCCCGCGCGCCGCAGAACACCGACGCCAACGCCGTCTCACTGGAATACCTGGGCGCCAAGCCGAGCAGCTTCGACGTGCTGGCGCACGCCGACTGGCTCGCGACCTTCGACATCGGCTCCGTCGCGGCCGACGGCAAGGGCCCGGGCACGCTGGTCATCGACGTCGCCGCCGCGCCCAGCGCCGCGCACACGCCGCCGGTGGTTTCCGTGTTCATGAACGACGTGCTGCTGGGCGCCAAGGAGATGGAGGCCAACGGCCGCCGCGAGCGCGTGATCGCCTCGATCCCGCGCTACGCGCTGCAGACGCGCAACGTGATCCGCGTGTCCTTCATCCGCCAGCTGGCCTCCGACCGCTGCCGTGAGACGCCGGAGCCGTATCCCGTCTCCGTGCTGCCCTCCAGCCACATGCTGCTGGACAAGATCGATCCCTCGTCCGACTTCACCGGCCTGATGGCGAAGTTCGCCGACGGCGGCACGCTGATGGTCCCGCAGTCGCACCTGCAGAACGCCACCGAGACGCTGCCGCGCGTGGTGCGCCTGGCCGCGAGCACGGGCCTGTCGCCGGTGAACGCGAAGTTCCAGCCGGTCGCCGACGGCTCGCACCCGAAGGTCGACGGTCCCTACCTCGCGGTGGACGTGATCCCCGACGGCTACGCCGAGGGCGTGAAGCCCGAGCAGGGACGCCTGTTCCTGGCCGGCACCAAGGACCGTCCGCTGCTGGACGTGCGCGGCCTCAACCGCGTCGGCGTGCTGGAAGTGACGGGCAAGGGCGACGACATCGGCGCCGTGTACCGCACGCTGGGCGCGCAGGCGCCGACGATGGAGAAGCCGATCCAGCTCTCGGGCGGCAACCTCGCGATCATGGGCAACAACGGCCTGCGCACCGAGGTCAACACGCACGACCCGTCGGGGCAGGGAATCATGAAGCAAGCCCAGCCCGGCCTGTTCGAGCGCGGTTACTGGTGGCTGCTGCCGCTGGTGATCCTGGCGCTGTTCGTCGGCCTGCTGGTGTTCGCCAGCCGGATGCGCCGCCGCAAGGCCCTGTCCGGTGATCGTTGAGCGTGAATGGCCATTGAGCAGTAGCCAGCAGGAGGTACGAAGATGAACTGGGACCTGATGATCGCGGAATACAACTCCGGCCTGGAGGTGGTCGCGGCCATCCTGGTGCTGGTCATCTTCATCTCCTCGCTGGACGACCTGTTCATCGACCTGTGGTACTGGTTCCGGCGGCTGTTCCGCCGGGCGAAGATCGAGCGATCCCCCAAGTACCGGCGCCTGACGGTGGAGCAGCTGCGCGACCGCGAGGAGCAGCCGCTCGCCATCATGGTGCCGGCCTGGCAGGAGAGCGACGTCATCGCGGCCATGGTGCAGAACATGGTGGAGGTGCTGGAGTACCGCAACTACCGCGTGTTCGTCGGCACCTATCCCAACGACCAGGCCACCATCGACGAGGTGGAGCGCATGGTCAAGCGCTACCCGCAGCTGCAGCGCGTGGAGGTGCCGCACCCCGGCCCCACCAGCAAGGCCGACTGCCTCAACGCGGTGGTGGCCGCGATCTTCGACCACGAGCGCGAGCACGCCGTGGAGTTCGCGGGCGTCGTGCTGCACGACAGCGAGGACGTGCTGCACCCGCTGGAGCTCAAGTTCTTCAACTACCTGCTGCCGCGCAAGGACATGATCCAGCTGCCGGTCGCCTCGCTCGAGCGCGACTGGTACGAGCTGGTCGCCGGCACCTACATGGACGAATTCGCCGAGAGCCACGCCAAGGAGATGGTGGTGCGCGAAAGCGTCTCGGGCATGGTGCCGTCGGCGGGCGTCGGCACCTGCTTCTCGCGCCGGGCGCTGGTCGCGCTGGTCGGCTCCACGCGCAACAAGCCCTTCAACACCGACAGCCTGACCGAGGACTACGACGTCGGCATGCGCCTGGCGCAGCTGAACATGACCTCGATCTTCGGCGTGTTCCCGGTCACCTTCCACATCAGCCGCAATTCCTGGGGCAGCAGCAAGCGGCGCGAGCTGCTCATGCAGATGCCCCTGTGCGTGCGCGAGTACTTCCCCGACAACTTCCGCGCCGCCTACCGGCAGAAGGCCCGCTGGGTGCTGGGCATCGGACTGCAGAGCTGGGAGCAGATCAAGTGGCGGGGCCAGTCGCTCGCCGCGCGCTACCTGCTGCTGCACGACCGCAAGGGCGTCGTCACGTCGTTCATCAGCATCCTGGCCTACATCCTGGTGCTGCACTTCGTCATCTTCCACGTCGGACTCGCCACGGGATGGTGGCATGCGTACTATCCTTCGCTCTTCCAGGAAGGGAGCATCTGGCGCAAGATGATCTACATCAACGCGATCTTCCTCGCGATCCGCGCGGCGCACCGGGTGTACTTCACCAGCGTGCTGTACGGCTGGGAGCATGGCGTGATGTCGCTGCCGCGCATGGTGGTCGGCAACTTCGTGAACTGCATGGCCGTGGCCCGCGCCTGGAAGATGTACCTGGGCTATCTCTTCAAGGGCAACCGCCTCGCCTGGGACAAGACCGCGCACGAATTCCCCAGCAGCGCGCAGCTGGCGCGCCGCCGCCAGCGGCTGGGCGAGCTGCTCACGTCCTGGAACGCGGTGGAGGAGGGCGCCATCCAGCGCGCGCTGGAGAAGCAGGCCGATGCCGACGTGCCGCTCGGCCGCGTGCTGGTCTCCAACGGCTGGCTGGACGAGGAGACGCTCGCCGAAGCCATCGCCTACCAGGCCGACCTGCCGCGAGCGCATCTCTCGGCCGAGCTCGTGCGCAAGCACGCGGGCGACATGCCGCTGGAGCTGGCGATCCGCCACCGCGCCGTGCACATGGGGCGCAACAAGAACGACCGGCCGGTGCTGGCCGTGACCAGCCCGCTGTCGGAGCCGGCGCTGGCCGAGATCACGCAGGCCCTGGGGCAGGAGCCGGTGCAGCGCATCGCCCGCGAAGGCGAGCTGGCCATCGCGCTGCGCCTGCTGCGCGACACGCAGGCCGACGGCAAGGCGGCCGCCGTGCCCACCGGACCGCTGCTGGGCGACATGCTGATCGAACGCGGCCTGCTGCGGCGCGAGCAGTTCGAGTCGGCCATGCAGGACTACAAGACCGACCGGCACGGCCGGATCGGCGACTACCTGGTCGAGCGCGGCGTGATCGCCCGCGAGATGCTCGAGCAGGTCGTGCAGGACCAGCGCAGCCTCTTCGCGCGCGCCGCCGCACATCCGGAACAACAACAGAGGGGATTCTTCGGTCCATCGGCCCAACCCACCTAGGGAACCCTCCCTCACAACGACCATGAAACAAGAACAACGAAAGGCGCTGGCACTCGCCGCGGTGCTGGCGCTTGCGGCCGTCCCGGCCGCGGCGCAGAACTCGCGGGCCGCCGTCCGCACCGCGCAGGCCGCCACCAGCGCGGCCGACGCCGGCTACAAGGCCTTCGCGCGGCAGGACTACGCGCAGGCCGTCGAAAGCGCGCAGCGCGCCGTGCAGCTCGCGCCGAAGCGGCGCGACTACTGGCTGCTGCTGGCGCAGTCGCTGGCCGCGAGCGGCCGGATGGACCAGGCGCAGGAGGCGCTCGATCGCGCCGCGCACGTGAAGGGCGACGATGCCGCCCTGGCCCGCGCGCGTGCCGAGCTGGGCCGCATGCGCGCGCAGGCGGCCGGCGCCGCCATGTACAAGGCGCTGGAGGCCGGCGACGTGAAGGGCGCGATCGCGCAGGGCACCGAGGCCGTGCGCTGGGCGCCGGAGAACGCGGGCTACCGGCTCGTGCTGGTGCATGCGCTGCTGCGCGACGCCCGCTACGCCGATGCCGACAGGACGGCCACCGAGGCGATCGCCATGCTGCCCGAGAGCGCCGCGCCGCTGGCGCTGCGGGCCTATGCTCGCCAGGGGCTGGGCCGTCCCGCCGAGGCGACGGCCGACGTGCAGCGGGCGCTGGCGCAGAAGGGCGTGCCCGCGGCGGCGCGGCACGAGCTGCTCCTGCTGGCCGCGGACCTCGCGCTGGCGCAGGGCGACGGCCAGCGCGCGATGCAGGTGCTGGCGGGCTTGCCGGCGGATGACGCCGCGGCGAACGGCCGGCGCGAACTCGCGCGCCAGCGCCTGGCCGGCATCGCCGCGCCCTTCGCGCTGCGCGCGCCGGGCATCGACTGCAGCAAGGTGGAGGCCTCGCAGACCTGCACGCTGCAGGCGGCCGCGCTGCCGCCCATGCCGGGCTTCGCCAACGCCACCGCGGCCTATCGCGCGCTGGAGGAAAAGGACGTGCAGCGCGCGCTGGAGCAGGCGCGCCTCGCCACCGCCGCCTCGCCCGGCCAGCGCGACTGGCAGCTGATGCACATGAACGCGGCGCTGGCAGCCGGCGAGCTGGCCGAAGCGGAGCGCGCGGCGAGCGCCGCCATCGCGCTGGGCGCCGGCCCGGAGACGCTGGCGCAGCGCTCCACGATCCTGCGCCGGCTCGGCGACGTCGCGGGTGCGGACGCGGACGCGCAGGCTGCGCTGGCTTCCGGCCAGCTGCCGCCCACCACCGAAGCCTCGCTGCTGGCCGACCTCGGCCGCAAGCGCGAAGCGCGCGAGCGCCTCGCCGCCGCGCCCGCCGCGGCCACGCCGCAGAACCGGCTGGACATGGCCTATCTCTCCACGCGCATCGGCGACGACGAGGCCGCGCGCCAGTCCTTCGCCGCGGCCGACGCGGGCGGCGGGCTGCCCCCCACCTCGCTGCTGGACGCCGGCTATGCCGCCATGCGCAGCAAGCACGACGACGAGGCGGTGGCCTACTTCAAGCGCGCCATCGACGCGGTGAACGGCCTGCAGCTGAAGCTGGATTCGCAGATGGTGTACGACACGCGGCGCACGATCGCCGACGTGTCGCGCAAGTGGGGCGTGCTCGCCTCCATCACCTCGCGCAACGGCAGCGGCGTGGTGCCCAGCTTCGGCGCGGTGGGCGGCGCGCCCGGCCAGCGGGTCACGCAGGCCGGCGTGGAGGCCTACTACCGGCCCTGGGGCTTCCGCAACGGCCAGTTCGTCGAGGCCTTCGTGCGCGGCTTCGCCACGCTGGACGACGAGAGCGGCGGCAACACGGGCGGCGACAGCTTCGCGGGCGCGATCGGCGCGCGCTGGAAGCCGCTCACCTCGCAGAACCTGGTGCTGTCGATCGCGCGCACCTTCGGCCCCAACGTGAACGACGACTGGCTGGGGCAGATCGGCTGGTCGTGGGACTACGGGACCGACCTGCGCATGAACCAGCGCAGCTGGTGGACGACGCGGCTCTACGCCGAGGCGGGGCGCTACTTCGAGAACGACATCGACTACGCGATCCTGTCGGGCATGTTCGGCCGCAGCTACGTGGTGGGCGCCGACGGCCGCACCGTGCTGTACCCGCACCTGTTCGCCGGCGCGGAATACGCTTCCGACAGCCCTGGCGACAACACGTCGGCCGGTGCCGGCCCCGGCGTGAGCCTGCGCCGCTGGTTCCGCGAGGACGTCTACAACGCGCCGCGTTCCTACTGGGACCTCACCGTGCAGTACCGCTTCCACCTGGGAGGGGACGACCGCATGAAGGGCCTGTACGTCAACGGCCTGCTGTCGTACTGAGATGCGCCGGGTCATCCTCGCGCTCACCGCCGCGGCGGCGCTGCTGGCCGGCTGCGCCGGCCTGACCGTGCCGCCGATCGAGGGCGTGGTCTGGCAGATCGACAACGAGCACACGCAGCCGCAGGGCGACTGGCAGAAGCTGGGCGTGCGGCGACTGCTGGTGCAGTGGACCGTCGTGGACGACCTCGCCTTCGTGCCCGGCACCGGGCTGGCGCCGGGCGCGAGCATGCCGGACTGGCAGCGCATCGCGCAGCAGCCCTGGGCGAAGGAAGTGATCCTGGGCCTGGCCGGCCGCTTCGACGAACGCGGCGCGCGCAACGACCTGCAGTCGCTCGTCGAACTGTCGGCGCGGGTGGCGCGCACGCCGCCGCCCGTGAACGTGGCCGGCTACTACTTCCCCATCGAGATCGACCCGACCTGGATGGAAGCCTTCCGGCTGCGCACGCTGCTGAACCAGCTGCCGCGGCCGCTGTGGATCAGCGTGTACGACAGCGCCAACGTGGGCCCGGAAGAGCTCGCGCAGAGCCTGGTCGAGTGGCTGCCGCAGGACGTGGGCGTGTTCTTCCAGGACGGGGTGGGCGTGTACGCGCGCGAGCCCTACGTCGCGCGCCACTATGCCAACGTGCTGGTGCGCCGCCTGGGGAAGGACCGCGTGCGGCTCATCGCCGAAGCGTTCCGCCCGCAGGTGGGCGGCGGCTTCCGCCCCGCGACGCTCGAGGAGCTGCGGCCGCAGCTCGCGACCTACGAGGGCTTCCCCATCTACCTGTTCGAAGGACCGCGCTACGTGCCGCCGTCGCTCGTGCAGGGGCTCGCCGAAGCTCAGGACCGGAGGTAGGGAGTCTCTGAAAAAAGTCGCAGGCGACTTTTTTCAGAGGCCTGGCATGTGTGAGAAGGACCGGCGAAGCCGGATCCTTCTCACAAGGGGAACCGCGCTGCATGTTATTCCGCGCGGTTCTCGCCCGGCGGGCAGCCTTGGGGCTGCCCGCCTCGAAGACTGCGCGGAATAACATGCAGCGCAGTCTCCCTTGCGACCAGGATCCGGCTTTGCCGGTCCTGGCCGCACTGATCAGGCAACTCTGAAAAATCCGCGCAGCGGATTTTTCAGAGTTATGGAAGACAGGTAGTCGCCGTCCTACAGCGGGAGCGCAGCGAATCCTACCCGGGCTGCTCTGCCGAGCTTCTTACAGTGCGTGAGCCCATGAAAAACCTGCTTACGTCCAGCCGCACTTTCCCCGTCGCGCTGCTGCTGGGCTGGGCGGGCTGCGCATCCGCGCAATCCCTGGGCACGCCCGTGGCCGACGTGCTGCTGGGCCAGCCGCTCGCGATGACGGTGCCGGCGCGGTTCGCCTCGCGCGATGCCGACGACCAGTGCGTGCACGCCGACGTCTTCTACGGCGACAAGCGCGTCCCCGACGGGCATGTGCGCGCGACCCTGGTGGGACCGCCGGACCTCCAGCGGCGCGTGCGCATCGAGTCCGAGCTGCCCATCGACGAGCCCTTCGTCACGGTCTCGCTGCGCGCGGGCTGCAACAACACGGTCACGCGCAACTACACGCTGCTGCCCGACTACCCGACCGAAGCGCGGCTGGCGGCGCTCGACGCCCGCAACAAGCTCGCCGCCGCCGGCGCCACCGTGCCGCTGCGGCTCGCGACGCGCACGACACCGGCCGCCGCGCCGGCGCCCGTGCCGGTGGTGAGGCGCGCAGCTCCGCGCCCGGCCGTGGTGGCGCGGGCCGACGAGGCCAAGCCGCAGCACGCCGCGCGGCCGGGCCGTGGCAGCGCGCACGCGTCCGCGGCGCCAGCGCCCCGGGCGCGTCTGAAGCTGGACCCGATCGACATCGAGCCGCGGACGGTGCTGCGCGTGTCGTCCAGCCTCGCCGAACCGCAGGGGGACGCGGCGCGCCGCGCGACCGCCGCGCTGCTGTGGCAGGCGCTCAATGCCGACCCGCAGGAGCTGCTGCGCACGAGCGCGATGCTGGAGAAGCTGGAAGCGGACCTGGCGCAGATGCGCCGCACGAACAGCCGGACGCGCGCCGAACTGGCCGCGCTGCGCCAGCGGCTGGACCAGGCGGACGCCGGGCCGGCGCAGTGGCTGCAGTTCCTCCTGCTGCTGGTCGCGGCGGCGGCCGCGGCGGCGGGCGTGCTCTGGTGGCGCACGCGGCAGCTGCCGCTCGCGTCCGGCTCCTGGTATGCGGCCGCTCCGGCCGCCGAGGCTGCCGTCGCGATGGAGCCGATGGTCGAGGAAGTGGAGCCCGGGCCGGTGGCCGTGGCGACTCCCGCGCCGGTGGCCGTGCCGGCACCCGCGCCGACCGTCGTCGCGCCGCCCCCCGCGCGCAGCACGGCCGAACGCGCCTTGCAGGTGGAGACGCTGGTCGCGACCTTCGAGGAGGTCGAGTTCCTGTCCTCGCTGGGTCTCGGCGCCGATGCGATGGACGTGCTCAAGTCCTACCTGCAGGACAGCGTCTCGCCCGCGCCGCTCGCCTTCTTCGAGCTGATGCGGCAATGCGACCCGGTCGACGACGCGGCGGCGCTGGCGACGGCGCGCCGCCGCTACGCCGAGGCCTTCGGCGTCGAAGCGCCGCCGCTGGAGCAGGTCACCGCGTCGGTCGGCCTGGAAAGCCTCACGGCGCTCAGCGAGCGCCTCACCGACGCCTGGCGCGCGGGCGAGGCGCGCGCGCTGATCGAGGAGACGCTGTTCACCGTGCCCGGGCCCGACGCGCTCCTCACGCTCCAGGCGGGGCGCGACCTGCTGGCCCTGTACCAGCTGGCGACCGCGATGGAGGCGCAGTCCGCCGGGGCGCCGCTCGCGGCAGGCGGGGAAGAGCATCCGCTGGCGCCCTGGGCGCATGCCGACGACCCGGCCGCGGCGCACGCGCTGGCCCAGGCCGCGGCCGACGCGCAGGGCGGCCACCGCTTCGCGCTCGACGTGGACCTCGACGCCGCGCCGGCCGCGCTGCCCGATCCCGAGCCGCTGCGGGCGGAGCCCGAACCGGATCCCCTGCTGGCCGAACTCCAGGCCGCCGCGGAGCGCGAGCGGGCGGAGCGCGAGCTCGCCGCGCGGCGCGCCGCGGAAGAAGAGGCGTTCAGCGCCGCGGTCGCCTCGGAGCGCATCCCGGTCAGCCGGTACTAGAAGGAGGCGCCATGGCGCTGGTACAGCAGAGAGCGGCCATCCCCGCCGTGACCCCCGTCCCCGATGCGGCCGCGGCGCGGCCCGAACGTTCCTCGCGCGGCGCCTGGCTCTACACCGCGGCGCTGCAGCCCGCGGACGAGCCGCAGCGCCTCGCGGAGCTGCGCGCCTTCGGCATCCTCGACACGGAACCCGACGAGGACTACGACCGCCTCGTGCAGCTCGCCACCGTGCTGTGCGGCACGCCGATGGCGGCGCTGACGCTGGTGGACGGCCATCGCCAGTGGTACAAGTCGCGCGTCGGCCTGCCGCTCGCGGAGGTCCCGCGCGAGCAGGGCTTCTGCGCCCACGCGATCCTCGAGTCCGACCGCGTGCTGGAGATTCCCGACGTGGCCCGGCTCGGCTGGGCCGACCCGCAGCCGTGGGGCGCGCAGGGTCCGACGCTCGGCTTCTATGCCGGCGTGCCGCTGCGGACGCGCGAGGGCAGCGCGATCGGCACGCTGTGCGTGATGGACCAGGTGCCGCGCCGCCTGACCGCGGGCCAGCGCGACGGGCTGGTGAAGCTCGCGCAGGCCGTCGCCAGCCTGCTGAAGCTGCGCCGGCAGCTGCGCATCGCCACCGAGACCGACCGCCTGACGGGGCTGCCCAACTGGTTCCACTTCGAGCACGAGTTCGACCACGGCAAGCCGGCCTGCGGCATGGTCTGCTTCGTGCGGCTGAAGACCATCAACCAGATCAACTCGGCGCACGGCTTCCGCGTGGCCGACGCGCTGATCCAGCAGACGGCCGACCGGCTGCGCGTGTTCGGCGAGCGCGGCGCGTTCATCGGCCGCATCAAGCGCGGGCTCTTCATCCTGTTCTTCCCCGAGGCCCGCCCGGCCGCCTTCGCGCAGGACGTCGCGCCGGAGCTGGCGGCGAGCCTGCAGCGGCCCTACGAGGTCAACCACCTCTCGCTGGTGTGCCCCGTGAACCTGGGCTTCGCCGCGTATCCCGACGACGGGCGCACGCTGGACGAGGTGGTGAACGCGGCCGACACGGCGCTGCAGGTCGCGATCGAGCGCGAGCAGTCCATGGCCTTCTTCGACCGCTCGGTGGACAACGTGCTGAGCCTGCATTTCCGGCTGGAGCCGCAGCTGCGGCGCGCGCTGGAGCAGGGCGAGTTCGTCAACTACTACCAGCCCAAGGTGGAACTGGCCACCGGCCGCATCGTCGGCGTCGAGGCGCTGGTGCGCTGGATGGACCCGCAGCGCGGGCTGGTGCCGCCGGGCGAATTCGTGCCGGCGCTGGAGACCACGGGACTGATCGGCGAGGTGGCGCAGAAGATCATGGAGCGCGCCATCGCCGACTGGAGCGCCTGGCGCGCGGCCGGCCTGCCGGCGCCGCGCATCGCGGTGAACGTGGCGGCTGCGCAGCTGCGCAACGAGGACTTCGTGCCGGCGCTGGAACGCGCGCTGGAAGCGCTCGCGGGCGAGACCTCGGCCATCGGGATCGAGATCACCGAGAGCATCCTGATTTCCAACATGGAGCGCGCGATCGAGGTGCTGCAGCAGGTGCGGGCGCTGGGCGTGCCGGTGGCCATCGACGACTTCGGCACCGGCTACTCGTCGCTCGCCTACATCGTCACGCTGCCGATCGACGAACTGAAGATCGACCGCGCGTTCGTCAAGAAGATCACCGCCGACGCCGCCTACGAAGGCATCGTGCGCACCTGCGTGTCGCTGGCGCGCGGCCTGAACCTCAAGGTGGTGGCCGAAGGCGTGGAAACCGACGCGCAGGCCGCCAAGCTGCGCGAACTCCAATGCGACCAGGCCCAGGGCTTCCTCTACAGCCCGCCGGTGCCGGCGGAACAGCTGGTGCGGATGCTGCAGGCGCAGGGTCGAGGGGGTGCTTGATCGAAGAAGGGAACGCAGAGGGCGCAGAGGTTTCGCAGAAAACGCAGAGCAAACCTTCTTGCCCTTTTCCTCCTTCTTCTCTGCGTCCTCTGCGTAACCTTCGCGTCCTCTGCGTTCTCCCCTGTGCGAGAGATCGTCAGACGATCTTCACCAGCTCGAACAGCACCGTCGGCGGCAGTTCCGCCGTGAGTTGTTCGCGGCCGACCTTCGGGGTTTCGAAGCGGTCGAAGCCGCTCAGGTGGAACGAGGGCAGCTCGCGCGTGATCTCCACCAGCGGGCAATGGTCCTCGCCGCCCAGCACGTCGCGCCGGAAGGCGGCGATGTCCGCGGGCGGGATGTCCCAGGCGGTCACCAGCACGTTGGGGCGGCTGTCGCCGATCACGGCGCGGGCCTGCGCGGTGTCGCTCGCCGACACCGCGGCTATGCCCATCTTGCGCAGCGCGTCCACGGCCTCGCTCCGCACCTTGTCCTCGTGCGCGATCACCAGCACCCAGGTCTCGCGCAGCGGGGCGGTGACGCCGCCGGCCGGATCGGTCAGCTCCAGGCAGGCGACGCCCTCGGTGCTGAGGAAGGTCTTGGGGAAGGCGACCGCCAGCAGCGCCGCGCCGTCCTCGCGGGAGCGCGTCACCTCGAGCCCGGAGGAGGCGGCGATCTGCCGCAGCAGCATCCAGTGCAGTCCGTCGTTCAGGCGGCGGCCGCGCGGCCGCACCGTCCAGCCGACGCCGCCGGGATGCGCCGGCTGCGCCGCCGGCGTCGTGACGCGCACCTTCAGCTGCGCCGGCCCCGGCCACTCGGTGGGCAGCAGCGTCACGTGCAGCTTCTTGCTGAAGCTGGTCGCCCAGTCGACGATGGCATTGAGCAGGCTGATCGCCACCGGCGGGTCGAGCAGCACGTCCACCGGCTGGAGGTCCGAGCTCACCGTCACTTCTGCCGCCGCCAGTTCGCCCGCGCGGTCGTCGAGCACGTGGCGCACCAGCTCCGACAGCTCCACCCGCTCGCGCGCCTGGCGGATGCGTCCCCCCGCGAGCCGCGTGATCTGCTGCGCGCGCAGGCTGGTGCCGCGCAGCTGGTGCATCGCATCGCTCAGCGCCTTGGCTTCGCTGCGGCGCAGGCGCCCGGCGCCCACCAGGTAGTTCAGCGCGCGCAGCAGCAGGTTGCTGCTCTCCACCGCCTGCTCCGACAGCGCCGCCACGAGGTTGGGCCACTGCTGCGCCATGGACCAGGGCGCGTCCGGATCGGCGGGCGCGTAGGTGCCGGCGCCGTCGGACCAGCGGCGCCCGATGGTGGGCGGACTGTCGGCGGTGGGGCCCTGCGGCGCGGCGGCGGGCGTTTCCCGGGGCAGGTCGACCAGGGACAGGCCGGGGAATTCGATGCTGTTGCTCATGGCGGACCTCCGGAGGGTGAGAGCGGTGCCGGGGCGGATTGCGCGCCCATCAGCGTGCACTGGTGGGCGCAGTAGTCCACCAGGGCGTCGATCTCGGTGGACTTGTCGAACACGGCGTCCACGCCCAGCTGAGCGCAGCGCTTGCGCACGCTGGCATTGACGTAGTTGCTGAACACGATGATCTTCTGGCCGGGCCGGGCGCGCTGCACCTGCTGCACGAGGCGCATGCCGCTGCCGCCCTTGAGGAAGAGGTCCACGATCAGCATGTCCCAGTGCGCGTGGGTGGCGATCCAGGCCAGCGCCTCTTCCTCCGTCGCCGAACCGCCGACCACCTTCACGCAGGTGAGCTCCTCGAGCGCTTCCACGAGGTTCTCGTGGATCTCGGCGTTGTCCTCGACGACGTAGACGGCAAGTTGCACGAGGGCTCGATCGGTAAGTGACGGTGTCAAGGCGTAAGGCACTCTAGCCCTGCGCTCCGCGGCCCCGTTCGGATGGGCACGCGTTCGGGTGTAGGAGGGTGCCTACGGTCGGCCCCGCCGCCGTCCGCGCGAACGTAAGATGCGGCCAAGCATGTCCATGGATCCGGTGATCGCGCTCAACGCAGGCAAGCTGCTGCAACTGGTGGAGAGCAGCGCCTTCGTCGGCTTCTGGCGGCTGGACAGCCGCGAGCGCACGCTGTACTGGTCCGCGCAGATGGCGCGCCTGCACGGCGCGCCGCCCGGCTACGCGCCCGCGTACGACGAGGCGCTGTCGCACTTCGCCGGCGACCACCGCGGCGAACTCGAGGCGAAGCTGCGTGCCTGCATGGAGCAGGGCACGCCCTTCGACGTCGAGGTGCAGGTGCGCACCTTCCAGGGCCGGCGCGTGTGGGTGCGCTGCGTGGGCCAGCCGCTGCGCGACGACGGCGGCGCGGTCGTCGGCGCCGAAGGCCTGGTGCAGGAGATCGCGCCGGCCGGCTACCGCCCCGGCACGCTGTTGCGGCACACCGTCAGCATGGGCGGCGCGCTGGGCAGCGCCGAAGCCTTCGTCACCGTGGACCGGCAGGGACGCATCAGCTACGCCAACGAGCAGGCGGAGCAGCTGCTGGGCGCCGGCGGCGAGGACCTGCTGGGGCGCAAGGTGTGGAGCTTCTTCCAGAAGCGGGCGCGGCTCGCGCTGGAGGAACGCATCATGCACGCGCTGGAGAAGCGCGAGGCCATCGAGCTGGAGGAACTGGACGCGCAGGTCGTGCACTGGCTCGAGGTGCGCGGCTTTCCCTTCGGCGCCGGGCTGGCGCTGCACCTGCGCGACGTCACGGCGCGGCGGGGCGCGCAGCAGCACCTGACGCTGCTGGAGGGAAGCATCGCCCGCCTGAACGACATCGTCATCATCACCGAGGCCGCGCCCTTCCGCGCGCCGGGCCCGCGCATCGTGTTCGTGAACGACGCCTTCGAGCGCCGCACCGGCTACACGCGCGACGAGGTGATCGGCCATTCGCCGCGCTTCCTGCAGGGCCCCGACACGCAGCGCGCGCAGCTCGATCGCATCCGCTCGGCGCTCGAGCAGTGGGAGCGCGTGCGCGTCGACCTCATCAACTACACGAAATCCGGCGAGCCCTACTGGGTCGACCTGGACGTCTCGCCCGTGTGGGACGAGTCGCGCCGGCTCACGCACTGGGTGGCGGTGGGACGCGACATCACCGAGCGCAAGCGCGACGAGGAGAAGATCCAGTACCTGGCGTTCTACGACCCGCTCACGCAGCTGCCGAACCGCCAGATGCTGCTGGACCGGCTGAACGAGGTGGTGGGCGAGAGCGGGCAGGCGCGCGAGGGCGCGCTGATGTTCATCGACCTGGACAACTTCAAGGTGCTGAACGACACGCTGGGCCACCAGAAGGGCGACCTGCTCCTGCAGCAGGTGGCGCGCCGGCTGCGCAACTGCGTCGCCAAGGGCGACCTGGTCGCGCGCCTGGGCGGCGACGAGTTCGTGGTGCTGCTGGAGAACACGCGCGAGAAGCCGCTGGACCCGCTCACCGCGGCGCAGGCGGTGAGCCAGCGCATCCTGGATGCGCTCGGCGAACCCTACGTGCTGCCCGGCTACCTGCACCACAGCACCTGCAGCGTCGGCGTCACGCTGTTCGGCAAGGCGCCTTCCAGCGTCAACGAACTGCTGAAGCAGGCGGACCTGGCCATGTACCAGGCCAAGGCCGCCGGCCGCAACGGCGTGCGCTTCTTCGATCCCGAGATGCAGGCCGTGGCGAGCGCGAACGCGGCGCTCGCGGCCGACCTGCGCCAGAGCTGGCACGAGAACCACCTGAAGGTCGAGTACCAGCCGCAGGTCGGGATGGACGGCCGCATGACCGGCGTGGAGGCGCTGCTGCGGTGGGAGCATCCCACGCGCGGCACCGTGCGGCCCGACCAGTTCATCCCGATGGCGGAGGAGACCTCGCTGATCATCCCCATCGGCCACTGGGTGCTGCAGGCCGCCTGCGCGCAGCTCGCCGCGTGGGCGCTGCGGCCCGACCGGCGCCACCTGACGATCGCCGTGAACGTGAGCGTGCGGCAGTTCCGCCACCCCGAGTTCGTGGACGAGGTGGTCGGCTGCATCCGCCGCGCGGGCGTCGCGCCCGAGAAGCTCAAGCTGGAAGTGACGGAGAGCCTGCTGGCCGACCACCTGGACGCGACGATCGCCCGCATGCAGGCCCTGAAGGACATGGGCGTGCGTCTGTCGGTGGACGACTTCGGGATCGGCTACTCCTCGCTGTCCTACCTCAAGCGGCTGCCGATCGACGAGCTGAAGATCGACCGGGCCTTCATCAAGGACATCCTGACCGACGCCAACGACGCCGCGATCGCCACCACGATCATCGGGCTGTGCCGCAACCTGGGCCTGCAGGTGATCGCGGAGGGCGTGGAGACCGAGGAACAGCGCGACTTCCTCGCGCGCCAGGGCTGCCAGCGCTACCAGGGCTACCTGTACTGCCGGCCTCTGCCGATCGCGCAGCTGGAGGCCTTCATGGACGCGGCGGCCGCGGCCCCCGCGCTCACACGGGAACCATCTTCAGTGGGGTCGTGACCAGCGCGCGCGGCAGGCGCAGGATGATCGCGTGGCCGTTGCGCAGCAGCTCCACGCCGTGCTGGCCGGCGAGCGCCTGCACTTCCAGCCACGACAGCGGCGCTTCGCCCGCCTCGTGCAGCTGCGTGAAGCCAGGGTCCGGCTGGGGTTCCCACTCGACGGCCACCACGCCGTGCGACGAGGACTGCTCGGTGCGCACCGTCACCGTGCCCGGCGCCGGCGCGGCGTCGGTGAGCGTGAGGATCGCGGCGGCCAGCAGGAAGCGCACGGCGCTGCGCGAGACGTCGAAGTCGCCCTCGGCGTCCGCCGGCTCGCCGCGCAGCTCGAAGCCGCGGAAGTTGAGGCTGGTGGCCAGCAGGCGCACGATCTCGGCGACGCCCTCGCGCAGCGTGATCGTGTCGTCCTCGGCGGGTTCCATCCAGGTGCAGACCTCCAGGCAGCGCGCCACGGCCTGCCGCGCGAGCCGGTTGAGCTTGGAGACGGATCCCTGCAGGTCCTCCTGTTCGACGGCGCCGCGTTCCACGCGCGCGCCCAGGGCCTCGGCCATCATGCCCAGCGACTGCAGGTGCACCACCATGTCGTGCCGCAGCGGCGGCGTGAGCCGCCGCAGGATGTCGTGCTGCGCCGCGCGCGCCAGGCTGCGCAGGCGCTGCGGCGAGGCGTCGGGGACGGCGGACGGCGTGGCGCCTGCGGCGAGGGTGGAGGAATTGTCGATGGCCAACACTGCGATGGGAGGTAAGGACCGGTTGGAACGCAGTCTGGGCCGGCAGTTCCGCGCGCGGTGTCAGGGGCCCCCGGGGCGGGGTGTAGGACTCGGGCGGGACGCGCATCCGGCGCCGGGCGGTTGTGCTGTAATTTGCGCAGAAAGCAAGAGCCACACGTGTCCTCCTTCCTCTCCGACGACAACGCCGCGGCCCGCCTGGCCGGACTGCTGGATTCCGCCATGGACGCGATCATCAGCGTCGACGACCGCCAGCGCATCGTCATGTACAACCGCGCCGCCGAGAAGATGTTCGGCTGGACGCCCGCCGAAGTCGAGGGGCGGCCGCTGGACCTGCTGATCCCGGAGCGCTACCGCGAAGGGCACGCGGGGCAGGTGCGGCGCTTCGGCGCCACCGGCACGACCTCGCGCCGCATGGGGCACCAGACCATCCTGTACGCGCTGCGCAAGGACGGCACCGAGTTCCCGATCGAGGCCTCGATCTCGCAGCTGCAGACGCCCGAGGGCAAGGTCTACACGGTGATCCTGCGCGACGTGACCGAGCGCGTGCGGGCGCAGGCGGAGCTGGCGTCCTTCGCTTCCGAATCCACCGGCGTGCGCGAGCAGGAGAAGTCGCGCATCGCCCGCGAGCTGCACGACGAGCTGGCGCAGTCGCTCACGGCGCTCAAGATGGACAGCATCTGGCTGCGCGACCACGTCGCCGCCCAGGACGGCGCGGCGCAGGAGAAGCTGGCGCAGATGCTGGCGATGCTCGACACGGCCGTGGCCTCGGTGCGCCGCATCGCCGCCGACCTGCGGCCGCTGGTGCTGGACGACCTGGGCCTGGTGGCGGCCATCGAATGGGCCGTGCAGAACTTCAGCCAGCGCACCGGCGTGCCCTGCGAGCTGCAGGTGGACGAATCGCTGGACCTGCAGGAGCCGCACGCCACGGGCGTGTTCCGGATCGTGCAGGAGTCGCTGGCCAACGTGGCCAAGCACGCGCGGGCCAGCCGCGTGGAGGTCGAGCTGCGTCCCGTCGGCGGCCACCTGCTGGTGCGGGTGCAGGACGACGGCATCGGCTTCCGCCCCTCGGCGCCGCGCAAGCCGCAGTCGCTGGGCCTGGTGGGCCTGCGCGAGCGCGCGCAGCTGCTGCGCGGCGAGCTGAAGGTGGAAAGCCATCCGGGCACGGGCACGCGCGTCGAAGCGCGCATCCCGCTCGGCGGGGAAGCGTGATGCCGATCCGCATCGTCCTGGCCGACGACCACGCGATCGTGCGCGAGGGCTTGAAGCGCATCGTCGGCGACGTGTCCGACTTCGAGGTCGCCGGCGAGGCCGCCGACGGCACGGAAGTCATGCAGCGCGTGCGCGAGCTGGAGTTCGACGTGCTGGTGCTGGACCTCTCGATGCCCGGGCGCAGCGGCATGGAGCTGATCAAGCTGGTGAAGGCCGAGAAGCCGCGCCTGCGCATCCTGGTGCTGAGCATGCACCAGGAGACCCAGTACGCGGTGCGCGCGATCAAGTCGGGCGCGAGCGGCTACCTCACCAAGGAAAGCGCGCCGGCGCAGCTGCAGCAGGCGATCCGGAAGATCGCCGCCGGCGGCGCCTACATCAGCGCCGAGGTGGCCGAACAGCTGGCCTTGGGCGCCATGCCGGGCAGCGAAGGGCTGCCGCACGAATCGCTCTCCGACCGCGAATTCGAGGTCTTCCGCCTGCTGGTGGCGGGCGAGGCGGTCTCGGAGATCGCGGCCAAGCTCAACCTCTCCGTCAAGACGGTCAGCACGCACAAGGCCAACCTGATGCAGAAGCTGGGCGTGTCGAACGCGACGGAGCTCGTGCGCTACGCGCTGAAGCACGGGCTCGCGGATCCGCTCGGGTGATTTGCTGGGGTTCGCCTTCGGCTCCCCCCCCCCCCCCCCAGACCCCACCCAACAAGACCGCTGTTGGCCTCAAGAAAAACCCCACCCAACCCCTCCCCCCCCCCTCC